>NZ_PZJJ01000013.1 GCF_003044065.1 Alkalicoccus saliphilus
AAAACCTTTCGAACTCCTAGTTTTTACCAAAAATGCTAGGGTTCTTTCCTACGGGCTTTTTTCTTGAATATGTCCTTTGATAAACAAATATCATCTTATTTTTTCATTGACATACTACCGCAGGTCTATTAATACCTCTACCCGTATTATATCAACATCCTCCTTCCCGTGAAAGAAAAGCGGGTTGTTCCTCCGAAGATCTTTTTGTACAGTAAAAGAAAAACGGAGGTTATCTGATGGCCGTTATTACAATCCGCCCCTCAGTGGAGAAGGACGCCGGTGCTCTGCTGCAGCTTGCCCGCCTTACAGCAGAAGAAGGCTTTGGCCTCGCTTCTCCGCAAGAATTTTCCACTACAGCAGATACAATTAAAAAAAGAATTGCCACAGCCCAAAGTTTTTCCGGTGAAAGCTGTATGCTCACTGCGGAAGCAGGAGAAACAATCGCCGGTCAGCTTTCCTTTTTCCGGTCTCCGGAAGAAAAATACCGTCATCACGGAAGTTTCAGCATGAGTCTTTTTCCGGAATGGCGGGGCCGGGGTGCCGGTCAGCAGCTGATGAAATCTTTTCTTGCCTGGGCGGATACCGCCGAAGGACTGGAAAAAATCACGCTGGAAGTACTGGCCGGCAACGAGTCGGCACGGTCTTTGTACCGGAAATTCGGTTTTATCGAAGAAGGACGGCTCCTCCGTCATGTGAAATTCCGCGGCCGCTATGAAGATCTACTTCTAATGGCACGCCTGAAAGAAAGGAACGGTTTTTCTCCCCCTCGTGTTTAAACTGGAGAGCCTGTGGGAAAAGACACGTAAAATGTTTTAAAGGAGTAGATACGTATGGCACAGCACCGTTTAAACGAACTTGAAATAGGAAAGAATTATCTTGCAAAAGAACTCGACAGCTTCGTTTCCACAACAGATGTCGTTGTTCTGTCATCAAACGAAGAGCAGCTGTTTACTGATCCGGAACGGGAATACCGGGTTGCCGGTTCTTATAAAGGTTTTTTTGAACACTCGTCTGAAGACGGCGAAAAATACTTCCGTGAAAAAAGAGCGTACGTTGTAGAAAAAGTATAAGGTACCGCACAGAATGGCCCGGCTGAGGGTCATTCTTTTTTTGTACGTGCAAACAGACGGTTCTTCCCCGGGAGAAAGTTATAGAACAGCCCCCTGCGGAATCATTTCGGCTGTTTTTAAAACCAGGCTGCCTTGAAAATAAATGTCCGCTTTCGTTTCCATGGAGAAGCTTTCCGGGCGGGCCGGTTTCTGCTTCACTTCTTCTTCATGGAAAAAGAAATATTTTTGCTTTTCATGAGCCCTGTTTTTTATTCCATAAAACCGATACCCAGGCGACTTTTAAAAACAACCCGAAACTTTAACACATCCAAAAATTACGAGCCGCTATTTTTTCTTTTCTTTTTTCTTTTTTTCATTTCTCCAGGCATGAATCTGTGAGCTCAGACGGTCCATCTTCTTTTCGTAACGGACAAGCAGATACAGGGTAACCGCTCCCGGGAACCCTACGTTCTCCAGTAGTGTCGTCCATTCGTATGGAATCATCCGGCCTTCCCTCCTTTGTTCCGTCGTTTCTTTTCAAAGAGAAAAAACAGACGAAATTCACAACTGTCTGAAATTTATGCTTGCCGAATCAACCGTTCTGTCTTAATATAAGAACATACGTTCCTGTTCCGGTTGTGAGCCAGCTTCTTCTTCCTCCTTTATCTGGTAACAGCACGGAAGGGAGGATACCGAATATGCCAATCGACAACAAGCACCTTTCCCCACAGGAAAAAGAAGCTTTCAACAGGTTTCAGCAGCAGCATCAGCTGCTGTTTCAGAATCCTCTGATCCGTTCTTTTTTTAAACAAAGTGATCATCAGAAGCTTTTAACAAACTACCTTATCCAGCCCGATACAGCAGCCTGGAGAGCGCTGGACAATGCGTTCCGGGATTATTATACCGGTGTGAAAATTGTTCACTATTTATCACAGACACTGCACTGGAAAGCGGTGCAGTTTGATAAACAGCTCCGCCGGGAAGCCGAACGGTTCCTGCTCACTGCCGGAGAGGAAGAAGGAAGAAGTTATCCGGAAGATACGGAGGCTGGAGAAGATCTTGGCTGGCTGGAAAACCCCAGTCTGCCTCTCACTGAAAAAATCGGGGATCCCGCTCTTCTGGAATGCTGGAAAAAGCTCACACCAAGACAGCAGCAGGTACTTCACTACCGCTACAGCGAAGGGCTCAGCCTGACCGAAACAGGACGGATACTTCATATTACCCAGCAGGGAGCATCAAAAATTCATCAGACAGCTCTTAAACAGTTGAAGGAAGAATTAAAACAAAAAGGAGGCGGCGGAGAAAAATGAAAGAATGGAGACGATTAATTGAACAGGCGCAGGAAGGTCATGAAGCAAGCCGGGAAAAAATTCTGGAAAAGCTTGAACCGAAAATTAACAAATCCCTGCGTCAGACGACCTATCAAAACCGTGAAGATTTAAAGCAGGAGCTGATCATAAAAACACTCACAGCCATTCAGGAATTCGATACCCGTTCGGTCCCTGGTTTCTGGCACTTTGTTCAGGAGACAGCTCCGCCGAAAGCTGCCCGCCAGGCGGGAAAATAAACAAGGAGGGAGTCCATTTTTTAAAGAATGCTATGTTCATTGACAGCTGGAGAAACACTTCGCTTCCAACCGGCCTGCCGTGGAGGAGATTTTCGGGCAGGCTGCGCCCTATCCTCCAATCTCCTTTTTCCACGGGCCGGTTTCCGCTTCGTTTTTTCGTAGAAAAAGATAAGTTCTGCTTTTCGTGAACCCTGTTCTTTCTTCTGTAAAACCGGTGTCTGGGCAGAGACGCCTGCGGAAGCGCGCAGATCCTCCTGGACAAAAGGACGGCCGCAGGCAACTTTCAAAAACAACCCGGAGCTTTAACAGAGCTAAATAAAAAAGCGAAAAGCGCCCCGGAAAATTCCGGGACGCTTTTTTAACCTATTAATCTTCTACAAGCTCATACACACCGTCTTCGTTGTGCGTTTCCTGGCCGGTAATCGGCGGATCGAATACGCACACCATACGCATGTCTGTATGCGCACGGAGATAGTGCTCGTCGTGCTTATCAAGGGCATAGATTTCGTTAGCTTTGATCGGCCATACTTTGCCGTCTGCCACTGTTTCTACTTCCCCTTCTCCTTCGATGCAGTATACAGCTTCCAGATGATTCTGGTACCAGATGTGTGTTTCTGTACCTGCTTTAATAACTGTGTCGTGCACGGAATAGCCCATGTTGTCTTTTTTAAGAAGAAGACGACGGCTTTCCCAGTTGTCGGATTTCACGTGCTGCTCGGAATTAATAACATCTTCAAGACGTACTACTTTCATGATGAATGCCTCCTGTGATCTTTTTCGAATATTTTTTAGTTAGTTACTGTTTCTTCTTTTAGATTCATAGACTCAACAGCTTCCTGAATACTCTTTTCGATAATATCCAGTCCGGCCTGAAGTCCTTCCTCATCGATATTAATCGGTGGGAAAAGCTTGAAAACCTGGTCGTGTCCTCCGGCTGTTTCCATGATCAGACGATGTTCAAAGGCATGTTCTGCTACTTTCTCGCTGAAGCCTTCGACATCAGAAGAAATTCCCTGCATAAGGCCTCGCCCTTTCAGGCTTCCCTTCATTTCCGGATACTTCTCGATCATGTCGCTGAGGAACTTCGTTACTTTATCTGCTTTACGCTGAATGCTCTTTTCAAACTGTGGATCTTCCCAGTAAGTGAAAGATTCTGCCGCTGTAACAAATGCCATGTTATTACCGCGGAATGTTCCGTTGTGCTCACCCGGCTTCCATTTATCAAGCTCCGGCTTAATGAGCGTGATTGCAAGCGGCAGCCCGTATCCGCCGATGGATTTGGACAGGCAGATAATGTCCGGCTTGATGCCTGCAGGTTCAAACGAGAAGAACGTACCAGTACGGCCTACACCAGCCTGAACATCGTCCACGATAAGAAGAATACCCCACTCACGGCAGATTTTTTCCAGACGCTGCATCCATTCCATGCTTGCTGCGTTAATACCGCCTTCACCCTGTACTGTTTCAAAAATAACAGCAGCAGGTACGGCTACACCGCTTCCGTTGTCTTCAAGAAAACGCTCGAAGTACTCCAGTGGATCGTTGTCGCTTTCCACAAAGTTGTCGTAAGGCATCGTTACCGTATGGCTCAGTGGAATACCGGCGCCTTTACGCTTCATGGAGTTTCCTGTTACGGCAAGAGAACCGATCGTCATGCCGTGAAAACCGTTCGTAAAGCTCACAATGTCTGTGCGCCCGGTCATTTTACGTGCAATTTTCAGCGCGCTTTCCACTGTATTCGTTCCTGTTGGTCCCGGGAACATAACTCTGTAGTCCATTCCGCGCGGCTTCAGGATAATTTCATTCAGTTTATCAAGAAATTCTACTTTTGCGTCTGTTGCTTTGTCCAAAGAGTGCGTAATGCCGTCATCTAAAATATAATCCACGAGCTTTTTCTTCATTCCCGGCTCGTTGTGTCCGTAGTTAAGAGCTCCGGCTCCGGCGAAGAAATCGATATATTCATTGCCGTCTTCGTCCCAGATTTTATAGCCGCGTGCTTTCGTAAATACGGCCGGAAAGCTTCGTACATAGCTTCGTACACTGGATTCAAGTTCTTCAATAAGCTGTAGTTTGTTATTCATGGATCAAGGTCCTCCTAATTAATAGTTAGAAACCATTGTCTCAAGCGAGCGGTTTACTATACTCTTTGGTCAGTTGAACATTTTATTTTTTCAGCGGGCCGATGCGGTACGTGTATTCTGCTTCGCCCTCTTCCGGGAAAACATCCGCCGGAAACGTTTCTTTCACTTCAAAAGAAGTATCATATTGCTTTGCCAGTTTCTTAAACAGCGCCTGGGACGCAGAATTGTCTTTCGTAATTGTTGCCTCCAGGTATTTTACGTCACTGGCTGCTTCACGGGTCACCAATTCTTCCAGCATTTTGTAGCCGACGCCTTTTCCACGCTGGGAATCGTCGACCCCTACCTGCCAGACAAAAACAACGTCCGGATGTTCCGGCTGGATAAACCCTGTGATAAAGCCAACAACCTCGCTGCGCTCTTTGGCGACGACACAAGTTTCCGAGAAGTATTCTGCCATCATGATGTACTTGTAAGCAGAGTTAAGATCTAAAGATGTCTTCTTTGCCAGATTCCACATCCCCTGACCGTCTTCTTTGGACGGCTGCTCCAATGTGAAAGTCTCAATAACAGGAGTCGCTGTAGCGCTGTTACTCATAACAAAAAACCACCTTTACTTTTATTTGGCTGCGGGAAGAAATATTTCTTCCGGCAGATAATCTACCGTTTTTCAACACTTTTAATGATAGGCGGCTTTCAAACAATTCGCAAACGTACTAAATGGGCTTTAATAACCAAATAATTGTATGACTATAGCTTAATACCGGTCAGACCACTCGCTTTACAAATAACTGCCGAATATTAGCAATTACAGCGGATAGCTTGAAGTCAGACCTATTTTATACTAAAAATTGGAAATTAATTCGTGTTTTTCAGTCGTGGACCCGCAGTTTTCCAGAATATAAAAATGCGCTCCCAACGGCATTAGGTGTTTCCTCACAGAAAACACACTGGAAATAAAAAGCCAATTACCCTCGGCATAGAGCGCTTTGAAAGAAAATATAATGTCAGAAACCTTCCCTGCACCGGGTAAGATATAATAAAGAAAAATAGGTAAGGAGCTGCTTTATGAAAAGAAAAGCATGGATGACCGCGGGGATACTTTTTCTCGCTGTATACCTCGGTGTAATCGCCTGGCATCAGTTGAAGCCGATGCCGGAGGGCACGTCCTACGCCGGGGAGATAAGAATGATGGCCGAGGAGGAAATCGAATTTCTCCGGGATCTTACATATAATACGAATACTACTGGAGAAGAGCAGCTCGACCATGAAATTTTCGAAGAAATATTCTCTGCAGTGGAAGAAGCCGAACATTTTTTAATTGTCGACATGTTCATGGTCAATGAATTTTCTGATGAAGAAAAAGATTTTCCGGAACTGAGCCGCCGGCTTTCTGAAAAAATAGCTGTGCAGATGGAAAAGCACCCGGAACTGAAAGTTGCTTTTATTACCGACGAAATCAATACGACCTACTCCTCCCATCCGGCCCGTCACCTTGATCCGCTCGTTGAAAAAGGAGCGGAAGTTGTTTATGTCGATCTCGAAAGGCTGCGGGACCCGAATCCGATTTATACCGGTTTCTGGCGCATTGCTTTTCAATGGTTCGGACAGGAAGGAACCGGCTGGCTGCCGAACGGATTCGGACCAACAGCACCAGACGTCACTCTGCGGTCCTACTTAAAGATGGCCAACATCAAAGCCAATCACCGTAAAGCGGTGATTACCGAAAATGAGGGCATTATTACTTCCGCTAACCCTCACGATGCAAGCGGCTTTCATTCCAACACTGCTGTCAGAGTACGCGGGGAGATTTTATACGACATGGTGGAGTCCGAAAAAGCAGTCGCTGCTTTTTCCGGCGGAGACTTGAGTTATTTCCCCGAAGAGGAGGAGCTGGACGAGTGGATAGAAGTAGAAGATATCGAAGAGAGACCGCTTCAGGCACAGATCGTTACTGAACGAAAAATCGAAGCAGCTGCCCTCGAAGTGCTTAAACGTGCAGAGGAGGAAGACACGGTCTGGATCGGGATGTTTTATTTATCCGATCGGGACATTATGGAAGCACTCGTAAAAGCGGCAGCCCGCGGAGCAGAAGTCCGGTTAATTTTAGACCCGAATCAGAATGCTTTCGGTCAGGAAAAAATGGGGCTTCCGAATATCCCGGCAGCCGCAGAGCTGCTTTTTCGGGGAAATGATAATATCAGTATCCGCTGGTACGACACTCAGGAGGAGCAGTATCATACAAAAATTATGTATGTAGATCGTGGAAACACAGCCAATGTGATTGCCGGCTCTACCAATTTCACGACGAGAAACCTGAATGATTATAACCTGGAAAACAACATAAGCATTACAGCGCCTCCAGAAACTGCATTTATACAGGACGTCGACAATTATTTTCATAAGCTCTGGGATAACGAAGGTGCCGTCTATACGGCAGACTATGAGGAGTACACCGGAGAACTTTCTCCGATGATGTACGGACTGTATGTACTCCAGAAAGCATTTCGTTTTACTACTTATTAACGGCGGATGCCGGAAAAAATGAGCCCTGGCGGAGTGCTGATTAAGTCTTGATTTCAGAATAATGATTCTTCTGAGCGTATAGATTTTTCCTGCGCTCAGCCTTACTGTGGGGCTCGTCTTCAGCTGTTTGCCCTCTCCGACTTTGAAAAGGATCTTCCGACTTCGCTCCATCTGTAGTGCCCCCTTATCCTGGACACTCCTACATGAAAGAAAGGGCGGAATCAGCACTTTTTTTAGAAGAGAAAACTTCTTTTTATTTTCCTGCTGGAGCTGCAGCAGGTGACTCCGGACCGATGAAGGACGCGCGGAAGATCCGTTTGGGAGGAAGAAATCAGCTGAAGCCGGCCCGCCCGGAAAGCGTTCTGCGGAGGCGAAAGTAAGGAAACATATACGCCTGTATAAAAGACACTTTATAACCAGCCTTAAAACCGGAACGGCATAAAAGCTGTTCCGGTTTCTTCATTAACTATTGGACGCGGGTCATTGTTTCACGTGAAACGGGCATTTTCCTTTAATCGGCTCGGCATCGTCACCAATAAAAAACTGTTTCCATTCGTTGTGTTCCGGATCTCCGTAGTGGCTGATATCCGGATGCTTCGGCAGCTGGTCCCATACTTCCACCCGCTCACGCACTTTTTCACGGGACATCATACCGCCGGGCTGTGTACCTTCGAGCCCTTTAAAGATTCTTCTCGGCTGAAAACCGAGAATCAGACTGTTTCCAAGATCGCGGGTTTTCCGCTGCTTGTAAGCAGGAGCATTTCCGAATACGAAAATGGGCTCCTGATGGAAATGAAAGTCCCATAAATAATGTTCCGGATCTTTCGGCTGATCTCCGGGCCAGTTCATAGAATCGTTTTCGTGAAGATACTGCAGAAGGTCCCAGAAATAACTCCGGTAATATTCGATCGTTTTTCCCTCTTTTTCCGGTTCAATAAAAACAAACAGCCCGTGGCGAGCTGGAGATGGTTCGTCAAACAGTTTCAAAAAATCGCCGACAATATGGGGAAGCGGCGACCAGTCATCCCGGGAAACGCAGCCGTAACGAAGCTCCCCTTTTTTTTCCCCTTTCTGGCCGAAGTAGCAGGGGAAATCCTTTCTCGTAACAATGTTTCGAAACGTCTCATATTCGCGCTGGAACCATTCCGGCAGCCGCTCCGATTCCGCTATATAATTCTGCGTGAGCAGTTTCTTCATTAAAAGTCCCTTCTTTCCTGAGTTATCTAAAGGTCCATATTCCCTTTATACTGGAAACTAAACGACCCCTGCTTCCATTATGAAGGGAGCTTTTACATCTGCGGACCGATGAAAGCAGTTTAGTGTATACTTAAAAGACTTAATCAGCATTCCAAAAAAAGGAGACAACTTTTATGTACCGACTTTACTGCCGTTTCATTCAAAAAATTTTGCATGCAGCCTCTCCTTTTCTCCCCTGGCGGGAACCGGAAATTTTTCAGGGCCCGGGAAGCCTCCGGACGATCCCGGCATTAATTAAGGAGAAAAAGTGGAACAGAGTACTCGTTATTACTGATGAAGGCATCCGCCGTGCCGGCCTGCTCGACCAGCTGCTTCCGCTGTTGGAAGAAGCAGGTGTCCCCTATGCTCTGTACGAAGATACATCAGCAGATCCAACAATTGAAAACATCGAAGAAGCTTACAAATTGTATGCCCGGGAAAAATGTGATGTTCTTCTCGCATTCGGCGGAGGTTCCCCGATGGACTGCGCAAAAGGGACAGCTGCCCGTATTGCCCGACCTGAAAAAGATCTTTACGATCTCCGGGGACTTTTCCGCATATGGCGCACGCTCCCACCCGTTATAACGGTACCGACGACCTCAGGAACCGGCAGTGAAGCAACGTTGGCAGCTGTTGTGACGGAAAGCGTTACACATAAAAAGTTCACTATGATCGATCCGTCGCTTATTCCACGCTACGCTGTCCTGGATCCTCTTCTGACGATCAGCCTTCCTGCACATATTACGGCGGCTACGGGAATGGATGCCCTCACCCACGCGGTGGAGGCCTATATCGGAAAAAGCAATACTGCGTCAACCCGCATTCAGGCACGCCGGGCGGTAAAACTCATTTTTGAGAACCTCCCCGGGGTCTGGGAGAATGGAAGTGATACAGATAAACGGGAAAATATGCAGACCGCCGCTCACGAAGCCGGCAAAGCATTCACGAGAGCTTTTGTCGGCAACGTCCACGCTGCTGCCCATGCGCTCGGTGGTATTTATGGTGTGCCTCATGGCCTTGCGAATGCCGTTATTCTTCCCCACGTCCTCGAGCAGTATGGAAGCAGCGTATACCGGCCGCTTGCCCAGCTGGCTGATCTGACAGGCTGCAGTTCGCCCGATCAGACTACCGCCGAAAAGGCACGTTCTTTCATTCAGGCAGTGCGGGATATGAACGCATCTCTTCATATCCCGGCTTATATTGAAGGAATACAAGAGGAGGATATTCCCGTCATGATCGAGCGTGCTCTTCGGGAAGCCAATCCGCTTTACCCAGTTCCGAAAATTTTCACCAAGGCGGACATGCGGCAGATTTATCAGAAAATCAGTCCGCCGGTGGACTCCTCTACAACTGAAAAAAGAAATTAATCTTCTATATACGGCCTTGTTTACCGAATCGCTCCATCTGCTGTACGATAAGCGGACTGGCTGACCGTCCGCTGATAACGTCCGCCGCTTTTTGTTTTTCCTTCGATCTCCACGGATAAATTGTACGTTCCCTCTTCGTAAACGGGGAGGGTCATTTCCCGACCAAAAAGCTCTTGGCTGTACCGTAATACTTCTTCTCTCCCCGGGGTTCCGGCAGGATAAAACAGAAGTTCCATAAACATTTTGTCAGGAAATTCAGGAATTTCCCCGTCAGTATGCACAGTAAAAACCCCTTCTTTTTCCGTACGCTGAACATACAGTTTTTTATTAAGCGGCGAGTCAAAGCTTACGGTGAACCCATAAGGGAGATTTGGAAAACCATCGGAAGAAACCGTCCATTCACCCGGCGCTGGATTTTTCCACTGCAGCAGATGATGATAAATTCCATCGAAAAATCCTGTATCATCTTTAACAGCTTCCACGTCATACAATGCCGGCTCCTTCCCCGGGGAGGTTACTGTCAGTGTTTCAAGCTGCCGGGGGCTCATCCAGTTGATTACTATTTTCTCCGCTTCTTTTTCCACGTGAAACGTTTCCATTGGCTGTTGTTCCATACCACCACGGACGAGAATGTGGAGGGATGGTGCCTCCTCCTCCGCAGACTCACGTACAGGAGAAGGAGTTTCACCTTTCAATACCGGTTCTATAAGAGGAAATGCATTTTGCCCAAGATGTACCTGACCATGATTCCATCTTCCAACTGCGAGCATCTCCGCCCCGGGGAGAGATGCTCCTGAAGTGGATACTACACCGTCGTTTTCCCCGCCTATAAATCCGCCTCCGAACCAGTAGCTGCTGAAAATCGGTCCATTCCAGTTTCCTGCCATAGTATAGTAGCGGTTTTTGGAAACTTCTTTACGATTATCGGTAATTTCCCGAAAATAACTCATCGCTCCGGTCTGAAGGCTCTTTACTCCCTCATTGTTCCTCCCCGCCCACTCCGCGAGCCAGATAAACGGAGGGCTGGCGGCAAGATCTGCGAGTTCACTTCCGTAATGAGGAGAACCGATCGTCACTACGTCCGATACTAATTCATGTTTTCCCTCATGCACCAGTGCTGTCTGGGCGTCCACCCCGCCTTTGCTGTAGCAGATAAGCACCAGTTCTTTTCCAGGAGTAAGCAGATGAATTTTTTCCAGGTGGGAAGCCAGCAGCCGCCCGTTCTCCCAATAGCTTTTTGAATTTCCACAGGAATCATGGAGTTCAACAAACACTGTTTCATACCCGGCGGTCTGCGCTCTTTCACACATATCGTTACCTTCGTACCATATGGAAGAATCGTTCATGAGGCCCGGCACAAAGACGAGTACTGGTTTATCCAAATCGACGGATACCGGACTTTTCCCCCACCTTACATTCCCTGTATGCATAAGCTTCCTCCTTTTCCTGTAGAAGACATCCAGCAGAACTTCTTCACAATCTTTTAAAGATTTCTTTCCTTTGCTCTTTCAAAAAATTATATAATGAGAGGAAGGTGCCTTACACCCCTTTCTGCTAAATTAATACATTAAGGAGCGGAT
Source organism: Alkalicoccus saliphilus (assembly GCF_003044065.1). Lineage (GTDB taxonomy): Bacteria > Bacillota > Bacilli > Bacillales > Salisediminibacteriaceae > Alkalicoccus > Alkalicoccus saliphilus. Next base: position 11,404 of record NZ_PZJJ01000013.1, read on the forward strand.
AAAGCATGAATACAAATTCCCCTTACAGCCTGCAGCAGCTGCAGAAAATGAAAATGGAACTGACCCGCTTTATGATGGCCTATGAATTTGCCCTTGATCAGATTACGACTAAAATCGAAAATTTAAGCCAGGAATTCCACTATACCCACGAATATAACCCGATTGAACACGTAAATTCCCGTCTGAAGTCGCCCGAAAGTATTTTTCAGAAAGTGCTGAAACGCAATCTGCCGCTCACCCTTCCCGCTATCGAAAAAAATATTACAGATATTGCCGGGGTGCGGATAATATGTTCTTTTCAAAGCGATATTTACGCACTGAAAGGAATGCTTGAACGCCAGGAGGATGTACGTATTGTAGAAGTGAAAGATTATTTTAAACAGCCCAAATCAAACGGCTACCAGAGCCTCCACCTTCTTCTTGAAGTACCCGTACATATGTCCAGTACGTCCAAAAAAATTATTGTGGAGGTGCAGATCCGTACAATAGCCATGGATTTCTGGGCAAGCCTCGAACATAAAATTTATTACAAATACAACCAGGCCGTACCTGACCGGCTTCGAAGCGAACTAAAAGAAGCGGCAGATTCCGCCTCCGCTCTTGACCGGAAGATGGAAAAGCTTCATCTTGAAATGAAGGAAATCAAAAAGACGGAAAGAGAAGAAGAACATCCGCTGGAGCTGATGCTCGCACACAGCCGTTTCTCCCTTCCAGAGGGATTTCTTAAAGCCGGAGAGTCTCCCGAAGAAGACTGAAGCTGAGAGAGAGGTTTCCTTTCTGTATCCTGTACTGGAGGCTGGACAATGAAATTTATTAAATTTTTCCTGATTAATCTCGTTCCGATATTCATCGTCATGACCGTCATTTATACGGCTTCTTCTCAGACTTCGGAACAACAGGACATTTCTCCTGTGCTGGATCGGGTGGCTGGAGAGGACGACCTCCGCAGCACCCTTTCTTCTGTCCGGGAACAGATAGATGGTGGAGCGGACCTTCTGATTGCTGCGGCGGCGGCCAGGCCAGTACTTTCCCTGGGCGCTTTTCTTTTTCTTTCCGCCGCAGGGGCCGCGGTCTTTTTCTATTTTTTTCAAACGACCGGTGCTTTGTGGAAAAAGGTACTCCAGGGGCTGCTTGCAGTAACGCTGGTGCTGGCTTTTACCGGTTCTCTTTTATACGCTCTCCGGGGGGACACCGTTCTGGAAGTACTTCGGGACACAGCTTCATTTGAACCGGTCCGACTGCTTCTCGCCGGGATTGATTTCACCTATGCGGGCACACATATCAACCAGCAGACCCAGGGAACAGACGGGCTGATGGAATTTTTTCTCCGCAAAGGAGCGCACTTTGTACTTTTTGGACTCCTCGGCTTTTTTATTTACCTGGCTCTTTTTAAATTAAGCCGGAACGTTCTGTTGTCTTTCTTCCTGACGATGCTGTTTGTCGCCGGTTATGCCGCTCTGGATGAATATAGACAGACGTTTATTGACTCCAGATCCGGCCTTGTAGAAGATGTCCTTCTTGATACGGCCGGAGGTCTTCTCGGCACGCTCCTTGCATGGGCCAAAAGATACTTTTTCAGCAGCCAGTCTTGACTTCCCCAGGCCGTGGGAAAGGCTGGAAGCAGTTTGACTTATTTTGATGTTTATGCTACTATAATAAATACACGAAAAACATTAGCATTTTCGTGCAGTCAGTATTACTAATTCCGGTTTCACCAACTCAAAAATCAATAAGACTAAATATTGGTCAATTGCGACAGACAATAGTGCTGTAGACAAAGCCGAAAAGACACCCCATCCGAGGTGCATCTTTTCGGCTTTTTTGTTTCCCGTGCATAAATTAAGGGAGGAATGAAACGTGCGGTATTTCGTAGATCATAAAACAAAACTCATACACAAGATTTTATCGGCAGGAGATGAATGCGGCTTCAATACAACTCCTGTTTCCGAAAGGGAATTTACTAACAACACGGAATACATTGAAAAGCTCACAAACAGTTCCGAATACGAAAGATGTCCCCACTGCCAGAAATTCGCTCTCGTCAGTGACTAAATAAGCTCACCCGGAGCCGGGTGAGCTTATCTTTCTTTTGCCGGGCCTTCAAGAACCAAAACAATATATCCTTCATCTTTTTGAAAGTTCCAGTCGACAAAATAATCAACGATTTTTCGATGCACTGCTTTTTCCATTCCAACTTCCTGAATGATTTTCCGCTCCAGCGGCCGCTTTGCCGTTTTTAATTCCTTGGACATTCCATTTTCGATCAAAGCTTTTTCAATTCGTACGAGAATCCCCGAACGCCGGACAAAAATGGTCCGTTCATTCAGCCAGTAAGCTTCGGTTTTATCCGGTACTTTCTGAGCTTCTTCGCTTGCTTTTACTACAAGCTCCATAAAAGTTTTCTTATTCAACTCCGCCGGCCATGAGAAGTTTTCTTCTGATTCTCCATTTTCCATAATACCGACAATGACTCCCGTTTCTGCTCCAAGGTTCCAGTCCGCATAAAGTTCCTGAACGTTCAGGCCTCCAATTTTCCGAAATTCCTCTTTCATTTCTTCTTTCAGATCAGACATCATGATTTCACGGGTTTCCAAAATCCGTTTCGATTCTTTCTGCTTAAGTAGAATCTGCTCCATCGGCGCGGTGAAGCCCCGAAAATAAATTACCAGAAAAGGGGGCTGGAGAGTCACGTAAACAGAAGCTGGGCCTTTTCCAAAATGGTCTCTAAGCATTGAAGAGATATAGCCGCTGATTTCCGCTTCCGTTGTTTTTTCTTTTGCCATGCCTGTATGCTCCTTTACCGTTTACCATCCTAATATTCCGGAGGCCATGCATTTCTTTATATTATGCATGTATCTACCTTAATTATATAGGATTAAGCACTGAAAACAAAGCCTTGGCTTCCTGCCTTTTTGTTTCACGTGAAACAAAACTTTTTTTAAGTGGAGCCGTCTTTTTCATTCTTTTTATAGTTTTTCTGCAGTATCTGCTTTTATAATGGGTATAGAATACGAAGGAGATTCACCCTTGGATGGGAGGGAGCAGCATGACTGAAAACGAAATCACCCTGGCGATCATTAAATCGCTGAAAGAAGGCCGAAAAAAGGCTTTCCAGGAAATAATGGACGAACTTCATCCGTATGATATGGCCCAGCAGTACTTAACAGTGCCGCCGAAACATAAACATAAGTATCTTTCCTACTTGTCGATTGAACAGCTGACAGATTTAATGGAAGAGCTGGAGCAGGAAGAACAGCTGGAAGTTATTGAATCACTCGGAGGAAGACGTTCTACAAAAGTGCTTGATCTAATGGAGAATGATGAACTCGCTTCCTTTCTTTCTGATCTGGAACCGGAAAAAATTAAAGAACTTCTGGCGGACATGAAACAGGAAGAGTCGGAAATGGTTCAGAACCTCATGAATTACCCTCCGGAAACAGCCGGCCGTATTATGAACAACCGGTATGTCTGGATCAACAAGCATTACACCATCGGGGAAGCCATTGAGAAGCTGAAGCACTTCGTAGAGCTTGCCGAATATTTAAACTATCTCTACGTCATCGACGACGATAAGAAACTCGTCGGCGTGATTTCCTACCGGGATCTTCTGCTCGCAGAAGTTGATGAACTGGTGGAAGACGTGATGTACAGCCGTGTCGTTAAAGCAGATGTTTCGATGGACCAGGAAGATGCGGCGATGCTGATCAACCGCTATGACTTTGTGTCTCTTCCCGTCGTGGATGAAGAGGAACGTCTCGTTGGAATCATTACTGTTGATGACGTGCTGGATGTTCTTATTCAGGAAGCAAACGAGGATATCGAACGGCTTTCCGCTTCCGGTAAGTCGATTGATTTTAATACGAAGCCGGTTGTCGCCGCCTACCGGAGACTCCCGTGGCTGATCGGACTGCTTTTCGTCGGCCTTATTTCCGGCGGGATTATCAGCGGCTTTGAAGATACATTAGGAGCGGTCGTCGCTCTTGCGTTTTTTATGCCGATGATTGCCGGCATGACCGGTAATACCGGAACACAGTCTCTCGCGGTTGTTGTCCGGGGACTCGTAACGGAAGATCTGACATTCAGGCAGACACTGCACCTGATTTTCCGGGAGCTGCGGGTAGGAATCCTGATTGGTATTACGTGCGGAATCCTTATCTTTTTGATCGCTTTGTTCTGGCAGGGAAGTGCTATTCTCGGCTTTGTAGTTGGAGCATCTCTTTTAATGACACTGATCATCGGAACACTTGCCGGGACAATTATTCCACTGGTGCTTTACAAGCTTAACATCGACCCGGCGATTGCTTCCGGTCCGCTTATTACAACAATTAATGACATCCTTTCCCTGCTCATTTATTTTGGTATTGCAACGGCCCTGCTGAGTCAGCTTACGATATAACAGCGGTTGCCGCCGCTCATTTTCTGCGGTTCACCCTTGATATATCAACTCTCAAAGCGTGCCTGCAGGAGAACGGGAACGCAGGAACGCGACATATCACGTCGTGCGCCTGCTTCCTGATTAAATTTTCTTTCCGGAAGATCCGGGATGAAAGGAAGTATTTTATGCCGTCTTTTCCATTAATGATTGATCTGCGTAATAAACAGGTTATAATTGTCGGCGGCGGACCGATCGCCGAAAGAAAGATTCAGCCGCTGCTGACAAGTGGTGCTTTACTTACTGTAGTGAGTCCGGAAGTGACACCGGCAATTGAAGCTCTTGCCCGGGAGGAGAAACTTACTTGGAGGGAAAAAAACGCCTCACCGGGAGATGTGGAGAAAGCTTTTTTTCTTATTGCAGCTGCTGATAAAGAAATAAATGAAAAAATAAGCAGAGCCGCTCCTGAAAACTGTCTGATCAACAACGTATCAGACGGAGAAAAAGGCAATACGGCTTTTCCAGCAATCGTTCGCCGTGGCCGCCTGACGATTGCTGTTTCTACAGGAGGAGCAAGCCCGAAAGCGGCCCGAAGAATTAAACAGGAGCTGGAGGAAACGTACGATGAACCCTACGGACAGTACATGGATTTCCTCCATGAAGTCCGTCTGCTTCTGAAGCGTTCTGACCTTGCTGATGCAGACAGACACCGATGGCTCGACGAAGTTACTTCCCCGGTGTATCTGGCTCCTGAAAAGCAGAGAGCCGTCCTCGACCGACTGGAAAAACTGCTTTCCTGATCAGAAAAAAAGCTGCCCATTATTTTATGGGCAGCTTCTCGTTTTACGCGTGAAAATTCAGGCCGGAAGTTACTTCTGCGACGTGCCCGGTGCGGACAACATAATCGCCGAAATGCTCGCCCGGCTGTCTCCGGGTCGCATACTCTTTTAAAAGCGGCTTCAGGGTGTCGAGAATTTCCTGTTCTCCAATATTCTCCCGGTACAGCTTATTGAGCCGGTCTCCTGTAAAGCTCGCTCCGAGATACATGTTGTATTTGCCGGGACCTTTTCCGATAAAGGCAATTTCACCAAGTGCCGGCCGTGCACAGCTGTTTGGGCAGCCGGTCATTCGTATAAGAATTTCCTGATCCCGCAGTCCTGCTTCTTCCAGCTGATCTTCGATTTTATCGATCAGGGTCGGAAGGTACCGCTCTGCTTCGGCCATCGCCAGTGCACAGGTCGGCATGGCTACGCAGGCAAGTGAATTTCTGCGCAGAGCGGAATTGGCTTTACCGTCGGTCAGTCCGTACATTTTTACAAGCCGGTTGATTTTGGCCTTGTTTGATTTGGCTACGTTGGCAATAATGAGATTCTGATTGGCGGTAAGGCGGAATTCCCCTTTATGAATTTTAGCAATTTCCCGGAGGCCGGACATGAGCGGATAATCTTCTGTATCCTTGACCCGTCCGTGTTCCACGTAAAGCGTCAGATGCCATTTGCCGTCTCCTTCTGTCCAGCCGTAGCGGTCTCCGCTGTTATCAAAATGATAGGGCCGTTCTTCCCCCAGCTCCCAGCCGAGGCGGGTGTTGAGCTCCTGCTTCAGCCAGTCGACGCCGTAACGGTCGATCGTGTATTTAAAACGGGCGTATTTTCGTTCGGATCGGTTGCCGTAATCTCTCTGGATGGTTAAAATCTTTTCTGCCACGTCATGTATTTTGTCCGCCGGACTGAAGCCGATAACGCGGGCAAGCTGCGGGTACGTATTCTCGTCCCCGTGTGTCATTCCCATGCCCCCGCCGGCCGTTACGTTAAAGCCCTGAAGCTCTCCGTTCTCAATAATAGCAATAAAGCCGAGGTCCTGGGAAAAAATGTCAACATCGTTGGAAGGCGGTACAGCGACACCGATTTTAAACTTTCTCGGCAGGTACACCGGGCCGTACATTGTTTCCTCTTCTTCACCGCTGCCGGCTACTTTCTCTTCGTCGAGCCAGATTTCGTGGTAGGCTCTCGTCTTCGGCAGGAGGTGGTCACTCAGCTTTTTTGACAGTCCATGTACTTCTTTATGAATATCTGACTGGTAAGGATTGGACGTACTCATGACGTTCCGGTTGACGTCTCCGCACGCAGCAATCGTATCCATGAGGGCGCTGTCGATCGCCTGAATCGTTTTTTTCATGTTCCACTTTAAAATGCCGTGCATCTGGAACGTCTGCCGGGTCGTCAGTTTCAGCGTCCCGTTCCCGTATTTGTGGGCAATTTCGTCCATTTTCAGCCACTGGTGCGGATCGGCAACTCCTCCGGCAAGCCGGACACGGATCATAAACTGATACGCCGGCTCCAGCTTCTGCTGCTTTCTTTCATTCCGTACGTCCCGATCATCCTGCATATAGCTTCCGTGAAACTTCAGAAGCTTTGTCTGGGCTTCCGGGATTCCGGCGCTGAGCGGATTGGTGAAATCCTCTGTCAGGCTGCCGCGGAGGCGGCGGCTGTCTTTTTTGATCAGTTCCGTTTCACTCGGCGGCCCGTCCTGTGTTACTTGTTTATCCGACATATTTTCACTCCTTCAGACACTATTTTCTTAGTATACATCCCGTTGATATTTTTTCTGTTTACGCAGATCCGTGAGAAAGGCTTCTGCTTCCTCCGGGCTTCTGCCACTTTCTTTTTCCACGATCGCCCGGAGCGCATCGTGCACATCTCTCGCCATGTGATCTTTATCGCCGCAGATGTAAAGGTAGGCACCTTCCTCGAGCCACTCGTACACTTCTCTGCTTTTTTCGAGAAGACGGTGCTGAACGTATATCTTTTCTTCGGTATCTCTTGAAAAAGCGACATCCATCCGGGTAAGAACCCCTTCTTTCAGCCACTGCTGCCATTCTGTCTGGTAAAGAAAATCGGACATGAAGTGCTGCTCGCCGAAAAAGAGCCACGACTTTCCTTCTGCTTCTGTTTCTTCCCGCTCTTCGAGAAAAGAACGGTAGGGTGCTGCTCCTGTGCCGGCACCGATCATAATAACCGGAGTATCAGGATTTTCCGGAAGCTTGAAGTTTTTGTTCGGCTGTACAAACACGGAAAGCTTCTCCCCGGTGTCGGAGCGCTCTGCACACTGCACTGAGCAGACACCTTTTCTGTCTCTACCATGGGCGTCATAACGCACGGCTCCGACAGTGAGATGAACTTCCTCCGGATTCGCCTTCATGCTGCTCGCAATCGAGTACAGGCGGACGGGGATTTTACGAAGAACGGAAATAAATTTTTCCGGCGGCGTGTCCCACGGACCAAAATCCCGCACAGCATCCAGCAGGTCCCGTCCATAAATGTATTCTGTAAGCTTTTCCTTATTTTCCGGGAGAAGCAGGTCTTTCAGCTGCTTGTCTTCTGTCAAAGAAGCAAGTTTTTCAAGAAGCGGCTTCGTAAGCGTGGTAATTTCCACATGTTCAACGAGAGCACTGCGGAGCGGAAGGATCGTTCCTTCTTTTCCGACAGGCAGCGGATGCTCCGGATCCCAGCCCATCTGCACAATCAGCTGATCGACGAGCTCCGGATCGTTTTCCGGAATAATACCGAGGCTGTCCCCGGGCTCGTACGTGAGGCCGGAACCTTCCAGACTGAGTTCCAGATGTCGTGTTTCCTTGTTGGAGCCACGGCCGTTTAAATTTATATTTTCCATAATTTCTGCCTGGAAAGGATTCTTTTTACTGTATTTCACACTGCCTGCTGCTGGTACTGTTTTTTCCTCCGGCTTCGCTTCTGAAGCTTCAGCACCGAGTTTTTCGAGAACCCCCTCGAACCATGCGGCTGCCGGCTCTTCAAATTCTACGTCGCAGTCGTAACGGGGGTGGATTCTCTCTCCTCCGAGTTCCTCCAGCCGCTGATCAAACTCGATTCCTGTCTGGCAGAATTTTTCGTAGGAACTGTCACCGAGCGCAAGAACGGAAAACCTCAGGCCGTCCAGTGCCGGAGCTTTTCTGCTGAAAAGAAAATCGTGAAAACCGATGGCATTATCCGGAGGGTCTCCTTCCCCGTGAGTGCTCGTTATAACGAGCAGATCTTCCACTTTTTTCAGGTTTTTCGGCTTAAAAGAGTCCATGTCGACTGCTTTTACCGAAAACTGTTTCTGACGGAGTTTTTCAGCGGTTTCCTCTCCAAGCGCCTGGCAGTTCCCCGTATGGGAGCCGATTAATATCGTAATTTCCCTTTTTTCAATTTTCCCGGAAACTTCAGCCTGCGCTTCCGCAGGAGCCGGAGCTTCCACGGTCGCTGCTGCGGAAGCGGATGCGGTTTCCTGGGAAAAAGCGAGATAACCGCTCAGCCAGTTTTTCTGGCTGTCATTTAATGTTTCCAGCAGCTGGTTCAGCAGTTCGGCCTGCTTTTCGTTAAAAGGACTGTTCGTTGTTTGTAACTGCACACTCTCCACCTCTTTCTAGTTATTGCGGTAATAATGTTCCAGCGCGACAATCATTGCTCCCATCTTCTGGGATTCAGGAGCTGTCACTTCTGTAATACCGCTGTTTAAAAGCTCCCGGGCCGTTACTTTCCCTACTGCTGCTGCCTGCACGCCGTTGTTGAAGGCTTTCACGAGCTGCTCCGGTTCCTCTTTCAACACGTTTCTTACCTGTTTTTTACTTGTAAATACAACGGCATCCACCGTCTTGTCCGTCACTTCCTGCTTCAGACGCCGCACGGTCAGCGATTCCGGAGGTTCGTGGGAATACGGTTTGGACACATACACCGGGCATCCGTTTTCTTCCAGAACGTCCCGAAGTAAAGCATCATCCTGATCGTAGGCCTGCAGAAAGATGTTTCCATTTCGTTTCTTATGCTCAAACGTCTCCAGAAGCTGATCCATCGTCCCATCTCCGGAAAGTATTTCCGGTGTCAGATCATTTTCTCCGAGCCATTTAACCGTTTTGCTTCCCCGGACAGCAAGTTTCGTTTTTTCCAGCTTTTTAATAAAAGCCTTGTGCAGGCCGGCTTTTTCAGCTGCTTCAGCCAGTGTCCGGGCGCCGATACCCGTCGTAAGAACTGCCCACTCGAAGGATTCTTCGAGAAAAATTTCCACGTCCTGACGGCTGACCATATTATCGACAAGCTGACGTCCCTGTACCGGATAGACGACGGGATCGCCGCCTTTTTTTTCTATCATTGTACTGATCGCCCCGGACTGTCTGTCCGCCGCCACGGCGATACTTTTTCCTTTCAGACTGCGCATCGTCTCCCCCCTTTCTTTCCGTTATAACGCCTGTGCGGCCAGTGTTCCTGCTGCCGGCTCCTTTTGCAGCGCCTCCTGAACAGCATCCCGCAGCGCTTCTTCCATTGCGGGGTGGCTGCCGAGATACTGGCAGAGAATAAATGATCCGCCGGAAGCGTTTCTTTTACTGATTTCTTTTTCCATCTCCTGCATTAATATTCCGGTAAACCAGAGGTAAGGTACGACAAATACCCGTCTGTTTTTCCCCACACCTTCCAGTCCTTCGTGAAAGTCGGGACGACATGCTGCCAGGTAGCATACGCTGATGGCGGAAGCCTCTGTCCGCTCTTTCAGCCCTGCAGCGATCGTTTCCATATCCCGCTTTGTCTGCCCGTTCCGGCTGCCCCGTCCGACAAGAAGTATCTCGGAATCGTCCTCCATGGAGAAGCCTGTTTCCTTTATCCTTTCCGCCGCGAGGTCGATGACCCGCTCCTGCACGCCGAGCGGACGGCCGTACGTAAACGTAATTTCCGGGAATCGTTCTCTTACTTTATCCACTTCCTCGGGAATATCCTTGTAGTAATGCCCCGCACTGAGAAGAAGAACCGGAATTACGGCAATACGTGATGCTCCCCGGGAAACAAGTTTTTTAATGCCCTCGGAAATATCGGGTTCTGCAAGTTCCAGAAAGCATATTTCCTGAAGCGGCACATCGATCTGCCGCTGGACAGTTTCCATAAAATTCTGCGCCTGCCGCCGTGCTTTTTCCACCCGGCTGCCGTGACCGACGTACAGTACTCCCTGCATTTGTTTTCCTCCTTTAAACGACGAGTTCCGGCGGAGCTTCCTGCAGCTCTTCAAACCACTGCAGTTCTTCCCGGAGCTTGACTACTTCGCCGACGACAATCATTGCCGGCTGTTCCACGATTCCGGCTTTTTCCACAATGTTTTCCAGTGACCCGGTGACGGTGCGCTGCTTAGCTGTTGTTCCCCATTCAATAACAGCAGCCGGCGTATCAGCCTTCAGTCCGTGGCGGATCAGTTTTTCGCTTATTTCAGGCAGCTTTCTTACTCCCATATAAATGCAGAGTGTATCCATGCTTTTGACAACATGTTTCCAGTACTCATCCTGCTTTTCACCGACTTTGCTCACACCGGAAATAAAGGCAACCGAGGAGCTGAAGTCCCGGTGGGTTACCGGGATGCCTGCGTAGGCTGCGGCGGCGACTCCTGAAGTGATCCCCGGTACAACTTCGTACGGAATGCTGTGCGAAGCAAGCTCCTGGGCTTCTTCGCCTCCCCGGCCGAAAATGTAGGGATCTCCTCCTTTCAGCCTCGTCACCGTTTTACCCCGGAGCGCATGACGGCAGAGAAGCTGATTGATTTTTTCCTGGCTCATGGAGTGACTCCCGGGTGTTTTTCCGCAGTAGATCAGCTCTGCTCCCGCTTTCGTCTCCTTCAGCAGATCCTGATTGATCAGCCGGTCATATAAAACAACGTCTGCTTTTTGAATGGCTTTTAATCCTTTTACTGTAATCAGATCAATGTCTCCCGGCCCTGCGCCGACAATATATACTTTACTCATTAAGATTCCGCCCCTCTTCTGTTTGTTTGATTCAGCGCCTGTTTCCGGCAGTGTGAAGCCCGCATTCTGTTTTCATGCTGCCCTGCCATCTTCCATCCCGGCTGTCGCCGCCTGTTTCGACAGCTGTTGTACACGGCACGCAGCCGATGCTCGGATAATTGTTATCGTGCAGTTCGTTGTAATCGAGTTCGTTTGTCTTTATATACTCCCATACATCCTCCCACGTCCAGTGGATGAGCGGGCACACTTTTATCGATTCAAATCGCTCGTCGCGGTTCACAAAATTCGTGTTCTGCCTGCTCGGGGACTGTTCTCTTCTAAGTCCGGAAACCCAGGCGACCGCTCCGGAGAGTGCTTCTTCCAGCGGTTTAATTTTCCGGATATAGCAGCACTGGTTGGGATCTCTTTCCCAGAGTGCCGGTCCGTATTTTTCTTCCTGACCGGTTACTGTCAGCTCCGGCTGCTTCATTTCCACCTGCAGCTCCGGATAGCGCGCTTTCACTTTGTCGATCAGCTCATACGTTTCCGCAAAATGGAGTCCGGTATCAAGAAACACAATAGAGGCGTCTTTTTTTACTTTTGAAATGAGGTCGATCAGGACGATACCCTCTGCCCCGAAGCTGCAGGCGTAGACGATATCTTCCCCGTACGTGCCGTACGCCCATTCCAGTACTTTTTCTGCTCCCTTGGAAGAATCCCCCGGATTTATTCCCCGGAAAGGATCGTCCTGGAAATTTTCAAAGGTTATCCTGCTCATCTGCCTCTCCTTTCCTCCGCTTCGTCACCGGAGATACTTTTCTTTTTTAAGATAATCGATAATCTGCTCCACAGATTCTTCCAGTGACTGGGTGTCTGTTTCCACTGTCAGCTCCGGATGTTCCGGTTCTTCGTACGGGGCGTCAATTCCTGTGAACCCTTTAATTTCTCCGGATCTTGCTTTTTTGTAAAGTCCTTTAGGATCCCTTTCTTCACACGCCTTCAGGCCGCACTTTACGTATACTTCAATGAATTCTCCTTCTTCCAGAAGCTCCCGCACGCTGTCCCGGTCTTCCCGGTACGGCGAAATAAACGCCGTGAGTGTGAGCAGGCCGGCGTCTGTCATCAGCCGGCCCACTTCCCCGATCCGGCGGATATTTTCCGTCCGGTCCTCCGGGGAGAAGCCGAGGTTTTTGTTTAAACCGTGCCGGACGTTGTCCCCGTCGAGCCGGTACGTATGGATCCCCTCTTCGTACAGCTTTTTTTCGAGAGCGGAGGAGATGGTTGATTTACCGGAACCGGAGAGACCGGTGAACCAGAGTACGGCGCTTTTATGCTCCTTCTGTTTCTGTCGTTCCTGTTTGGTTACTTCAGAGTCGTGCCACGTAATATTTGTCGAACTGCTCATAAAAATCTCTCCTCTTTCAATGGATTTATTAAACCAATCAATTTACTCGGTTTTATAAAGAAATAAAAAAGTCTACCCGAGCCAGACGAACTGGACGATGGAAACGGTGACGATTAAATACAGAATATTGAGTGGAATCCCTACCTTCACGTAATCAGAAAAACGATATCCGCCCGGTCCGTAGACGATGAGGTTCGTCTGATAGCCGATCGGTGTCGCAAAGCTTGCGGAAGCAGCGATAGCAATGGCAACGAAAAATCCGGTCGGGTCGTAGCCGAGCTGTTCGGCAATCGCAAAAGCAATTGGAAACATGAGGACGGCGGCCGCATTGTTCGTAATAATTTCTGTGAAAAAGGAAGTAAGAAAATACACTGCCGTAAGGGCGCCGATCACTCCGATGCCGCTGGAAATCTGCACGAGATGGGAAGCGATGAAGGAGGCTGTCCCGGACTGTTCAAGTGCCATCCCGATGCCGATCGCCGACGCGATAACGAGCAGAACGTCCACCTGAATGAACCGTCTTGTTTTTTCCAAAGAAATCGAGTTTGTGACAAAAAGCGTGAGTACGGCAAGAACCGCTGCTTCAAACATGGAAAGCAGCCCGGTTGCTGCGAGGGTGATCATCAAAATGAGAGTCACGAGGGAGATGAGCGCTTTTCGGGAATGAACGATATCCGGCTTCGTTACTTCACTTAAAAGATAAAAATCCTTCGTGTTATTCCAGCGGTGAAGAAAATCCCCATCCGCAAGCAGAAGCAGCGTATCCCCGGGCTTCAGTTCCGTATCCCCGATTTTCTCTTTGACCCGTTCCTCGTTCCGGTGTATAGCCACGACTCCGGCGTCGTACACTGTCCGGAAACAGCTTTCCTTCAGCGTTCTGCCGGCAAGCGGAGAACGGTGGGAAACGACTGCTTCCAAAAGGTGGGCATTCCCATTCTGCAGCTCTTCCAGCTTCAGATCTGTTCCTGTTTCCAGCTGCAGCCCTTTAATGTTCTGCAGGTCGACAAGCGTAGTAAACGAACCGGTGAAAATGAGGCGGTCGTTTTCTTCCAGTACATCTGTTGGTGCGACCGGGGCCGATCGGTTGCCGCGGCGGATCAGTTCAATAAGAAAAAATCCTTCCATGCGCCTAAGGCCTGCTTCTTCGACTGTTTTTCCTGCAAGCGGGGACCCTTTTTCCACGAATGCCTGGGATAAGTATTCCTTTGATGATTCAGAAAATGCCTCTGTCGACGTCCGGCGGTCCGGCAGTATGCGGTAGCCTACCGTGCTCATGTAAAGGACACCGATCAGACCTGCCGGCAGACCGACAACTGCCAGCTGAAACATCGAAAATCCTTCCATCCCCTGCTCGAGCATAAACCCGTGAATGACGAGGTTCGTCGACGTGCCGATCAATGTAAGCGTTCCGCCGAAAATAGCCGCGTAGGAAAGCGGAATAAGAAATTTGGATGGAGCAATTCCCCGTTCCCTGCACCATTTCCGGATGAGTGGTGTAAACATGACGACGATCGGCGTATTGTTTAAAAAAGCAGACAGGCCGGCAACCGGAAACATCATCTGTATAAGCGATTTTTTTCTTCCGTTTCCTGAGCCAAGAGCCATTTTCACTAAATAATTCAGCGCGTTTCCCTGCTGAACAGCGCCGGCAACAATGAACAGCAGGCCGACGGTAAGCATTCCTTCATTGGAAAATCCCCGCAGCGCTTCCGCCGGCTCCATCACCCCGAGCAGAAGGAGCACAGCGAGCGTCACGAGAAGGATGACTTCCGGCTTCGCCGCTTCTTTAATCAGGCAGAGAAGCATGATGCCGACAACTGCCAGTACGATCCCTATTTCAACTGTCATTTTTCTGCCCTCCTGATCTTATCCGGGCAGCTTCCATGCGGGAGTGGGCCTTTTACGCTTTTACTGTCGTCTCCTGCAGGCCTTTTATCAGCACTTCGGCTACTTCCGGGCGTGTAAACTGCTTCGGCGGCTTTTCTCCTCTGCGCAGCATTTCCCGAACCTTCGTTCCGCTTAGGTGTACGTGAAATTCCTTGTCATGCGGACACGTTTTCGCCGACGCCATGTTTTCACATTCCGTGCAGAAAAAGGCGTGTTCAAAACGGAAGATCTGAATACCAAGCTCCTCTTCGAACTCCGTAATAAAGTCCTGTGCTTCATACGTGCCGTAGTAGTCGCCGACACCGGCATGATCCCGTCCGACAATGAAATGGGTGCATCCGTAATTTTTACGGACAATGGCGTGCAGCACAGCCTCTTTCGGTCCGGCATAGCGCATCGCCGCCGGATAAATCACGAGTCTTGACCGGTCGGCCGGATAGTAGTTTTTCAAAATCACTTCGTAGCTTTCCATACGGATTTCCGCAGATACGTCATCGGATTTTGTTTCCCCGACAAGTGGGTTTAACAGCAGGCCGTCGACCGCTTCAAGTGCTGCTTTCTGAATGTATTCGTGCGCCCGGTGTACCGGGTTTCTTGTTTGAAAACCGACGATTGTTTTCCACCCAAGATCGTTAAACAGGGCGCGTGTTTCCACCGGATCGAGGTGAAAATCCGCAAAATCACTGTGGTCCGGGCGGTTTAAAAGAGTAATCGGACCGGCAGCGTATATTTCCCCGCGCTCATAAAGCTTCTGTACTCCGGCGTGGGCAGCGTCTTTTGTTCCGTACACTTTTTCTGCTTCCTGCTGTTTGTCGTAAGCGTACTTTTCCTGAAGGTCGAGCGTGCCGTAAATAATGCCGTCCTCTCCGCGGAGAGCAATCGTTTCCCCGACATCGTATGTGTCTGCTTCTTCAGCGGTCAGTGACAGAGTGATCGGAATGCTCCACACCGTTCCGTCAGCAAGCCGATTGTTTTCGAGAACATTTTCATAATCCCCGCGTCCGATAAATCCTTCGAGCGGACTGAATCCCCCGATACCGATCAGTTCCAGGTCGGAAATGGTCCAGTCGGAAACTTTCAGCTGCTTCAGGCCTTCTGCTCTCTGAAGTGCCTCCTCCCGTTCTTTTCCTTTCAGCTCCCTGTTTACGAGCGTTCCTCCGTGCGGTTGAATAGACATATAACCCCTCCTATGGTTGTAATAATGTACTTTACCTTTCTAAAATTCATAAAACTTATAATTCTTACCTTTTTACTATGTTTTAAAATAAAAAAAGAAAGCTCCTGCTGACTTATAATTTTTTGAAAATTCGTTGTTAGTAATCATAGTACACCCATCAGGATAATTCAATATATTTTTTTGATTTCTTTAATTTTACAATTGCACCGTAAAGCAGCTCTTCTTCTAAAAATCTTGCTGTGACGGTGTTTTCCTTCCTTCATTTTCTGCGTTCCTGTGAGAGAAATCTTCTTTCTGCTGCGCTTTCTTTTTCAGTCTGGTAGCATACACAGTAGAAAGGGGCGGAATCTGATGAAAAAGAAAGTGAAAGTAGTAGCAGCGGTTATCGAACAGGAAGGAAAAGTGCTCTGCGCGCTCCGCTCTTCACAAATGAGCATTCCAAACGTCTGGGAATTTCCCGGCGGAAAAGTGGAAGAAGGAGAAAGTCTGCAGACAGCGCTCGAGCGGGAAATCGAAGAAGAGCTCGCCTGCTCGATTAAAGCGGGCAGCATTTTTCATGACCATACCCATGAATACGAGGCGGCAGTGGTCCAGCTGATCGCACTGAAAGCGAAGCTCATAGAAGGCGCCCCTGCGGCACAGGAACACGAAGAGCTTCTATGGCTGCCGAAAGAAAGCCTTGCTTCTCTCGTCTGGGCACCGGCCGACGTACCGGCAGTGGAAGCACTGATCGAAGAAAAAAAAGTACTTAATTCATAGTGATGGATACAAACCGTTCTTTGAAAGAAGCTGAAAAGCTTTTTCCGGGGAGCGGTTTTTTCTAGTATAAAGACGTATATTACTGCGTTATAACAGTTCTCTACATTGAATAAAATGTATTAAATAAAACAAATATATCTGTTTTTCTTTTTCTCCATCGTTAAAAATCCTTTAATATCAGTATTTTTTAACTAAATGTCAATATTTGTCGAAAATAAATACTTTCTTTATAACGAACAAATCCATATACTGTAAATAACAACCCTTGATATGAATCGGCGGCCGCCTCCATATCCAGGCTTAAAAGAACCACTGCTTCCGGAGTGTATTTCCGCCCGGGACCTGGTTCCTTATTCAGTATGTCTGTTCATAAGCAGGAAGCCGCTGACTAAACATTTTAAGGGGAGATTATGAATGAATAAAATGAAAAAAATGTCTATTTTCACACTGACACTTATTTTTTCCATGAGCCTGGCCACCGGAGCCCTTGCTTCAAACGGGAAAGCCCAAGCACCGGGGCAGAGTGAAAATTTTCATAAAGGCATTACAACCGAAGTAACGACAAGCGAAGATGTATATGAAAAAACTTTATATGATACCGATGTTTCCGAGAGTAAAGAAACTGTTCCTAAAGTAAAGACTTATGAAAAAGATCCTGTCGTAACGGAAATTGTGGAGAAGGAAGAGCATTCGTCCCAGGACTGGTACCGCCTTCGTACTACTACAACCACTGAAACCACAACAGTTACCGAAACATGGGACGAAGTAATCACAACAAAAACAACTGACTTCATCGAAACTCCGGTGACGATTACAAAAACTACAGTTACCACGAACGAACACCGGGGCGCTCCGGGAAGCAGCGGCAAGCATCTCGGTGAAACGAGCGAAACGACCGTCGACAAAATAAAAGGAGAGCCTCAGGTGGTTGATACAAAAGAAGATGTAAGCACAGAGAAAATAAACTTTAACAAAGAAGAAAGCACAGAAACTACTTCCAGGGTTTCCCGTGGAGAGTGGATCAAAGACTGAATTTTCTCAGGTAAACAGGCCATGACGCCTTCCGTCATGGCCTTTTCCTGTGGAAGCATTCCCACTGCATCTGAAAAAGGACGTCCCCGCTCTTCCGGAACTTCTTTTCTCATATTTCAGGTTACATAAGGTCTGGAAGATGGTATAGAACAGTAAGCTTAAATGAAAGAAGGGATAACGGTGGACGAGGAAATCAAACGCTATTTCCGTCAAATGGACCGGAGTTTTTACATGGAACACGATAAAGATAAAGCCCACATGAACCGCCCGTTTTCCATAGGCCACGGCCAGACCATTTCCCAGCCGTCGCTCGTATTGGAAATGACGCTTGCCCTCGGTCTCGAGCCACATCACAAGGTACTCGAAATCGGGACCGGAAGCGGATTTCAGACCGACCTTCTCGCTTCTTTTGCAGAAGAAGTATTTACAGTGGAGCGGATCCGCCCTCTTTATGAGCGGGCAGTTGAAAAGCTCGGGCAGGCAGGTTTTAAAAATATCCACTTCCGCTGTGACAACGGCTCCAACGGCTGGCCGGAGGAAGCTCCCTTCGACCGGATTATGGTCACTGCCGCCGCCGAAACGATTCCTCATGCACTGATCGACCAGCTGAAGGAAGGTGGAAAAATGATTATTCCTGTCGGTACTTTCGGACTGCAGGAGCTGCTTCAAGTAACAAAGAAGGAGGACGGGGAGATCATCACGAAGAAACTTATGTACGTGCAGTTTGTAAAACTTTACGATGAGTAACCGGGAGGTATTTTTGTGGCAGACATTAAGGCACTGCTTTTTGACGTATTCGGAACGGTCGTGGACTACCGCTCGACGATCATCCGGGAAGGACATCAGTTTAATAAAGAGTTTGCCCTCGACCTGGACTGGGCAGACATTGCCGACAGATGGCGCGGGAGGTACCACCCTGTTCTGAAAAAAGTGCTCGACGGGGAGAAAGAGTGGAAGAAACTGGACAATCTCCACTACGAAGCGCTGAAGGAGATTTTGGAGGAGGAAGGCATTACGAGGCTTTCAGAGGAAACGCTCCAGTATATCAACACCGTCTGGCACCGGCTCCATCCGTGGGGCGATGCGGTTCCGGGGCTGTACCGGCTGAAGCAGAAGCACATCATCAGCCCGCTTTCCAATGGGAACGTATCCCTTCTCGTCAATATGGCCCGGCACGCCGGCCTGCCGTGGGATGTGATTTTATCTCCGGAAATGATTCAAAGCTATAAGCCGGATCCAGACGTTTACAAAATGGCCGCCCGCTTTCTCGATTTAAAACCGGAGGAAATTCTCATGACCGCTGCACACCAGTATGACCTGCAGGCCGCGCAGGACCTCGGTTTCCGGACAGCCTACGTGTACCGGCCGCTTGAATTCGGGGCCGGAAACGTTCCGAATCTGGTTCCTGAAAGAGAATACGACTACGCTGCCAACGATTTTATTGACCTTGCCGATCAGCTCCGCTGCTGACAGGCGCACGTTTTTCCCTTTCCTCCGGGACCGGCTCAACCAACAGTTGAGCCGGCCTTTTTTTTGGTGCGGGGGAAATCCGACGGATAAGGCGGCGGAGCTGATTTTAATCATTATAAGCGGGTCATTAATCTTTAACCGGGACTGTTTAATCATTATAGCCGGGGTTATTGTCATTAGAAGTATTTTTAATCAGGATAAACCATCTGCTGTCATTATAGGCGGGCTTTCGAAGGGAATTAATCATTATAGACCGGCTTTTAATCACCAGCCTGCAGATCCGAACCCACCAGACAAAAAGGAAGCTGCCTCCAGTTCGGAGACAGCTTCTTTTACTATAGTTACGAATTGAAAATACTTTCTATATGACTTCCCGCTCCCAGAAACGGTGGGAGGCGATTGCGTCGGCGAAGTTTTTCGAGAACTCTCGCGGCGTTCCACCGATGACTACGCCCGGGCTTTCTTTCATGTTATCAAGCTGCAGCAGTGCTTCTCCTTCGTGGGAAGCGCCGATCGGCTTGTAATGGAAAAACGCTTCGTGCACGAACTGGGCTGCCTGGCGGTAGAACGTTTTTTCCGCTCTGCTTCCGCCCACGGCGTACACGGCATCAAACAGGACAGAGTCTGCTGTCAGGAACGTGTGATCCACTTCCAGCTCCGTGTCGTCGCTGCCCTTGATCGTTCCCTGGCTGTCACTGACGATTTCCGTCTGGACACCGAGCTTTTTCAGCTCTTTCAGCACCGCGTTGATTTCCTTCCCGTTGAACCCGTCACCGATCAGTACGGCTGCCTTCCGGGTATCCGGCTTTTTCTTCGTGTTTTCCTGGCTCAGCGCCGGAGAAGATTTTGTCACGCTGCTTCCCGGCCCTTCCGGAAGTTTCACACCGATCGCTTTCGCAAAGCCTTTTGCCAGATCCAGGCTTACGTTCGCAAACATATCCACGACCTGCTGGCGGATATCCTTGCTTTCCACTTTTCCGAGTTCAAAGCTGAAGGCATTGATAATGTGCTCTTTTTCCGCAGCGCTCATGCTGTTCCAGAAAAGCGTCGCCTGGGAAAAGTGATCCTTAAAGCTGTCGCTTCTCGCGCGGATTTTGTGTCCTTCCACGCGCTCCTGATAATGCTCAAAGCCGCCTTCTTCCTTCGTTGCCGGTTCCGGAGTGTTGTCCGCCATCGAGTTTTTATGATAGGCGACCGGTCCTTTATTGATCGTCTGCCGGCCGTAGCCGTCCCGCTGGTTGTTAAAGAACGGGCAGACCGGCCGGTTAATCGGCAGCTCATGGAAGTTCGGCCCGCCGAGACGGATCAGCTGTGTATCTGTGTAGGAAAACAGTCGCCCCTGCAGCAGCGGATCGTTCGTAAAGTCGATCCCCGGCACGACGTGACCCGGGTGGAAAGCGACCTGCTCTGTTTCGGCAAAGTAGTTGTCTGTATTTTTATTGAGCGTCATTTTACCTACGATTTTTACCGGAACATCTTCTTCCGGCCAGAGTTTCGTCGGATCAAGAATATCAAAGTCGAAGCTGTGCTCGTCTTCTTCCTTCACGAGCTGCACACCGAGCTCATACTCCGGATAATTGCCGTTTTCGATCGCTTCCCAAAGATCCCCGCGGTGGAAGTCCGGGTCTTTGCCGTTCACTTTCTGGGCTTCGTCCCAGACGACCGAATGCGTACCAAGCACCGGCTTCCAGTGGAATTTCACGAAGTGGGCCTCTCCCTTTTCGTTTACAAAACGGAAGGTATGTACCCCGAACCCTTCCATCATACGGTAGCTCCGTGGAATCGCCCGGTCGGACATTGTCCACATCACCATGTGCGCTGACTCCTGGTTGTTTGCGACGAAATCCCAGAACGTATCGTGCGCAGATGCTGCCTGCGGGATTTCGTTGTGCGGTTCCGGCTTCACGGCGTGAATTACATCCGGGAATTTGATCGCATCCTGAATGAAAAACACCGGGATGTTGTTACCGACAAGGTCGTAGTTTCCTTCATCTGTATAAAATTTTGTGGAAAATCCGCGCGCATCTCGTGCCAGATCACCGGAACCCCGGGAACCTGCCACCGTGGAAAACCGGACGAATACCGGTGTTTTTTTCGACGGACTCTGCAGAAAGCCTGCTTTCGTATATTCTTTCATGGATTCGTACGGCTGAAATTCTCCGTGCGCCGCAAAACCGCGCGCATGGACAATCCGCTCCGGAATCCGTTCATGGTCAAAATGCGTCATTTTCTCACGGAAATGGAAGTCCTCCAGAAGCGTCGGTCCGCGCTCCCCTGCTTTCAGGGAAAATTCGTCCTCTGAAATTTTCAGTCCCTGATTCGTCGTCATCTTTTTGCCGCGGTCATCAGTTTTAAACTGTTCGAGCTGATCCTGCTTCTTATTTTTACTCAATGATTATTCCTCCCCGGTTTTTGAAAATTGATGGGTTAAACCACTGAACTTTTCCCTGATCCTTACAGTAATAAACGTTCTGCCCGGTATTTTTACGAAAAAAGTCCCCGAATGACGCGAAAAGGACGGGGAAAGATAAGGAATTCTTCCAACTTTCCCCGTGATTTTACCAGCCTCGGCTAAATTTCTGCTCTATAGCTGATATATGAGCATATTTTCCCTATTTTCTTTAATTAATTGGAATATAATGAAAGTATATCAATAAAAAAAAGGGAAAGAAGGGCTGGATATGAATGAAGCTGTGCAGTTAACTCATATCTCTCACATTTACGGACGTCACCGGGTGCTGTACGATGTTTCTATTGCCATTCAGCCCGGAATAATTTTCGGTCTTCTCGGTCCTTCCGGCTCCGGTAAGACTACCCTTATTAAAGTGCTGCTCGGAATATTGAAGCCCGCCCTCGGCCAGTCAATTGTCATGGGGACCCGTATGCCCTCTTTACATCAAATGAAGCACATTGGTTTTATGGCTCAGTCGGATGCTCTTTATCCTGAACTTACGGCTCAGGAAAACATGGAATATTTTGCTTCCATCTCCGGTCTGGAGCGCCAATCGGTCAAAATGCGCGTTAAATCCTGCCTGGAAACGGTAGACCTTACGAGCTCCGCCAAAAAGCAGGTAAGCAGTTTCTCCGGCGGCATGAAGCGGAGACTTTCCCTTGCTGCTGCCCTCGTCCACGATCCGGACATTCTTATTCTTGATGAACCGACAGTCGGCATCGATCCTGTTCTGCGTGAAACCATATGGAAAGAATTTCACCGGCTGACGGTGGAAGGAAAGACGATTATCGTGACGACCCACGTCATGGATGAAGCGGAAAAATGTGATCAGCTTGCTCTTCTGCGTGAAGGAGAGGTTATCGTGCAGGGAACAGTGGAAGAGCTTAAAGCTTCCATAAAAGCAGATTCATTGGAAGAAGTATTTCTTCACTACGGCCGGGTTACGTCATGAAAGCTGCAGCGGTTATCCACCGGATATTAAGGCAGTTCCGCCGTGACAAACGGGCGCTTGCCCTCATGCTTTTCGCTCCGATTCTCGTCATAACGCTTCTGTGGCTCGTACTGGACACGGAGGAATACGAGCCGGAAATAGCTATCGTGGATGCACCGGTTGCATTTACGAATATAATTGAGCATAAAGAAGCAGACTTTTCCTCCATGAATATGAGAGAAGCCGGCCGTGTCCTGAAGGCGGGGGAAGTTGACGGGGTGTTGAGCTGGGAAGATGACCGCCTTTCCCTCATTCTCGAAGGAAGTGATTCTGCAGCCAACCGGTCCGTCATTCGGCTTCTTCAGGAAACCCTTCAGGACATGAATCCGCTTCATCAGGAAATAACTCTTGAAATTCTTTACCTCCACGGATCTGCAGAACTGAATCTGTTTGATAACACCGGTCCTGTCCTCATTGGCTTTTTCGTATTTTTCTTCGTATTCCTTGTAGGAGGAATTTCTTTTCTAAGAGAACGGATCCAGGGGACGCTGGAAAAAAGTCTTGCGAGTCCGTTGAAGCGGTGGGAAATTATTGCGGGATATCTCGGAGGCTTCGGCCTTTTTGCTGTACTGCAGTCGCTTATCATTATTTTCTACTCGATTTATGTGCTCGATATGTTTATGGCCGGTTCTTTCTGGAACGTGCTGCTCATTACGCTCCTGCTTGCGCTCGCTGCGCTGAGTCTCGGCACGCTGTTATCCACTTTTGCGGGAAACGAATTTCAGATGATCCAGTTTATTCCGCTCGTTATCGTTCCGCAGGTGTTCTTCTCCGGGATTTTTAATCTGGAAACGATGCACCCTTTTCTCCGCGGTATCGGAAGAATTATGCCGCTGACTTACGGAGCGGAAGCGCTGCGGGGTATCATGATCCGGGGAGAGGGGCCGTCGGATTACTGGATGCAGATCGCTGTGCTTGCCGGGTTTTCTGTCCTCTTTATCAGCCTAAACATTCTTGCGCTGAAAAAACACCGCCGGCTGTAATAAGACTGTTTTAAAAAGACACCCGCCTCTCTGAAGGTGTCTTTTTAACGTGGATAGGAGGGCGGTGGATTTCTACCAACTTTATGCATAATTCTACCAATCTTCTCCGGAATAGTTCCAACCTGCCGGCACAATTCTTCCAACCTCTGCGTTTTTTCTTCCAAATGAAGGCAATTATACCAACACCAGGTACTTTCCTTCCAGCTTTCCACTTAATTCTACCAAATACAAAAAGAAACATACGCCATAAAAAAAGCCCGGCAGCTACCGGGCTCTCGACGGAACGTTTTCTGTTTTTTTCTTTGATTTCATCCGGAAATAAATATAGTAGACGACAGCGGCCGCAAAAAGGCCGGCAATCAAATACTGAACGTTCTGAAACACTCCGTACGCTTCCCCGACAACGCCGAGCGTACCGAGATAAAGCATTACTACAGCCACCGGAAAAACGCCGATAAACGTAAACACTCCGTATCGGAGCGGAGTGATCTTGCAGAAGGCAGCGACATAGACGATATAGCCCATGCCGAGCACCCGTCCGGCGGCGATCGTCCATTCCCGGTACTTTTCCATGAACCGGACCATGCGTTTTGCGCGCTTCGAAACGAGCCGCCGCTGGACGAACCCCTGAAAGCGGAGCGACAGGTAATACGGAATGTAGGCAATTATCGTATAGGCGGCCGAAGCAAGCAGGCTGATCCAGACAATGTCCCAGCCGGAAGGTCCAATCAAATAGCCGTAAATTAAAAAGATGATGGCGGCAGGAAATGGAATCGACAGCGCCTCCACGGCGATGCCGGCGATGAGTCCCGCCCATCCGAGCTCTCTGAGTATGTCAAATATCACTTCCAGCATGCGGAAGGCTCCTCTCCAGTATTCTTTCTAGGAATACCTTTACCCCATTTCCCGGGAAATTAACGGGGAAAAGTGAAGCTTCTTTCCTCAGAGGCTAAAAATCAACGGCCCGGCGTCCGGACGTGTTTTTGTACAGGTCGAACGGTGTACGGACCGTCGGCGGAGCCTGCTTCAGGCTTTCCTCCAGCTCCTGAAATCCTTTCCAGTAGGCATCGTTCCGACGGCGGAGGTCGTTTTTGTAGTTTTCCACGTACAAATATTCCCCGGCTTTTTCGGCAAAGTGCAGCTCGGTCCAGACAGCAAAACCTTCCAGCTCCTCCAGCGTCATAAAGGAATAGTTAAGCTCATTGGAGCGCCAGGATTACTTCATGCTCTCCCGTCGCATGCAGAGCGGTGATGCCCGGTTCATTCATCGTAAGGATTGCGTCCGATCCTTGCCGAAAATTGTCAAAATTGATACTTCCGTTTTCGACTTCGACCTCTGCTGATTCACCTGTATTATTTTTCCTTTCTTAAAAAGTCCTGCGTAGTGTTTTTAGAGTAAAACAGGAAAACATGACTACTTTTTCTATAAATCTGTGGCGAGATCAACTGGAGAAAATATCGGAAGCTCTGTTTTTACGGTCTGCGTAAGCTCCAGCATGAGACGGAGCATTCGATCGTAATCGTTTTCGGTAACTGGATCCAGACCGTGGGCGAGGACTGATTGATTGTGTAGAAGCTGCTGCTGGATTTCCTCCTGGTGTCGGACATATTTTCTGCCCATTTCATCTCCTAGGGCCTCGAGCAGAATGTAGGAAGCGTGCAGTCCGAGCTGAAGCAGCTCGTCATCTGAGGAGTCACGCTGCACATATTCTTGACGGTGAGTTTCTGGCACCTGCTTTTTATTACATTTTTGGGAATCAATATTGTAACCTTCCCACAGCCGATGCTGAGCTGCAAGCTCCAGCGCCCGATAAAGACGTACCGCTGCATCGTCATAACGCTCCTCAGCACCGCACCGCATGGCGTTCGCGAGAAGGTCCTGCAGCAGAAAGCCTCTTTTCTTTTCCGCACTTTCAACAACCATGGGCTCAAGCATACGGATATGGTTTTCCACACGGACAATCACTGCTTTCAACGGTCTGCTCATAAAACAATACGGGTGAAGCATTCCCCTGGCCTGTTTCATCAACTTGAAAGCCTGTTTATATCGAAAGCGATCCCATTCTCTATAAGCTTCAAACATAGGAATCAGCCCTCTACAGATGTCTTTCCAGTAATTTTCCCCACTTACATTATCCTTAATTTCCTCACAGAGACGTGCGGCTTCGTCGTAATGACCGAATTTCCATGCGTTTGTAATGTCTTTGCGCTGTTTTAGTACGATCGCATTCCATGGATTAGCTTTCCGGAGAACTTTTTCTGTCCCGTCTACGAGGATCACTTTGCCACCCCCGCTTCGTTTGTCACCGCTTACATATGCGTACTGTACCCCTGTCTCCACTGTTGCCAGCACGAGTGCTGCCCCCATCGTTTTTGTACCCCCTGTGTAATCAACGAGCACATTCTCCCAGCTAAGCCCCCTGCGGTCAACATGTACCGGAAGTTCCATATAAAGAAGGTGAAGATTCGCCTCAATATCCTCCCCGTCCGTCGTTTCCACTACCGCTGTATGCCTGATGAAGGGACACTCCCTAATAATTCCGGGGAGGTATTCCGACGCTCCATCCGAACAGTAAAACACCACACTTTCCGGCTCTACTGCCTTCAATGATTGAACTGCTGGTTCCTTGCTTCTTCCTATAGAGCAGATCATCATTCTTGTTCTATTTTTCGTTTTCATCGAAGTCCCCCTTTATTATCCTCTGTAAACAGTTCGTTAGAAATATATAATTTCCTTTTAATTTCCGATAATTAACAGTAAAAACCCTTTGCTTAACGAAACAAAGGGAGGGTAGTACTCTGAAGAGGCTGTTAAATTATTTGTTAATACTAAAAATAGTTGAACTTTTTGGAAGTTACAGATCCGATAATTTTTTCTGTTTCTAAAGAAGTTATAAATTTCTTCATCTCATTTGTTTCCTAATAAAGCAGGCAAATACTTGGCTTTTGAGCACCATTGCAGCTGTTACTGCTTTACCCAGAGTGAATATTTACCGAAGCCAAAAGTTGTTTCTTTCCCAACGTGGTATTTTTCGCAGAAAAACAAATATGGCAGCCATGCATCCAGTTCGCTGCTCCGATTCATATGAAAAGATGCAAGTACTCCACCGAGTATCATGTCTTCTCCGTGGAACGAGGAGCAGCACGGAATGTCCTTCCAGGACGAGTGATGTAAATGAACATCATGCATGTTGGGCAACTTCGGAAATTCCAGTGTTTTCTTGTTTTTAGGGTCAACTAACTGAGTAAACCGCTGTCGGACCTGATTGAAAAATACTGCCGGCACAAATTCCCTGACAAGCTCGTTATTCTCTTGGGTACGAAAAGGCGAAGCAAACTGAATAAATATTTTATCGTAGCGCTCCGGCAGCTGAAACGTCCACGGGGAGGGTTCAGGCCTGGCTGTTACTTCGTTCTCCATGATAGTGAAAGAACTTTCAGATGTTTTTTGCTCCACGTGATCCAGCTCAAACGGCAGATGGTTTTCGCCGAGCGGATAGGAGCTTATATTCTGGATCACGGCAAAAAGTTGGGGGATGTATTTTTCTACGTCGTCTCCAAACAGGAGAAAGTCGAACGCCAAAGGATCTCCCGGAGCAAAGTCGACCGAGCGGGAATCACAGCTGATGAGGTAGGGAGGAGGTACGGACTGACTGTGATTGAAAACAGCGGCTGAAGTTTTTGGAGATTCAAACAGCGCACTGTATTGGCAGTTGTCAAGAAAAGCACAGTCTCTGCAGGAGATTTTCATGTTGTGGCATACGTTTCTCCTGAATTCTCCTGTCAGAATCCCATGGAGCATAGACGTTTTGTGTTCCGGGAGCAGGCCGTGCGAACAGCTTTTTAAATGAATGCGAAAATGAAACATTACGGGTGCCTTATGTACAGCTTCTGTCATCGAAAAACCCCTATTTTCAGTTAATAATTTTTTAAAAACAACCTCTTTCCCAGAAAAGAATAATTAAAAGGGATTAATATGTATTTATTATAAATCAAAAGACTTATGAACAAAATCTAATTTAACTAATTTTTTCAATTTAACCATGAACTTTCTTTCGGAAAATAGAGTTCTAACAAACTGTTTAGCGTTTAAGATATAAACAAAAAATGCCCCTGCAAAAAAAGGGACACTTTAAAATTGGACAAAAACATGTTGTTTTTATATTTTTATAATATTCTCATTATTTAGTTTCTCAGTCATTTCAGACTATGCAGCACTACGGATTCCAACAAGGTCCCTAAATCTATCCTCTTAAAAACACATTACACAGCACAAAGAAACCACTCTATAGCGAGCAGTTTCTTTATGTTCTTTTATACTTCTTTTTTGTTTAATCAGAAGAGCTGATTTCGGTACCATGCAGGGCAAAAAGTTGCTGCTTCAAAGCTTCATTAGTCTGCCTCTATCTTCTCCACAAGCTTCTCAAGCTCCGGGTTCATGCCTTTGACGGCTTCCCCGTTGTAGACGGTAACCGGAACCCCGAGCATGCCGTACGATTCGACTTCTTCACGGTACGTTTTGTTTTCCATAATGTCACGTACTTCAAAATCGATGCCTTTATGCTCAAGCATCTGCTTGACGAAACGGCACTCGACGCAGTCCTTCGTGGAATAAACAACAACTGACATTGCAGCACCTCCTTTTCTTCTCCAGTGTAGCGGAGAGAAAGGCACTGATCAATTGTTTGATTCTTCTTCGAGAAGTTTGTCCGGTTGTTCCAAAAGCTCGATTACTTCGTCGAGGAAAGCCGCTGCCGGGGCGCCGTCCACAGCCCGATGGTCCACGGTGAGGCTGAGCGGGAGCCGGTACTTTTCCCGGGGTTTCATTTCGTACATGGCGACGTACGGCTGAATGCGCCCGATACCGAGAATCGCGGTCTGCGGCGGGTTGATAATCGGTGTGAAAAATTCCGTCCGGTAGCCGCCGAGGCTCGTGAGCGTAAACGTCCCCCCTTCCATATCGTCTTTGGAAAGCCCTTTGTTTCTTGCGCGGGAAGCTTTCTCTGCGAGCTTTTCCTGCAGCTCCCCCGGGGAGAGGCTGTCTGTTTCCGGAACGACCGCCACCTGGAGCCCGTCTTTCGTATCGATGGCAAAACCGAGGTGAATGCTCTCTTTCAGGACAATTTCCTCTCCTTCGATGTGGGCATTTAAAAGCGGGTGGTTTTTCAGCGCGCGGGCTGCGGCAGCTGCGGTGAGCGCCGTCCAGCCGGGGTCACCGTCGAGATCTTTTTTATCCAGATCGAGGCGCGTCACGTCGGCCCAGGCGGTTTCTGTCAGCTGGGCACTTTCCTGAAGGCTCTCGACCATGCGTCTCGCGATCACGCCGCGGGTGCCGGAAAGCGGCAGACGCTTTTCTTTCTGCGTTCCTTCCCGGCGGATGTCGTCTTCCGTAATCCGTCCTTCTTTTCCGGTGCCCTGGATCGTGTCCACCTGGACGCCAAGTTCTTTGGCGAGCTTTTTCAGCTTCGGCGGAACTTTCGGGGCCGCCGGGACTTCTTTCTTCTCCGCTTTTTCCGGAGTGGTTTCTTTTTCCGTCTTCGGGCTCCCACCGGTGTCAATTACGGCAAGCACGTCCCCGACTTTCGCCGATTCCCCGCGCGGCACAGCAATTTTTTCGATCACGCCGTCTTCTTCGGCTTCAATTTCCGAGACCGCTTTTTCTGTCTGCACTTCGACGAGCGGATCGCCCTTCTGGACGCTGTCGCCTTCCGACACGAACCAGAGGACGACGAGGCTTTCGTCGATTCCCTCTTTTAATTCCGGCAGTGTGACGTTCAGCATACGGACCTCCTTCTACCCTTCCTCCAAAAGCGATTTAACTTCCTCATAGATTTTTTCTTTCCCGGGGATAACAAAGTCCTCGAGCACCGAGCTGTACGGAAGCGGTACGTCCGGTACGGCCACCCGGCGGACCGGGGCTTCCAGGTCGTACAGCGCTTCTTCGGCAGCAATCGCCGCAATTTCTGCAGTCATGCCGTAGGAAAGGTAGTCTTCGTCCACGACGAGCAGCCGTCCGGTTTTCTTCAGCGACGTTAAAATCGTGTCCTTATCGATCGGGGCGAGGGAGCGCAGGTCGATGACTTCCGCTTCAATGCCTTCTTCTGCCAGTTTTTCCGCGGCCTGCACCGCGTAATGGGTCATCATCTGAATGCCGACGATCGTCACGTCGTTTCCTTCCCGGACGACCGCTGCCTTATCGAGCGGCACGGTATACGCTTCCTCCGGTACGTTTCCGACCGCTTCGTCCAGCTGATCCATCCAGCCGAGCCCCTGCAGGGATTTGTGGAACATAAAGACGACCGGGTTGTCGTCGCGGATCGCCGACGTCATCATTCCTTTCAGATCGTACGGGGTGGACGGGGCGACAACTTTCATGCCCGGCAGGTGCGCAAAGGTCGCGTACAGCGTCTGGGAGTGCTGGGCCGCGTCGTTATAGCCGCCGCCGACCGCTGTCATGAGTACCATCGGCAGCTTCACGTTTCCTCCGGACATGTACGGAATTTTCGCCATATGGTTGTAAATCTGGTCCATACATACGCCGAAGAAGTCGACAAACATCAGCTCCGCCACCGGACGCATTCCTTCGGCGGCCGCTCCGATCGCCGCTCCGATAAATGCCGTTTCCGAAATCGGCGTATCAAGCACCCTTTCCGGTCCATAAGTTTCGATCAGCCCCTGCGTAGAGCCGAAGATTCCTCCGTACTTGCCGATGTCCTCCCCGAGCACAAATACGTTCGGATCCCGCTCCATCTCCTGGGAAATCGCCTCGGCCATCGCTTTGTTTCCGGACAGCATCCGCTTTTTTGCTGTTTCCATGCTGCATCCGCTCCTTTCCGTTTTTTTAAGAAGTAAATACGTCGCGTAGGGCATCGTCCGCCTCCGGAAACTCACTGTTTCTCGCAAATTCATACGCCTCGTCCACTTCCTGCTTGGCGGCTTTTTCCATCTTTTCGATTTCCGCGTCCTCCATGCCGCTGTCGAGCAGCTGCTTTTTAAGTTTTAAAATCGGGTCCTGCTGACGGAGGCCCGGCACTTCCTCCTTGTCCCGGTAAAGCTCCGGATCCCCCTGGAAATGACCGAGAAAGCGGTACGTTTCAATTTCAATAATCGTCGGCCCCTGGCCGTCCCGTGCTCTCGTCACCGCTTCTTCGGACGCTTTGTACATCGCCACCGGATCGTTGTCTTTCACGTACGCGCCGGCAATACCGTAGGCCCCGGCCCGCTTGTCGTTTGATTCGACCGAGGTGGAGGCTTTTTTCGGTACAGATATACCGTACGCGTTGTCTTCCACGACGACGATAAGCGGCAGGTTCCACAAGGCGGCGAGGTTCAGCGTTTCGTGGAACGCTCCGGCGTTCGCTGCTCCTTCCCCGATAAACGCGACCGCCACCGCATCGGTTCCTTTCATTCTCGCTGCCATCGCTGCGCCGGCGGCATGGGGGATACCCGCTGCGACGATGCCTCCGCACGAAAATTTCACGGCCGGGTCAAATAAATGCATATGGCCGCCCTTGCCTTTGCCGAGTCCTGTTTTCCGTCCAAAAATCT
The DNA here is from genome assembly GCF_003044065.1 of Alkalicoccus saliphilus. Taxonomy (GTDB): domain Bacteria; phylum Bacillota; class Bacilli; order Bacillales; family Salisediminibacteriaceae; genus Alkalicoccus; species Alkalicoccus saliphilus. The sequence goes on from NZ_PZJJ01000013.1 coordinate 42,234, forward strand.
CCGCTGTCATCTTTTTCAGGTCGACGCCTTTCGCGATCGCGTGGTGGTGCGGCCGGTGCGGTGCCGTGACCGTGTCCTCCTTCGTCAGGTGTGCACACATGCCGACAGCTGCCGGTTCCTGGCCGGTGGCGAGGTGCATTTCCCCGGGTACCGTTCCTGCGCCGATATTAAAAACAGGCGCTTTCCCTTCTGAATACACTTCCACCATCTGATCCTCGTAGTAGCGGATTTTTACCATTTCACTGTACATCCACTTCATTTTTTCCAGTGGCACAGCCGTCTTTTTTTCTTCCGAAATGGACATCCTGATCCCTCCTGTTCATTTTAGTAAGCGCTTACAAAAAGAATGACAGGAAACTTTTGACAACGTACTACGACTTTATCTTACGACTGGAATGACAAAAATGTCAATATTCTGAATTTTTCTTTTTAAAGGACGGAACCGTTCTTGCTCGTGTTGATACGAAAGGCTTTATTAGTAAGGAAACCTGGGACAGTCCGCAGGCCGGTTCAACAAACAAGCTTCTGTAACACTAAAAAAAGAACAGGAAAACCGCTGTTCATACGGCTTCCTGTTCTTATTGAACCGTTCTTTTACGACGGCTGGACGAAACGATCCACCATCCACGAAAGAAGCGCGATGATTCCGGCGGCGAGAAGCATTTCCACCGCGAGCTGTCCGGCGTAAATATTCGCTCCCTGTTCGACTTCCATCTGAAGGTTCATACTGCCGTTTGTCACGTTCTGCAGCGTCTGTTCGGCGTCAAACAGCACCCCGTGGTGGAAAAGCGTTTCGTACAGGCTGCTCTGGTTGAACATCGAATACACGTACGAAAACAGGAGCGCGGAACCAAGGCCGATCACCCAGCCGATTTTTTTGACCGAGCGGGCCATCAAAATGATGAAGACGAGCCCGAGACCGAGAAACACGGCCGCGTACGTAAGAGCCAGAAGCATTAACGGAAAAAATCCTGTTAAAACATTCTGCATCACGTCGACCGATTCCCGGAACTGTGCCCCCATGCCGGACGCAAAGATGCGCATCGATAAAAATCCGACGGCGGTCAGTAAAGCGATCGAGATCACATACTGGCTGAAACCTGCGGCAAGTTTTGCTGTGACGAGCTGCCAGCCGGGAGCCGGAATATTCAGCCACGTCCACTGGGTGCGGCTCCTCCACTCGCCGTGAAACGACAGGGCCCAGAGCAGTAGCAGCAGCACGAGGTGCAGTCCGACGGCAAAGAAGCCGAGAAGCAGGGCGAGTGCGGAGCCATTAAAGGCAGCCGTCAGAATCCCTGCGTACATAAGCAGGAGGACACCTATAACGATACCAAACCTCGGCAGGCTTTCCTGCCATTCTTTTTTCCATAGTGTCATCCACATCAGCCCGTCACCTCCCGCAGCATTTCGATGAGTGATTTTCGTTCTGTTTCTTTCAGTTCCTCGACGTTCCGGTCTACAACAACCTGCCCGTCGTGCATGATCAGCACGTGATCCAGAAACGGTTCGAGCTCTTTGACTTCGTGGCTCGTAATCAGGCAGAGCTGATGCTCCACGTCGAGATGCGTCACGATCAGACGGAGAATATCCTCCCGAACGAGCGGATCCATGCCGGAGAGCGGCTCGTCGAGGCAGAGCACCGGCGTTTTCCGGGCCATCGTCACGGCAAGCTTCAGCCGGGCTTTATTTCCCCGGGACAGATGCTTCACTTTGTCTTTTTCGTTAAGCTTCATTTCCTCCACCAGTGTGTGGGCGAGCTCCCGGTCGAACCCCGGATAGACACCTGCCGAAAAAGCGATCGTTTTTCCGACCGTCATAAAATCGTAAAGGGAATCTTCCTCGGACAGGTAGGCCGCTTCCGAACCGCTTTTTCTTCCTGTTTCCGTGCCGTTAATTTTCACCGTTCCGCTGTCCGGCCGGATCAGTCCGCTGATCAGTTTTAAAAATGTCGATTTTCCGCTTCCATTCGGCCCGATGATGCCGGCAATCCCGTTTTCGGGGAGTGTCAGATCGACGCTGTGAAGTGCTTCTTTCCGGCCGTATTTTTTGGATACATTCCTGCAGCTTACGTTTGTCATGATGAGCCTCCGTTTCCGTCCCACGTGTTGTTCAGCAGCTGGAACGCTGTTTCCTTATCAATTCCGAGCTGCTCCATACTGCTTTTAAAGCGGTCCGCCTGCACGGCTGCCTGGCTTTTCCGCAGTTTTTCGATTACTTGTTTTTCCTCTGTCACAAACGTTCCCTGGCCTCTTCTGGATTCCACGATTTTTTCACGCTCCAGTTCCATATACGTTCTCGACACGGTATTCGGATTGACCCCGGCTTCCACCGCCATCGTACGGACGGACGGGAGCTTTTCACCTGGTGCGAGATCCCCCCGGCAGATCCGCTGGCTGATATGGTCCATCAGCTGCTGGTAGATCGGCTGGTAATCATTGAATTCGATATGCTTCACGTCCCTTCTCTGCTGCTTTTAACTGTTTAATCGAGCACGTCCTGGACTGTAAACCGCCAGAAGGAAATAAGAAGAAAGACGGCGGCATAAAGCGCGATGACGACAATGGACACGGCGATGGATACGCCGATCACTCCCGGGGAGCCCATAAACCGGGAAACGAGATCCGTGTGGGAAAACACCACTGCGCCGGCCCAGCTGTAATCTGCTATGAGAAATGCCGCCTGGCTCCCGGTAAAGAGGAGGACGAGCGGGATGCCGACGCCGAGCGGTGTGCTTTTAAACACGGTGCCGATCATAAAGGCAATGACGGCAAACAGCAGAAGCTCCACAAACCACAGCCCGTAAAGACCGGCTGCGTACGAGTATACAGGATGCGCCGCTATGTCCCCCATACCCGACACGATATAGTAGCCGGACGGCATGTTCCAGCCGTAAAACAGAATGCCTGCAAAAAAAGATACGATAAAAAGAAGCACGGTCACTGCCGCAGCGAAAAGAAACACAGCGGCAAGTTTTGATAAAAGAATCTGCCAGCGCGCCACCGGCCGGATCAACAGCAGTTTAATCGTCCCTGCCGCGTGCTCCCCGGCCGTGATTCCGGCAGCTGCAATGACGGTAAACATCGTCACTACGCTCATGAGACCGGCATTTTCGATGACCGGAACGAGCGTGTGCTCGTCCTCTGCCTGTGTGATTCCCTCCGCTTCAGCGTAGGCCGCTTCCGCGGCTTCCATTTCCTCCGCCGCAGGGGATGGACCAACGACGAGCGCAAACAGCGCCGTGACACCGACAGCGAGAAGAACAATCAGCGCACCCATCACCCACGTGCTTTTTTTCTTAAACAGCTTCATGCACTCATTACGTAAAAGATTCACAGCGCTTTCCCTCCTGTCATATCGAGAAATGTGTCTTCGAGCGTCCCGTTCTGACCCGGGTACAGCGCCTGTACATCCACGCCTGCCGCGACGAGCTCCCGGTTCAGCTCCGGAATCTCCTCCGCGCTTCCGGAAATAATAAACTCCGTGCCTTTTCTCTCATATTTCCGCTCCTCGAGCACCCCGGCAGCTTTATCCTTATGTGCCGTTTTCAGGACGATCTGCTGCTTTGCTTCAAGCAGTTCGGTCATCGACGCCGTCCGGATCACCTTACCGTGCTGCATTACTGCCGCCCGGTCGCAGAGCATCTGCATCTCTGACAGGAGGTGGCTGGAGACGAGAATGCTGACTCCCTCCTGTTCTGCGAGCTGCCGGAAATACTCCCGCATTTCACGGATGCCCGCCGGATCCATGCCGTTCGTCGGCTCATCAAGAATAAGAAGTCCGGGGTCGTGAAGCAGTGCCTGGGCGAGACCGAGCCGCTGACGCATCCCGAGCGAGTACGTGCCGGCTTTTTCCTGAAGACGGTGCGCGATGCCGGTTTTTTCCGCTGCTTCGGTGATTTTTGAAAGCGGGATATTTTTGTGCATCCGTGCATAGTGCCTGAGGTTATCCCATCCGCTCAGGTGGCCGTAGAGCTCCGGGTTTTCCACGACCGCACCGACACTTTCGAGCGCTTCAGCCCGGTGCTTTTTTAAATCGGATCCGAAGATGCTGACGCTTCCGGACGTCGGCCGGATCAGGCCGCACAGCATCCGGATCGTCGTCGTTTTTCCGGCGCCGTTCGGTCCGAGCAGTCCAAATACCTCCCCCGGCCGCACGAAAAGATCCACCTCTTCCACGAGCGTCTTTTTTCTGATCTGTTTCGACAAACCTGCAGCTTCCAGTACATACTCCATCCCCGTTCCTCCTTCAAATAATGTTCTAGTGTATTAACTACATAGTACACTAAGTCATTTAACGTGTAAAGCGTTTGTTTCCAGATTGTTTGTATAGAATCTAACCTGCAGAAGGACACTTTTACCCTCCTGTTGAAGCTGACTTTTTCCTTTTTTAGTCGTCGATGTTATTTACGAGCTTTCGTTTCGGTCTTTTCAAACGTTCAATAAAACAGTTCGTTACTTGAGAAGAAAAATCCATTCACTTAGAAATGTAAGTATGTACAAAAACAAAAGGCATTACTGTCTCCACGAGAGGCTTTTAGACAAATTGTTCATTATAAATCAATTCTTCTAACAAAAAGAAGAAGGAAAATCTCTCCAAATGATAAAAAGAATAAATATTTAGATTAATTTCATTTTTTTGTTTACTGAGTGTTTTCATTTCAACTTCGCCGTGCTAAAATACACAATTATCTTTCGAATTTTCAATAAATTTATTAGGAGGAAGAATTATGGTGAATTTTGATCCGCACGAATATCCTTACCCATCGAAGCGCAACGTTGTATACGGTCAAAAAGGAATGGTGGCTACTTCCCAGCCGCTGGCGGCAGAAGCAGGCATTGAAATAATGAAAAAAGGAGGAAATGCCGTTGATGCTGCTATAGCCACAGCGGCTGCTCTGACGGTGCTCGAACCGACTTCCAACGGTATCGGTTCCGATGCGTTTGCCCTCGTCTGGATAAAAGGAAAGCTGCATGGGCTGAACGCCAGCGGCTATTCTCCGGAAAACATGACAATAGACGCTGTAAAAGCAAAAGGATATGAAGCTGTACCGCAGTTCGGGATGACTCCTGTAACTGTTCCCGGTGCACCGGCTGCCTGGGCGGAGCTCGCAGATAAATTTGGGAATCTTCCGTTAACGGAAAGCCTGAAGCCTGCGATCAGCTATGCGGAGGACGGATATCCTGTCTCCCCTACGCTCGGGGCTTTTTGGAAAGAAGCAGCGGAGAAGTTTAAAACGACTTTTGAAGGCGAAGAATTTGAAGCGTGGTTTACTACTTTTGCCCCGGACGAAAAAGCACCGGAAGCAGGCAGCGTGTGGAAATCCCCTGATCATGCGGCCACGTTAAAAGAAATTGCGGAAACAAACGCGGAATCCTTCTACAGAGGACATCTGGCAGAAAAAATATCCCGCCACTTTCAGAAACATGGAGGATTTTTATCGAAACAGGACCTGGCGGATTATTCACCGGAATGGGTCGATCCGATCAAAGTGAATTACCGTGGATACGACGTCTGGGAAATTCCTCCGAATGGTCAGGGGCTGATTGCTCTTATGGGATTAAACACGTTGAAAAAGGATGATTTTTCCCATAAGGAGGCAGTCGAGACGTACCACCGTCAGATTGAAGCGATGAAGCTTGCCTACAGTGATGGACTAGCCCATATTACGGAAGAAACACATATGAAACACACGGTGGAAGAGCTTCTGTCCGATGACTTTGCTTCCCAGCGCCGGGAAATTATTGGAGAAGAGGCTCTGGATCCTTCCCCGGCAGAACCACCAAAAGGCGGGACGGTGTATCTTGCAACGGCCGATGCGGAAGGCAACATGGTTTCCTTTATTCAAAGTAATTTCATGGGATTTGGCTCGGGGATTGTCGTGCCGGAAACCGGTATTGCCATGCAGAACCGCGGTTTCACTTTTTCACTGGACGAGAGTCATGTGAATTCCCTGCAGCCCCGGAAAAAAACATTTCACACGATTATTCCTGGATTTCTTTCCCGAGGCAGTGAGCCGGTCGGTCCGTTTGGGGTGATGGGAGGATACATGCAGCCTCAGGGCCACATGCAGGTCATTATGAGTACCATTGATTTTCATTTAAATCCTCAGGCGGCACTGGATGCCCCGAGATGGCAGTGGATCAGCGGAAGAAAAATTCTCGTCGATCCTTCATTCCCAAATTATATTGCAGAAGCGTTGAGCCGCAAAGGTCATCAAATAGAACGATCGCTGACTCATGGAGGTTTCGGCCGGGGTCAGATCATATGGAGAAATCCAGACAGCGGGGTTTTAGCCGGAGGCACTGAGCCGCGTACAGACGGTCACGTGGCAGTGTGGTAATTAAAGCTTCATGCCGGTACGGCTGATAAAGCGTCTTAATAAAATATGACTTTCCACCCGGGTAATGCCTTCCAGAGAATACAGTTCTTCATTGATAAACTGTTCCAGCACGGCAAAGTCTTCCACAAGCACGTGCATGTGAAGGGTACTCGGGCCGGTCATTTGATAGCAGCTTGCCACGCGGGGGTTTTCAGCCAGATTTTCAGCTACTTCGACTAAAGCTGTCGGCTCACAGTCCACTTCAAAAAAGGCGGAAACAGCTTTTCCGACCTGTTCCGAATTGATAACAACGCTGAACTTCTCGATTACTCCTGCTTCCTGCATCTGCTGGATTCTTTCCCGGACAGACACCCTGGACATACCTACCTGCTTGGCAAGGTCCACGTAGGATATGCGGCCGTCTTCACTAAGTATATTTAACATTTTCATGTCGGTTTCGGTTAATTTCATCAAATAACACCTCAGCATTCCTTGTAGAATATGAACATCATTATAGTAAAAATTTTTTATTCCTGTCGACTAATCATAAAGGAGGAAAGTCATGGAATGGCATACGAACAAGCAGATTTTTCTCGGTTTCTTCCGGGCAGGGATTCTGGGTTATGGGGGCGGACCTGCTTCCATCCCACTTGTACATAAAGAAGTCGTCGGTAAATACAAATGGATGGATGACAATGAATTCAGTGACATTCTGGCGATGGGCAACACACTTCCCGGACCGATTATTACTAAAATGGCCGGTTACATAGGATACCGGGTGAACGGTGCCGGCGGTTTATTTACGGCGATTTTCGCTTCGGTTTTTCCGACCGTCCTGCTCATGATAATGCTGTTAGGTTTCCTGCACACTTTCATTAACGAATCAGTTATGCAGGGAATGACGGCAGCGGTGGCTCCTGTTGTGGGTGTCCTCATGACAGTTCTTGCCTACTCTTTTTTCAAACAGTCCCATAAAGGGCTCGGCTGGAAGCGGACGATTTTTATCGGTCTTCTGAGCGTGGCTGTTTATATCGTTGCCGGGGCTCATCCCGCCCTTCTTATAGGGGCTTTGATTATTTATGCTTTATTTCTTCATCCCCTGATCAAGAAAGGAGGAAACCATGCTTGAATACTGGCACCTTTTTTTAGCGTTTTTTATTCCCGGGATTGTCGGATATGGAGGGGGCCCGGCTTCTATTCCCCTGATCGAATATGAAGTCGTGCACCGGTACAGCTGGATGACAACAGAAGAATTTTCGGAACTTCTGGCATTAGGCAATACGCTTCCGGGACCCATCGCAACAAAAATGGCCGGCTATATCGGGTTTGAAGTAGGCGGAGTGCTCGGAGCCGGTATCGCTTTATCGGCAACGATCTTCCCGTCGTTACTGGCTATGCTGTTTCTGCTCGGTCTTTTGTACAAGTATCGTCATTCTCCTAAAGTAAAATACATGACGATGCTGATCCGTCCGGTCATCGGTATTCTTTTGGCCGTTCTGGCGTATCAGTTTTTCTCCACTTCGTGGATGCAGACATCAGTCTTTCAAGTCGTGTTCATTGCGCTGGCCAGTTTTATCCTTCTGGAGAGATTTAAGGTTCATCCAGCGTTTGTCATTGTAGGAGCTTTACTCTACGGGGCTGTGTTTTTGTCCTGATACAGAAAAATAACGGGAATATTTTGATTTTTCTCGCATTTTCACTGTATGTATATTATAATAACTAAACATAAAGAAGGAAAACAATATAATTTTAAAACTTTCTGTAACTAATAATTGATTTTGCTTGTTTTTTTGTAAAATTTGGTACTTAAGTTACGATCCTGGCTGCCAACAAAGCACAGGCTTGTTTTCGAAGAAGTTATCTGCTTTATTCAGCTTAATAATATTAGGGGGAGAAAAAATGAAAAGAAAAAATTCCGGACTGCTACTTTTAACAGGAGCCGCCGCAGGTACTGCTTTACTTACAGCCTGTGGAGGAGAAGAATCTATAGAGGATTACCCGAGCAGGGAAATCGAGATGGTTATTCCATGGGATCCAGGCGGTGGAAGTGACATCGAGGGAAGACTCGTAACAGAACATGTTTCTGAAACGATGGATAACGATTTTGTGGTCGTGAACCTTCCGGGAGTCGGCGGAACTGTTGGACTCGAAGAATTAACGGAAGAACCGGCAGACGGCTACACGCTTGGACAGATTCACGAAGGGCTGCTTGTGGCCCACCATTCCGACATTACGCCAATTAACTACGATGATTTTGAACCGATTGCTGCTATGTCTTCTGCTGACCAGATACTGGCAGTTTCCAGCGAAATGGACGTGGACAGCCTCGAGGAATTCGTTGAATATGGACAGAATGAAGAAATTACCTTCGGAGGGACCGTTTCCGGTATTCCGAGAATCTGGGTGGAACAGATGGCTCAGGAACTGGATATTAATTATAATATGGTCGGCTATGAGGGGCTGGCGGAAGCTATTCAAGCCCTGGCCGGTGATCACATTGATGCAGCGATCGTAGATTATCCTTCTGCAGAAAGCTTTGTCGCGGCCGGTGATATGGACTTTATTGCTATAGGAACAGATGAAAGAGTCGAGAGGCTTCCTGATATTCCAACTTTTGAAGAAGAAGGATATGATCTTACTCTTGGACTGAACCGCGGCTATGTAGCTCCGGAAGGGACACCGGAAGAAATAATTGAATACCTTGGTGAACAGTTTGAAGAAACCGCCAATGACCCTGCCTATATAGAAGCAGTAGAAAACGTCGGCGCGGAAGTTGATTTCATGGGGCCGGCTGACTATAGAGAACATCTTGACGAGCAGGATGAAATCATCAGCGGTATTATCGAAGAACTCGGTGACGAGCTGGAAGAGTAAAAGTCAATATTAGATAAAGGGGCTCTTAAAGACGATAACTTGACTCTTTAGGGAGCCCCCCTTTTTATAAGGTCAGGTTTACTTGTCGCAACTATTTGAAGGGGGAGGAAAAATGGGAGAATTATTTGTAGCAGTCATGCTTCTTCTTATGAGTATATTAATTTTCTTTCAATCCGGGGATTTTACACATCTTAATGAAAGTCAGTTAGGGCCTGGATCTTATCCGCAGCTTATTGCGATTCTGCTCGGTTCACTTTCACTCATTTTAATTATTTCCCAGAGCAGAAAACTTCTGAAAGAAACGTCCAGGGCATCCAAAGATAACTTGAAAGCCGGCTTTCAAAGCTTTTACGCGGAATATAAGCTTGTCTTGCAGATGATCGTGTTACTAGCTCTGTATATATTTCTGATTGATGTTACCGGATTTCTTATAACTACTATTCTCTTTGTAGTTATTGCAGGGCTCCTGATAGGTCCGAAAGAAAAGAAAAATCTTATCACTTTATCCATCGTCTCCGTAGTTCTTACTCTCAGTACGTATCTTTTCTTTCAAAATGTGCTGCACGTACGGTTTCCAGGAGGATTATTTTTCTAAATAGCTGAGAAGGGAGGTTGTTTCTTTGTTTGATTTATTAATACTGGGAATGAATGAAATTCTTCAGGTACACATATTATTTATTATTCTGCTTGGTGTTATCGTAGGGATCCTGGCCGGCTTAATTCCCGGTTTTACAGTAGCGATGGCTATTGTACTTACTCTCCCGCTTACTTTTGGTATGGATCCTGTTACAGGCGTAGCAGCGATGATCGGAGTGTTTGTCGGAGGGATGTCCGGGGGCCTTATCAGCGCCACCCTTCTAGGCATTCCAGGAACACCATCATCCATCGCTACCACATTCGACGCCCATCCCATGGCGAAAAAAGGCAACCCGGGAAAAGCGCTGTCCATCGGTATATGGGCTTCCTTTCTAAGTTCCATTATCAGCCTTTTTCTTCTGGTAACTATAGCCCCTCAGCTGGCCCGGTTTGCCCTCATGTTCGGACCGTGGGAAATGTTTGCCCTTATTATTCTTTCCTTAACGATTATTGCGAGCGTAACAGGGGATTCCGTCATTAAAGGGTTAATGGCCGGCCTGTTTGGGTTGATGATCGCGACAGTAGGAGCTGACCCTATTGCCGGTATATCCCGGTTCACTTTTGATTTCGGTGTGCTGCGGGCAGGAATTCCTTTCCTCGTTGTTCTTATCGGTATGTTTGCCATTTCCCGCCTGCTCGTTTTTTTAGAGAAAACAGAAATGGAAAGAGACAAAAAGGATAAACAGCAGCAGGATCTTGAAAAAGTAAAATTTGTGCTCCAGCCTATTCAGACATTAAAAATGGTTCTTAAACGACCCGGAACCCTCACCGGATCTTCGATTATCGGTTCCGTTGTCGGTGCTATTCCCGGCGCAGGGGGCAGTATTGCCAACATTATCGCTTATGACCAGGCGAAGAAATGGTCGAAAAATCCGGAAAAATTCGGTACCGGCTGTGAAGAAGGGGTAGTTGCTTCGGAAGCTGGTAATAACTCTACGGTCGGCGGCGATTTAATTCCTACCGTGGCTTTAGGAATTCCGGGTTCTGCAGTAACAGCCGTCCTTTTGTCCGCCCTCATGATACACGGCATTACACCTGGTCCTCTGCTCGTCACCGATGAACCGAACATCGTCGGAGGCATTTTCTTTGCTTTCTTTGTTGCCTCTTTCTGGATGCTGATTACCCAGTTTGCCGGCATGCGTTATTTTGTAAAAGTGACGCTTATTCCGACACATATTTTAGTTCCTGTTATTTTCGTTCTTTGCGTAGTTGGTACGTTCGTTTTGAATAACCGGACTTCCGACCTTTACATTCTTCTAGTGATGGGTCTTATCGGCTATTTATTTACAAAATATAAGTTCGCTCTGGCACCAGCTATTATCGGCGTCATTCTTGGACCGATTGCAGAAGTCAATTTAAGACGGGCTTTCATGACCAACCCGGACTGGACGTTGTTTTTAACAAGGCCGATCGCACTGACATTCTTAATTTTAACAGTTGTTTCCATTGTCTTCACTGTACTTCAGACAAGGCGTTCCAATAAAAGAGCAGCCAAAAATCTAAGCTGACAAAGATTTTATTGAATCATTCCGTCGACAGCTGCAGAAGCACCGCTCTTCCAGTATGGAGGGCGGTGTTTTTTATCCATTGCAGAAAACCGCACTGTGATGAGCAGCAAAAAAGCGTTATTGTTTCATTCTTTCTTTATAAAACAGCATACAGTTTCCGTTGCTTTTTTCATTTCCTGAGATAAACTGGAAAGTAATACAGGAAAAAGAGGAGGAAGATCATGTCCTACGTGCTGCTTATCGTTGGATTTGCATTATTAATTAAAGGAGCGGATCTTTTTGTGAAGGGAGCTTCCAGTATTGCGGCGGCTCTCCGCGTTTCTCCTCTTCTGATCGGGCTGACGATTGTTGCTTTTGGAACGAGCTCCCCGGAAGCGACGGTAAGTATTGCCGCGGCCCTTGAAGGAAGCGCGGGGGTCGCCATCGGCAACGTCATCGGAAGCAACATTTTTAATATTACGCTCGTCGTCGGTTTGACGGCGATGTTAAATCCGCTGCGAGTCGAAAGTGAAACGATCCGTAAGGAAATTCCCTTTACGATGCTCGCCGGGGTGGCACTGCTCATTCTCGTCAGTGACAGAGCGCTTCATTCCCTCAGTGAAAACGTCCTTACGAGAGGAGACGGCCTGATTCTCCTCTTGTTTTTCTCGGTATTTTTGTACTACATTTTCGAAGTCGCCAGACGCAGCAGGGAAAGTGCCGCACCGGCCGAATCCGGGGCACACGCACACTCCTGGAAAAAGAATCTGCTGCTGACAGTCGGCGGCCTGGCGGCGATAATTTTTGGCGGGGATCTCGTCGTCAACGGAGCAACCGGCATCGCGCTTTCCTTCGGCATGAGTGAAACGCTCGTCGGACTGACGATTGTCGCGGTCGGTACTTCGCTGCCGGAGCTGATTACATCGGTCACCGCAGCGATTAAAAAACAGACGGAAATCGCCATCGGAAATATTGTCGGAAGTAACATCTTTAACATTTTGTTTGTTCTTGGCTCCGCTTCCGTCATCTCCCCGCTCGTTGTCGGCAGCAAAATCTTTTTTGATATTTTCTTTATGCTTTTGATTACGGTGCTGCTGCTCGTTTTTTCGCGCACGAACTACCGCGTCGGGAAGAGGGAGGGCCTCGTACTCACTGCGGCCTACGTCGGGTACATAGTGTATATTATTATCAGGAATTAAAGGAATAGAAAAGCTTCGGACCGGCGGCGGTCCGGAGCTTTTTTTGATGGAGAGAAAAGCGAAGAGTGGAGGCGCTCGGGCGGGGGCGATTCTACCAACTTTTTCGGTATTTCTACCAATTCCCCCCTGGAATAGTTCCAAAGCAGCGGCTCATTTCTTCCAGCCTCGGCGTTTTTTCTTCCAACTTCTCCGAATACTACCACCCTCCTCCGTTTTTCTACCAACTTCCCGCGTAATTCTACCAACTTCCAGCCCGCCGGTGACCTCCGCAGAAGAAAACCGCTTCTGCGTTCTGCTTTAAAAGAGCAAAAAAGCTGCCCGCATGTATCGGACAGCTTTTTTCAGACGGAGCAGAGAGCGGAAAACTTACTTTCCGTCTCTGCGGTCCTTTTTCAGTTTTTCGACGAGTTTTTCCATTTCCTTGACGAGTTCGTCGCTGGATCCGGAATCCTCTGTGTCTTTCGTTTGAGGTTTTTCCTGTACTTCCGTACGTTCCGCTTCGAGAAGCGCTCCTTCTTCCGGTTCGTCTTCTTCGAATGCCGGAAGCATATAGGCTTCCACTTCGAACGGCTCATCGGAATCGGCCGATGGTTCTTCTGCCCGGCGCTGATCAAGATCGCGCTGGTAAACGACCTCGCCGTCCGGCGTCACGTATTTTTTGTTCATGTTTCTCGTTGTTTTATCAAAGAAGCTGTACAGCACCGGTATGACAAACAGTGTGAGCAGCGTGCTGCTGATGAGTCCGCCGATAATTACGATACCCATCGGCTGGATCAGCTCCGTGCCTTCGCCGAATCCTAAGGCGAGCGGTACGACACCAAAGATTGTCGTAAGCGCGGTAATCAGAATCGGACGGGACCGGTCCTGCACCCCGCGGACGATGGAATCAGCTGTCGGAATACCTTTTTCCTTCTGCTGGTTAATGTAGTCGACAAGCACGATCGCGTTGTTGACGACAATACCGGCAAGTACGATGATCCCGATAAATACCATCACGCTGAGCGGATTCTGCGTCACCGTTAAGGACAGCATGACCCCGATAATAAACAGCGGTACAGTAAACATGACGATTAACGGGTATTTAAACGATTCAAACTGGGCTACCATCACAAGGTAAATAAAGGCGAGCCCGAGCATGAAGGCAAGCACCATGTCGGCGATCACGTCATCGAGAAGCTCCTGATCTCCTCCGACAATAAATTCCGTGTCGGAAGCAAGATCGGCTTCGTCCACAGCGTCCTCGACGATGACTCCAGCTTCCTGGAGTGAAAGGTCTGAAGCGTAAACGACGTCAATGTCGATCGTCCGCTCCTGATCGGCCCGGTTAATCATGCCCGGTGTTTCGCCTTCTTCCGATTCCGTTACTTCCGACAGCTCGATAAAGCCGCCTTCCTGGTCCGGAATCAGAATATTGTTGAATTCTTCAATACTTCCGAGCACTTCGCCCGGGTAGCGGACGATGACAGGCAGTGCATTGTCCTCTTCCAGCTCCAGCGTGCCGGCGTTCACTCCTCCGGTCGCATCCGACACGGCGGCGCCAATCTGGGAAGGTGCCATACCTTCGTCCGCTGCGGCATCCCGGTCCACAATGACCTGCAGTTCAGGTGCCGTGTCATCTTCCGAAGAATCCACCTGACGCACGTCGGTTTCGTCCTCCAGAAGATCGATCACTTCCTCCGCTCCTTCCACAAGACGCTCATCGTCATCATCCTGCAGGCTGAAGGAGTAGGTGTTTGGATCCCCGCCGAACCCGGCCTGGGCAAACGCGGCAACGTTAATTTCCGCGTCATTGTCCGCTGCTTCGATGTCTCCTTCAATGTCTTCAATAAATTCAAACGAGGTGACGTCCCGGTCCGGGGCATCGACCATGGTGACGATGATTTCTCCGATGTGGCTGGATGTGGTCATGCCGCCTTCCACGGCCGAACTTCCGGCCGTACTCAAGTACGTATCCACTTCGGCGTAGTCATCAAGTTCCTCTTCGATCGCTTCCATCGTTTCCTGTGTTCTTGCAAGAAGCGTTCCTTCTTCATGCTCCACTTCCACGAGGAACGTACCTTCGTCGGAATCCGGGAGAAAATCGACCCCGGTCGTCATCAGGCCGAGCACCCCGGCAGCAAGCGTCGCAAGGGTAATGAGAAGCACAGCGACGCGGTGCTTGAGCGTCCACCATGAAGCGGCGGCAAGCCGCTTCATGTACGGCTTTTCTTTCCGCTTCGCTTCCACGTCTTCTTCCGGCGCTGTTAAAATACGGCTTGCGATCATCGGTACGATCGTTACAGCCGAGAACAGCGAGGCCAATAAACTGAAGGCGACGGTAATCGCGAGCGGGGCAAACAGATCCCCGACGATTCCGGTAACGAAAACGATCGGCAGGAACACCGAAGCGGTCGTCAGTGTCGACGCAGTGATCGCCCCGGCGACTTCCCTCGTGCCGTCCGCTGCCGCCTGCCGCGGCTTTTTGCCCATGGACAGGTGGCGGTAAATATTTTCAATAACAACGACGGCGTTATCGACGAGCATCCCGATACCGAGAGCGAGTCCACCAATTGTCATAATGTTTAAACTGATATTCGTAAAGAAAAACAGGGCAAACGTCGTAATAACAGAAAACGGTATCGCAATTCCGATAATGAGCGGCGTTTTCAAGTTTCTCAGGAAGGCGAAAAGAAGCACCATCGCGAGAATCCCCCCGCCGATCAGAGAGAGCATGACGCTGCTGATCGCTTCATCGATAAACTCTCCTTCGTCATAAAGCAAAGCCGTTGTCAGATCTTCAAATTCGTCCTCTTCCAGCTGGGCGTCCAGTTCGTCCCGGACTTTGTCGGCGGTCGCGGACGTATCGGCTTCTGTCTCAAACATGACGTCGAGCTGAATCGAGTCGTCCTGGTTCAGTCTTGTAATAACGTCCCGGTCTTCTTCCGTGAGCGCCGCATCAGCCGCGTCACCGACCGTAATCGTTTCTTCTGTCTCCGGATTTTCCACCACTTCGATGTCTTCAAGTTCTTCGATGGAAGAAATTTCACTCAGAAGACGCGTCGTGATCGTTTCTTCCTCTTCTTCGTCCACAATCGTACCGCCCGGCATCGACATGTCGCTTCCCTGGATCGCATCGACAATATCCTGCTGGGTGAGGCCGTTGTCTTCGAGCGTGTCGAGGTCGAGTACGACTTCGTACTCTTCATCGATCGTTCCGGATTCATCCACGGAAGCTACGCCTTCCACACGTTCCATTTCCCGCTGCAGGTCCGACACATCATCCTGAAAATCGGTGATGTCGTCCTCCTGGGACGAAACGGCGAGCTGCATGCTCGGGAACATTGACGGGTCAAACTTCAAAAAATTCGGCTGGCCGGCATCATCCGGAAGCTCCGTCTGGTTGATCGTCGTAATAATATCGTTTTCCACGTCTTCAATCGACGTATCGAACGAAAACTCCATAATGACGATCGACGATCCTTCCTGCGTCTGGGAGGTGAGCTGGTTCAGCCCGGAAATGTTGGACAGATCATCCTCCAGGGGCTCCGTGACGTCGTTAAGCACTTCATTCGGCCCGGCACCCGGATAGTTTGTGACAACCGCTGCCGCCGGCGCCTCCACGTCCGGCAGAAGCTGTACCGGAAGCCTTGTGAGCGACACGGTACCTAAAAGCAGCAGTACTGCCATAATTACAATTGTAAACTTCGGTCGTTTAATCGAAAAATCCCATATCCTCATCTATTCGTAACCGCTCCTTCTCGTCTATGTATACCCAACAACGTGTTGTACTTGATACAAGTTACCATGAATCACTTCTTCGCTTCAATCAACAATGATACCCTGTTTGTTCGGTATAAAATTTCTGTTTTACTACGTTTACTTTATCCAACAACGTGTTGTATACTGGTTACGATACCTTCCCGCCGTCCGGCGGTCAATATATATGACTTACGAGGAGGAAGACCTATGGGACGACGCCCTGTGCCCGAGGAAACAAAGCAGACACTTCTGGATCATTTCTGGAAAATTTACTGCGAAAAACCAATTGAAAAAATAACGGTCCGGGAAATTACCGACGCCGCCGGCTTCAACCGGGGAACGTTTTACGTCTATTTCACGGACGTGTATAATGCGCTGCAGGCCATTGAAGATTCGATTCTCCCCGGGGAGGAACAGTTCGAGGAAATGATCAAAGACCACCATAAAGGACTTGACCGGCATCAAAGCCTGGAGGAATTCATGGACTTTTACGAGCAGCACGGCGAGAAGCTCCAGGTACTGCTCGGACCGAACGGGGACCCGACGTTTGTTTCCCGGATCAAGGAGCGGGTCCGGAGGCTCCTTATCCCCCACAGCAGCGAGCTGCACAAACTGAATGAAAAAGACCGCATGAAGTTTGAATACATGGTGGAAGCAGAAATTTCTTCAAGGCTCGGTATTTTTACTCTCTGGTTCAGCCGGGGAAAGGACCTTCCGCTCGAAGACCTGCATCAACTCGTGTACGATATGGAGCAGAAAGGCTCCCACCAGGTCGGACAGGAAATGCTACACCGGAACGATTTCAGGTAACGCATAAAAAAGCTTCCCGGGATACCACCGGGAAGCTTTTTTTGACGTTGTTTAAGACATTTTCGCTTCTTTTTTCAGACGAAGCTGAAGGGTTTTTTCGGTGCTTTCGTGAATTTCGCGGATCATGTCCGGATGTTCTGAAAGTTGCAGGCCGTAGGAAGGAATCATTTCCTTCAGCTTCGGCGTCCACTCTTCGATACGATCCGGGAAGCAGCGCTCCATCACATCAAGCATGACCGATACCGCCGTCGAGGCTCCCGGGGAAGCTCCGAGAAGCGCTGCGATCGAGCCGTCGGCCGCACTGATAACTTCTGTACCGAACTGCAGCGTGCCTTTTCCTTTATCCGTATCCTTTATCACCTGCACCCGCTGTCCGGAAACAACCACTCTCCAGTCGTCACTTTCCGCCGTCGGAACAAACTCCCGCAGCGCTTCCATGCGCTGTTCTTTAGAAAGCATGACCTGACCGATCAAATACTTTGTAAGCGGGATATTTTTCAGGCCGGCAGCGGACATCGTGAGCAGATTATTCGCCCGCACGGACGTTAATAAATCAAGGTTTGAACCTGTTTTTAAAAACTTCGGAGAAAAGCCGGCGAACGGTCCGAAAAAGAGCGTTTCCTTTCCTTCCATAAAGCGCGTATCGAGATGCGGCACGGACATCGGCGGCGCACCGACCGGCGCCTTGCCGTACACTTTGCCGTAGTGCTGTTCCACAACGTCCGGCTTGTCACAGACGAGGAACATGCCGCTGACCGGGAAGCCTCCGACACCTTTTCCTTCCGGAATACCGGATTTCTGCAGAAGGTGGAGACTGCCTCCGCCCCCGCCGACAAATACAAAGTCGGCCGTGTGGGTTTCAAGCCTGTCTTCCTGATCGTTCTGTATTTTCAGTTCCCAGCTGCCGTCTTCCCGCTGCTTCAGATCTTCCACGGAATGGCGGTAGTTCACTGTCACATCGGTGCTTTCAAGGTGGTCAAACAGCTTGCGTGTAAGCGCCCCGAAGTTAACGTCGGTTCCGACTTCCATGCGGGTTGCCGCAATCGGCTCGCTGACCGTGCGCCCTTTCATCATGAGAGGAATCCATTTTTCCAGCTGTTCCGGATCGTCGGTGAACTCCATTCCTTCAAACAGCGCCGTCTGCGAGAGCGCTTCCAAACGCTTTTTAAGAAAATCAACGTTGGCTGCGCCCTGCACGAAACTCATGTGCGGAAGCGGCACGATGAAGTCACGCGGGGTTTTCATCAGGCCTTTATTTACAAGATACGACCAGAACTGAAGCGATACCTGGAACTGTTCATTCACCTTCACGGCTTTGGCAGTATCCACCGTCCCATCAGGCTTTTCGTTCGTATAGTTCAGCTCGCAGAGGGCCGCATGCCCTGTTCCGGCATTGTTCCACTCGTTGGAACTTTCCTCACCGGAGCTTTTAAGTTTTTCGAATACGGTAATGTCCCAGTCCGGGGCCAATTCCTTCAGCATGGACCCTAATGTTGCACTCATTACTCCGGCACCAATTAAGATAACGTTATGTTTTGTCTGTGTGCTAGTCATATTTACCGTCCTTATCTTCTGAGATTTTCAGAAAGGATGCAGACGCACTGAATCAGCCCGCCCTGCAGGCCGGGAACTGCATCTTTTCTGAGCAGTTGTAACCTGTTACTAGTGTATCACTGTACAACACAGAATAAAATATTTACTTCCTATTATATAATAGATGAGAATTAATTAACAGACTGATACAGGACTTATGTATTATAAAAGATAAATTTTCTCCTTTTATGAGGGTATTTATACCTTTGTTCCGCCGGGAATTCAGCTGTTCATTTAAGAGTAATTTCCGCCGTTTATTTCCTGTTTAAGCGGGAATGATAAAAAGTGGAGCCTTTTTCAGCCGGAAAGGCAGGAAAACGCTTTATTAACTGGCTGAAAGTGGTAAAATTGTCTGTAGTAAGCGGTCAAAATACATCTACAAAGGAGTGGAAGTATGAACGACAAGCATTTGGATATTATGAAAAACAAAGACGGATTTGTGGCAGCACTGGACCAGAGCGGGGGCAGTACACCGAAAGCACTTGCAGCGTATGGTGTGTCTGAAGACGCGTACTCCGGTGAAAAAGAGATGTTTGATATGGTGCATGAGATGAGAACGCGCATTATTACGTCCCCTGCTTTCAATTCCGAGCAGATTCTCGGCGCGATTCTGTTTGAGCAGACGATGGACCGTCACATTGAAGGCAAGTATACCGGTGACTATCTGGCGGACAAAGGCATCGTGCCATTTCTGAAAGTGGATAAAGGGCTTGCCGGCGAGGAAAACGGCGTGCAGCTCATGAAGCCGATCCACGATCTCGATGAAACGCTCCAGCGCGCAAACGACCGTCACATTTTCGGTACGAAGATGCGCTCTGTTGTAAACGAGCCGAACAAAGACGGCATTAAGGAAGTTGTCCAGCAGCAGTTCGATGTCGCCAAGCAGATTCTCGACGCAGATCTGATGCCGATCATTGAGCCGGAAGTAAGCATTAACAGCAAAAACAAGGAAGAGTGCGAGGATATTCTGAAAGAAGAGATTCTCAATCACTTAAATAACCTCGGCGATCGGAAGGTCATGCTGAAGCTGACGATCCCAACGAAAGCGAATCTTTACAAGGAGCTTATCGATCATGATAACGTGCTCCGCGTTGTGGCGCTTTCCGGCGGCTATTCCATCAAGGAGGCTAACGAAAAGCTGAAGGAAAATCACGGCCTGATCGCAAGCTTCTCGCGTGCGCTCGTCGGTGACCTGCGTGCGGATCAGTCGGACGAAGAGTTCAACAAAAAGCTTCAGGAAGCTGTCGATGATATTTACGACGCTTCGGTGAATAAGAAATAAATGACGTTGGAAGACGAAAACCCCCGGAGTAGGAAAAAACGCTCCGGGGGTTTTTATTGGAATTATGTTCGGCAGACTGCACTTTCGGAAGACGCTTTCTGGACGGCTCGTTCTCAGCTAACCGTTGTCTCCTTTCGTCGATCAACGGTGGATCTTCGAACTTCGCTGATCGTCCCAGAGTCGCTTCCTTCGTTCCGCTGCCGAATTACAGAATAACGGAAATAGAGATTTCTTTCTTTTTTCTAAAAGGAGGAAACACAAGCTGCTTCTTTACGTTTTTAATGAGTTCTTCTCCATTCTGAAGACTCATTAATTTAACCTGCTACATTTGTGTCGTCAGGTTTTTTCATGCAGATAGTCGTAAATCTGCTGGTCGATGCTTTCTTTTAAAATGAGGTTCATCGTAACGACGGGGAGTTTTTCTCCTTGGTCGTTTGGCATGAATGTGTCTTCTACGGAATCGGGGTCCGGAGTGACTTCTCCCAAATAGTAGAAATCCCGTCCTTCGTCATCGTCTTTTTTAACGAATAAATGAAGATCAATGCCCCGCTGTTCGGCTTCGGTAATTTCCAAAACTTCCTTCGAGGACGTTCTGCGACGGCTTCTCGTGTACCAGTGAAGCACTTCCGGGTTTAAAAACGTATCTTCATAATCGACGCTCGCCTCCACGTCTCCTTCTTTATGGTACGTCACAAAAATTGGACACGTGCCGTGCTTCGTTTTGTACCCGTACATCGTAGACTGTTCGTCTTTGTCCCAGTTCAAAAGCCGGCACGTGTCTTTTCGGGAATACTTCTGCAGGCGGGTTAACGGTTTTTGCTGATCGTAACGGCTGCTGCGGAGCAGGGCGGTAGCGATAACGTCTTGAAACAGCTCGGAAAACCAGTCGTCTTCTAAAAGTTCCTGTAAGAATGACGACAGGCTGTACATGCCCTGCTCTTCATGAATGAGCGGTTCACTGCCGTATTTTTCCCGGTCCGCCTGTTTGAAAAAGTCGAGCGTCAGGAGACGTTCTACAGACTGTAGCGTCGACTCGTCCTCCCGCATTTCTTTTTCTGTTAACGTTTCTTTCCACCGCTGTCTGGAAAGTGTTTTTTCTTCGAGCAGCTTTTGCAGCAGAAGGACTTCGTGGGCTCTTTTACCGGAAAGCAGCTCCTGCGTCACCATCGTGAGCACCTGGGAATGAACAGGCCGGAGAACCGGCTTTTCTTCTTTCACAGCCGATAAAAAGGCGTCATAGTTTTCTTTTTTACTGCCGATAACAATCGGATCGATGGAATAATGGTCATAAAAATCCTGAAGCAGCGGCATGCGGCCGATTCTGTTTTTCAGATCGATGTAGGCATCTTTCAGCTTCTTTAAATCGGTAAGGCGCGACGCGTTAATCGACGCATAGACCCGTTCTTTTGCTACCGCTTCAAAATTAATCGTGGACGTACCTTGAATGTAGCTTTGATCGATCATTTTCCGGCGGATTTCGTCTTTGTTCTGGCTCCGGTCGCCGGAAAGAGCGACCGGGATCAAATAGTTGTTCTGGTAATTGGCGATAAAATCGACGACCGTCACGAACTCTTTTGATTCATGCTTTCTGAGCCCGCGCCCGAGCTGCTGGATGAAAATGATGCTCGACTCTGTCTGACGGAGCATAACGACCTGGTTAATGCTCGGAATATCGATCCCTTCATTGAAGATATCAACGGTTAAAATGTAATCGAGCGAGCCATGCTCGAGCCGGTTCACTTCCAGCTTCCGCTTCTCCTGGGAGTCGTCTCCGGTTAAGGCACACGTTCGAAAACCACGTTCGTTTAATTCCACTGACAAAGCGTGCGCTTCTTTTTTTGAGCTGCAAAACATCAGTCCCCGCACGCTTTTTCCGGAAAAACCGTAGTAATCAACCTTTTCCAGAATGCGTGTCACTCTTTCTTCGGACGTTAAATAAGCAAAAGCTTCCGCATCACGCTTTTGGCCGTCGATTTCCACGTCGGTCACGCCGAAATAATGGAACGGACTGAGCATGTTTTCTTCGAGTGCTTCCTGGAGCCTTATTTCGTAGGCGATATTGTAATGAAACAGCTGAAACAAATCGTACCCGTCTGTTCTTTCCGGCGTCGCCGTCATGCCGAGCAGAAAATCCGGCGTAAAGTAGTCGATCAGCCGCTGGTACGTGGAAGCCCCCGCCCGGTGGCTTTCGTCGATCAATAGGTAATCAAAAGCATTCCGGTCGAAGTTTTGCAGCGTTTCCGGCTTGGAAATCGTCTGGATCGTCGCAAAAACATACTTCGCATCGACTGCCCGGCTCGGTCCGGAAAGAATACCAAAATCCTCGTCGTTTCCACCTAATACCCGCTGAAAATCTTCCTTCGCTTTCTGTAGAATCTGTTCTCTATGTACGACAAACAGCATTTTCTTCGGCCGGTACTTTCTTACGTCAAAAGCGGCCAAATACGTTTTTCCTGTCCCTGTCGCTGAGACGACAAGTGCCCGGTGTTCTTCCTGCTCACGTATGCTTTCGATTCCAGCCAATGCCGCTTGCTGCATCTTGTTCGGATCGATCGTAAGCGCCGTTTCCAGACGATTCGTCACGTAATGTCCGGGAAATTCCGCTACGTTCGGGCGCAGCTCTTCCTCAAAAAAGCGCTCGTACTCATCCACCCAGCGAGGTGTGAGCAGCACAGCCGTATTCCACATATCACGAAACTGTTCTTCAAAGTGATCAATGAGCTCGCCGTTTTCATGCGAATTCAGTTTCACGTTCCATTCGTAGTTCACTTTCAGCGCGCTCGAAGTCAGGTTCGAACTCCCGACAATTAAGGAATAATACTGGTCGTGCTGAAAAATGTAGCCTTTCGAATGAAAGCCGTCGATATTGGCAATACGTACTTCCACGTTTTTCAGCTTCAGCAGCTCCCGAAAGATTTTCGGCTGGTTAAAATATTGATACGTCGAAGTTAAAATCTTTCCCTCGACGCCTTTTTCATACAGATCCAGGAGGTGGGATTTCAGTGTAGCAAGTCCGCTTTCCGTAACGAAAGCGACCGAAAACATAAAGGTCCGGCACGTCTTCAGCTCGTCTGTTAACGATGTCAGTACGTCCTGACGCTTATCTTTTTGATTCACTAACAGTTCCGGCTTAAAGCGGCTGAACTCCGAATGCTTTTTATCGATAAAACCTTTTTGAAGTGAATGTTTTAACTGGCCGAGCAGATCTTCCATCGGGGCACCTCCTGTTCTTTCAATTGAACAATTTTAGTTGCAGCTCATTCTACTATAAAAAAGAAAAGTTTTCCTGCAGATAACTGCTAAAAGTTGTTATTTATGATAAGGCTCCCCTTTCATAATCCGAAAAGCCCGGTATACCTGCTCCGTTAGTATCAGTTTCATGAGCTGGTGGGGGAAGGTCATTTTGGAAAAGCTGATCGTGTCGTCAGCACGCTTCAGGACGGCGGAGCTCAGGCCGTTGGAGCCGCCGATGATGAAGGCTATCTGGCTTTTGCCGTGGATGGAAAGCTTCTCCAGTTCATCGGCGAATTTTTCGGACGTGCGCTGTTTGCCATCAAGGTCGAGGGCAAAGACGTGCTGGGTGTCCTTGATTTTTGCAAGAATCCGCTCGCCTTCCTTCTCTTTTACCTTCTCGATTTCCTTCTCGCTCATTGATTCCGGTGCCTGCTCGTCGTTTACTTCAATAAAGTTCAGCCGGCAGTAGCTCTGCAGCCTTTTTTCAAACTCTGCTATCCCCTGCTTTAAATATTTCTCCTTCAGCTTGCCGACGCTGATAATAGTGATCTGCATGCGTGATTCCTCCACTGTTTTTTTTCAGTTTATCATATTTTCCTCCAATCTCTGCCCGTAAGGACGGCTTTGATAGTTCTTCCCTTCATCGATTTTAGCTGAATCCATTTTTCTGAAGCAAAGCTTCGAAAAAACTAGTTGAAGGCAAGCCCTGAGGAAAGCGTCCGCCTGTAATGCAGATCATCCTCCTCGTTTTTGAATATCTTTCTTGATGAAATTTATGAAATTATCAGAAAATAGAAATGTCCTAGTAATTTCCAGGAAGAAAGCAGGATGTAACTTAATATTTCGTGTGACAAAATATAAGGGTAACTACATATTAAGAGAGGATGAGTAGATGAAATTTAAAAAGAGTCTCGTACTGGCGTCCGCTTCCATGATGTTTGCGTCTTCATTCGCGACAGCGTCAGCTGCCGAAGGAGAAACAGTTGAACAGATGGGGGACGATTCAAGAATTCAGCTCGTGAATGAAGAAAGTGATGAAGTAGAGCTGTTTCAAGTACAGAGCGATGAGGAGAAAGCAGCCGCTTTTCTGGAAGCTCACGATGCGGTGGACATTC
The DNA here is from genome assembly GCF_003044065.1 of Alkalicoccus saliphilus. Classification (GTDB taxonomy): domain Bacteria; phylum Bacillota; class Bacilli; order Bacillales; family Salisediminibacteriaceae; genus Alkalicoccus; species Alkalicoccus saliphilus. Next base: position 66,521 of record NZ_PZJJ01000013.1, read on the forward strand.
CGGAAAACCTGGAGCTTGTTTCAGAGGAAACCGATGATCTCGGTATGAGCCACCTCCGTTTCCAGCAGGTCGTTAATGGTATTTCTGTCCACGGTCAGGATCTAATTGTTCACTTTAGTGAAGAAAAGGAAATTACTAGTGCCAACGGCCGCTATCTGCAGGAACTTGACGGGCAGAAGTTAGAGACTTCTGCGGACGTAACCGAAGAGCAGGCTTTCCAGACAGTACTCGCTGCGGTGGAGGCGCCGGCTGAACTGGAAGACAGCTCCGTGGAACTGATTTATTATCCACTCGATAACGACATCCACCTCGCCTATAAAGTGAACGTCAACTATATGGGAGAAGATCCTAAAGACTATTATGCCTTTGTGGATGCACAGTCCGGAGAGATCCTTGACAAATACAACACGCTTCACAGCCTGGAGGAATACGTGGAAGGAACGAAGGAAGCAGAAGCCGTAAAGGAAGCTTCCTCCGGAGAAGAGAAAACGGATGCTTCCGCAGCGGATAACTCTGTGTCCATCCAGGTCAGCCCCGAAGAGCTCGACAGCAGCAATTATAAACGTTCCAGCGGTGCAGGAGTTGGTGTTCTTGGGGAAAACCGGAACATGGAAATTTCCCACCGGGCCGGAGATGACCGAGGCCGCACGTTTGAACTGCTCGACTTCACGAGACCGGATCTGACTGGTATTTTCACGTATGATGCCCAGCATCAGGGAAGTCTGCCGGGCGTACCGTATGCCAATGAAAATGCCTCCTTTAAGGACGAGCGGTCCGGCGCGGGAGTGGACGCCCACTACAACTCCACGATCGTCTATGACTATTTCCTTGAAGAGCACGGAAGAAATTCGATTGACGACAACGGTTTTGAAATCGTTTCTTCTGTTCATTATGGAGAAAACTTTAATAACGCCTTCTGGAACGGATCCCAGATGACGTACGGAGACGGGGATGGCGAGTTCTTTATTCCTCTTTCTGCTGGTCTGGACGTTGCAGCCCACGAAATTACTCACGGTGTAACCACGAATACCGCGAACCTCGTTTACCGTTTCCAGCCGGGGGCCGTCAATGAAGCAATGTCGGATATCTTCGGTGTACTCGTGGACACGGAATCATGGGATATCGGGGACAACGTTATGGCTCCAGCGATGAAGGAGGAAGGCAGAACCGCCCTCCGAAGCCTTGAAGAGCCTGGGAAATTCCAGGTAAATGAAGACTACTGGGAATATGGAAACGGTGACGGCAGGTACCCGTCTCACATGGATGAATATTATGACCTGCCGAGAAACCTTGATAACGGTGGAGTGCATACGAACTCTTCCATTATCAACCACGCGGCTTACCTGATCGGTACGGAAACAAGCCGCGACGTGCTCGGGCAGGTTACTTACCGGGCGCTCACCGTCTACCTGACGTCCCAGTCCGACTTCTCTGACACGCGCTATGCCTTTATCCAGTCGGCCGTCGACATCTACGGGGAAGACAGTGAAGAAGTTTCTGCTGTGGAAGCAGGCTTTGACGGAGTAGGCATTTACGAATAACCTCTACTGTAAAATTTTTAAAAAGCAGTAAAAAGAACTCGGCTTTCGGGATATGTTCCCGGAAGCCGAGTTTTGCATTGTTACTCGACAAAAAAAAGAATCTTTTAACATTACCTTGACTGTACAATGTGAACAGAATGTCTGAAGATGTTGAGTAATAACCTCTGTTGGTTTTCACTCATTGCACCGATGAAACCTGATTCGGCTTTTTGCCTGTTGAAATGTTTTCTTTTCTTCGGAAAGAAGAACATAGCCTGTTTTGAAAGCATCATTCCACCTGCACCGTTTCCCTGTCACCTTCCATAATTTCCACGAGCTCCACTGTCCATACGTCTTCTTCAAAAGAGGCGTCTGCGACAGCGAGGTTTCCCTCGAGCTCCGTTTCTTCCAGGGCGCGGCGGACCGCTTCAAATTCGTCCATGGCGCCTTCCGGCTGTTCCGGCTCCAGTACGTGCACCGCATCGGCTCCGGCCTGTGCCGGGTACGATTCCGCCACAGCATCCGCCCATACTTCCACTTTCACCCCGGGGGTGACTTCCTCGCTGATGCCACTGAACATGATGGCGGTATAATACTCTTCCAGACCGCCTGTCGAGCTGAAATCCTGTGCTTCCTCCGCGGTTACGAAAAATTCTTCTCCGTCCACTGCTGTCACATACCCGGTAATCTCCGGCGGTTCGTTCTCTCCCCCGGAACAGGCAGCCAGCAGCAGCAGGACAATCATCCACACATATTTCATAAACATTTCCTCTCTTTCACGTCGTACGTCCTTATACTTATCTTACGTGCTTTCCTTTCGTTACGGAAGTCCCTCGTGTATATTGACAGGAGAGAACAACGGCATTTTTTATACAGGGGGAAATGAATCATGAAAAAAATTACATACTTTCTTGCCGGCACGGCAGGCCTTACTGCGCTTGCTGCCTGTTCGGCGGAGGATCCGGTGCACCCGGAAGAAACGCTCGAGCCTTATTTGGAGGCGTGGAGCACAGGAAATTTTTCTGAGATGCCGGACTACATAAGTGATGAAGCCCTCTCAGAAATCGACGGGTTTGACTGGGAATTTGAAGAGCGCTACGAAACGATTTACGACGCGCTTTCGCTCGACCTGGAAATCAATTTTGAGGAGCGGAATTTTGAAGAGAAGGAAGAGGACCTCGAGGAGCTGGAAGAAATCTCGTATCCGGTCGACGTGACAATGGCAACAGCTGCAGGTGACATTTCCTATGAGGCGTCGGTGGATCTGGAAAAAATAACGGATGAAGAGGAAGAAACGGAAGAATGGGTGGTCCACTGGGAAACAGATCACTTCATGCCGGGAATGGAAGATCCGCACGATGAAATCAGTATGGAAACGGTGGAACCGGTGCGCGGGGAAATTTTTGACCGGAACGGGGAGCCGCTCGCGGTCAACGGAGAAATTTATGAAGCCGGTATCGTGCCGGACGCAGCGGACGATCCGGAGGAAGCCGCCCGGGAAATGGCGGAGATTCTCGAGATTGATGAAGACGCTGCGGTGGAGCGGGCCCTGCAGTATGAAGATAATCCGGAATGGTTTGCCCCGGTACAGCAGCTCGCGCTGACGGATGAACGGGCGGAGGACCTGCTCGACATTTCCGGCGTCCAGCTCAGTGAAGTGGAAGGACGGGAATATCCGTACGGCGACACGACAGGACACGTCATCGGTCATATCGGTGCGGTCAACGCGGAGGAACTGGAGGAGCACGATGGCTATACGTCTTCCTCGGAAATCGGTAAAAACGGAATGGAGCTCGTTCTGGAGGAGGAACTCCGCGGCTCGCCGGGTATGACGGTGGCTGTTGTAGATGACGAAGGAGAAACGCGGGAAGTGCTTCTGGAAGAGGAAGCTGTGGACGGAGAGGACGTGGCGCTCACGCTCGATGCTTCCATGCAGGAGGACGTGGCAGGCATTCTCGAGGATGATTCCGGCGCCGGTGTTGTCCAGGATCCGGAGACTGGAGAAGTACTCGTCCTCGCAAGTGAACCGGCGTTTGATTCCAACCTCCGCTACCTCGGCCTCCCAGACCCGCGGGCGGAAGAGCTCGACACGACAGACGTGCTGTTTGAGCGGCGCTTCCAGGGGACGTATTCCCCGGGATCTATTTTCAAGCCGTTTACCGCGGCCATAGGGCTGGAGGAAGAGACGCTTGACCCGGACGAAGAGCTGACGATCGAAGGAGAGCAGTGGCAGGCGGACGAAAGCTGGGGCGGCTACCGGATTACCCGTGTGAACGATGCGGAAAATGTGGACCTTTCCACTGCGATGAAGCAGTCTGATAATATTTACTTTGCCCGTCAGGCACTGGATATTGGATCGGAAACGATGGAAAGCTGGGCAGAAACGCTCGGCTTCGGGGAGGATTTCCCGTTTGATTTTCCTCTTCATACGTCCCAGATTGCCAACGACGGCCTGGAGCAGGAAGAGCTTCTTGCTGATACGGGCTACGGACAGGGGGAAGTGGAAATTTCCCCGGTTCACATCAACGCCCTCTATTCCGCTTTTTTAAATGACGGGGATGTGACGATGCCGGTACTCATCCAGGAAGAAGAAAGGGAAGTGGAAACGCAGGAGCTGTTCCAGCCGGAAACGGCCGAAACCGTAAGAGAAACACTCCGGGAAGTCGTAGCGGAAGACGACGGCACGGCCAACCGGGACGATACGCCGGGAGAGCTTGCCGGAAAGACCGGTACCGCCGAGCTGAAAAGTGATCAGACGGTTGAAGACGGCGACCAGATCGGCTGGTACACGAGCTTCGACAATGAAAACGAAAACTATGTGGTGACGATCATGATCCAAAACGCCGAAGACCGCGGCGGCAGCGGCTACGCTGTCGATCTCGCCAACGAATTCTGGGAGCGGGTGGAATAGAAAATGAAAAACCACTCCGCGCCTCCCCTTTTCCCTATCGAAGCAGAACGCAGAAGCGGGCTTCTTTTCCGAAGGTCATCAAAAAGGGGGTGACCGTCCCTGAAGGTGGTAGAATTCTTCGGAAAGTTGGGAGAAAAGCGGGAAAAGCTGGTAGTATTATTCGCAGTTGGCAGAAAAAACGGGTAAGTTGGTAGAATTGCAGAGGGGGGTTGGAACTATTCCAGGAAAAGTTGGCAGTATTCCACCTTCATTTGGTAGAATCGCCGCTCCCTCTTCCCGAACGGCTCTTTTTCCGTATTTCTTTCTCCCAATTATCCTATACCTATAAAAAAGCCGCATCCATAATATAAACCGGATGCGGCTCTTTTCTGTGGATAACCTTTTTTCACGCGTTCATCCACAAGTTATCCACCGCCAATAAAGTTATCCACAAAAGTTATACACATATACACAGGCGAAATTCTTTTAATTTGCGTTCCCCTGTCGTTTTTGGAAGCGCTTCTTCTGCTTTTTTCCGGCATAAGGCTGTTCGTACCATAAGCGCCTGCTTATTTACTTCCACTCTGTCTGTGGAGAACTGTGGAAAACTATGTGTATAAATCTTTTCGTTATCCCGCTTCTACTTGATATACGGCTTCTCCGCCGCAGATAAAACACGCTTTTCCGGCCTGAGCCTCTTCCATCACCGGGGGCGGGCCGTCATCTTCCAATACTTCCTCTAATGCTTCCTCTATATGCTCGATACAGCTGTAGACCATCTGCGTCCTCCTTTTTTATCCACTGTGGATATCTGTCTTTTTTTTGCTGGGAGACTGTGGATAGTATACCACAAACCATTTTCACGCAAACCCGCTGTGGAGAACTGTTTTTCAGCTTCTGAACAGCAGATCAAATTGAAGCGGCTTTTCTTTCACAAATCACCCCCGGGTTTCAGCTGAACGCACAAAAAACCGCTCCGGCTGCAAGCCGGAACGGCTTTTTCTTTAAAACACCTGCTCTGCAAGCGTAATTTCTGTTGTCTGTTCCTCTCCGTCACGGTAGAAGGTGATTTCCATCGTGTCGCCGATGCTTACATCCGAGTACAGATAACGCCGGAGATCATGGGCGTCCTTAATTTCCTCGCCGTCGAGCTCGACAATCACGTCGCCTTCCTCGAGCCCTCCGTCAGCAGCCGGTGTATCCGGCTCTACGCCTTCAAGGTAGACGCCGCCTTTAATATCTTCCGGGAGTCCGAGTGTACTTTCCCAGTGGGCCGATGGAATTTCCTGCAGGGAACGGAGCATAATGCCCATCTGCGGCCGGCGGACTTCGCCATATTCTTCGAGATCCTCGATGACCGGCAGGGCGATCTGCGTCGGAATCGCAAAACCGATGCCCTCGACTGCCTGCTGGGCAATTTTCATCGAATTGATGCCGATGACTTCCCCTTGAATGTTCAGAAGCGCTCCGCCGCTGTTACCGGGGTTGATCGCTGCATCCGTCTGCAGCACTTCGGCTTCCCAGTCCGGCTCGCCGCTGCCGCTGAGATCAACCGGAATACTCCGTTCCACGGCGCTGATAATACCTAGCGTCACCGATCCTTCAAACGCCAGCGGGTTACCGATGGCAATCGCCGGCTCGCCGGCCCGGAGCCCGTCGGAGTCGCCGAATTCGGCGATCGTCTCAATGTCCGACGCATCAATTGTCAGCACGGCAAGATCAGTCAGCACGTCCTCTCCGACAAACTCTGCCGGAATGCGGGAGCCGTCTGTGAGCGTCACGTCCACATCGGTGCTGCCTTCCGCCGCTCCTTCAATCACATGCTGGTTCGTGACGACATAGCCCCGGTCATCTTCTATTTTATAAATAATGCCGGAACCGGTGCCTTCGCCGCCGCCTTCCGGACTCCCGAACATGCCGGCACCGCCGACGTTCATATTCACGATTCCGACGACGGCATCGTATACCTGGTCCACAGCTTCCGTTACGTCGGAAGTCGTTTCCACACTGACAGAACCGGTCTGTTCCACTTCGTTTTCATTTTCCTCCTGCTGCTCTTCTTCCGCAGGAGCCGCAGCGTACGGCAGCGCCCCCATCGAAGAAAGGACGGGAATGGAAAAAACAACGATCAGTGCACCGATCAGCGCGCCGATTAATGCGTACATGCCGGAACGAAAAGAGCTTTTTTCTTTCTTTCTCCCCGGATACCCCTCATCATAATAGCCCATCAAAAAACCCTCCCCATTTCCTGAAAATTATCAGAAGAAGCCCCATTTAATGCAGACCCTAAACCTATTTTAAAAAATAAAGGCATAAGCGTCTATTTAAACGTTCCGACTTCGATAATTTTCCAAAATGAACGGAGGGTTTTCCGTAATCTACAGCTTTCTCAGGGCGGTCGGCTTTTCCGGATCGGTGTCAAACAGCTGGAAATCCTGCCCGGGACCCACGCCTTCCAGCTCCATCGTCTGCTGGACAGTCATCCGGGCGAGATCCTTCATGTTATTGTCTTTGCTTAAATGCGCCAGGTACACATCCGCTTTTTTACGGCGGACGATATCTGCGAGGGCCATGGCAGCGTCTTCGTTGGATACATGCCCTTCGTCCCCGAGAATACGGCGTTTCACATTCCACGGATATCTTCCCATCCGGAGCATGCCGACGTCGTGGTTCGCTTCAAAAATAAGCACGTCCGCTTCCTCCGCTGCTCCGAGCATCCGGTCACTCACATAGCCGGTGTCCGTCAGGATCGTCAGCTTTTTGCCTCCGTGCATGAAAGAAAAAAACATCGGATCCGCTGCGTCGTGGGAAACGCTGAAGCTGTCGACGTCCAAATCCCCGAACGGAAGCAGCCTGCCTTTTTCGAGTGTGAATTTCTGGCCGGTCGGAATCACTCCGACGCCGGCAGCCATTGCCTGCCACGTTTTTTCATTGGCATACACCGGCAGACCGTAGCGTCTCGCGAGAATACCGACTCCTTTAATATGATCGCTGTGCTCGTGGCTTACGAGAATGCCGTCGAGCTTATTCGGATCCAGGGACGCTTCTTCAAACAATTTTTCTATTTTCTTTCCGGAAAGGCCGGCATCAACCAGCAGCCGCTGCTTCGGCGTCTCGATGTAAATGGCGTTTCCGGTGCTGCCGCTTGCAAGCACACTAAATGCTAAACTCATGCCGCCTCCTCCTTAACTGATGTTCTGAATTTCTCCGGTCATGGCGTTGACGTAATATGTTTCTCCGTTGATCATGACGCGCCACACCGGGGCAAAAATCTGAAAGTTAGCGTCCACTTCCATTAGATTATAATAACCGAGCCGGGCATTTTCCACGACGGCTTCTGTGCCGATTCCGACACTTGGATCGTCAAGAAGAAGTTCAACCGCCTGAAGCGGTGTCAGAAGCTCCTCTTCTTCTGCCCGTTCAGTAATCGTCAAATAACGCTGGGAATAGGAGGCAATTTCATCGTCTTCATTCAGCTGCAGCACGAGATGGTAATCCTCCCGTTCGTACTGGTCGATCATGCTGCCTTCAAACGTCTGGTACAGCCCGATGACACCTTCGTCAGGATCATAATGGGCCACAGCGTATTCTTCCCCCCGGAACACGTACTGCTCGAGAAAGCCTTCCAGACTTGCTTCCACATTGGCTGTGACGATCGAGTAGGGATCCTCCAGTTCGGAAAAGATCGTCGCATCGTTTACAAGGGAAACATCCTGATCGGAAAGAGACTGCTCCAGGGAAGCTTCCTGAAATGTCCGCTGCATCCCGGTAATCGGACCGCCGGTCACTTCTTCCTCCGCGTCGTCAATCTCCACTTCGATCTGCTGCTCTTCAATGCGTGACTCCAGCTCTGGAAGGGCCATTTCGCTCATCCGGCTCATGTTCTGCTTTTCATAAAGCTGGTAGGCGAGAAAAATGTTCAGGAGCATGAAGGTTATGATAAAAATGGTTTTCGTTCTACTCCAGTCCATTCAAAAGCACCTCCTGCTCTGTAATCTCCGACGTCGATACCCGGTGCCACTGGCCGCGTGCATAGACGAACCAGGAAGGTTCAAACACGACAAGAGAATTTTCACGGCTCATATAAAAAGCGACCCGTGCATCTTCCACAATCTCCGGAGAAAAAGCTTCTTCCTCTTCGATATGACTCTCGAGCTCTGAGTATCCCGGAAGTTCCACGCTCGTATTAATCTCAAACGGCGTTTCGTCCAGCTGGAACATCGGACGCGAATATTCGATAATTTCCGTTCCGGATCGCACCGTTTCCAGCTGGTAGTGGCCGCTTTCGCCGGTGTTTGCTTCAAATACCGGCATGCCTTCCACATGCAGGGTAAACTCCGCGCTGTCGGTTGCTTCTCCTTCTCTCCATCCGGTCGCATAAAAATCATCGGTCCAGCCGTAATGGCTGTTGATAAATTCCTGGGCGCTCCGTACAACGGTATCACTCGCAACTCCCGGTGAGCCGCTGACATCCGGCTGCACGTAATTCAGGACCGAGCCGCCGTTCGTCATATCCATCATGCGCGTGCCGTCCGTGTAGGAGCTGTCCTCCCCTTCCTGAAAGTACTGCCTGACGTATTCCGGATCAGTAAACAGCGTCTGGATAAATCCTTCCGGGGAGATGTCGGTCGTTTCGTACGTGTACACCTGTTTGTTCATCGGTTCATCCGGTACATACGTCACCGGTTGAAAGCTGCTGTCCCCGTTTTCCTGGAACGTCCGTGGAGTGACGGCGGTGCGTTCCGTTATCACCCCTTCACTGAACGTTTCCAGCTGGGTCTGGGACAGGGAAGTTTCTGACTGAAAAACTTCCTCTTCCTCCATATCAATAAATCGGACAACGACATCCGAAGCCCCTTCCTGTTCCGTCAGGGCGAGAGCAATCCGGTCGATATTGTTTATGAGAACGTCCTCCTCTTCAATATCAAAAAGAAACGGGAGCCATTCTGCCTGAAGCGCTTCGTCAAATAGAAATTCCACGCCTGTAAACGTCAAGTCGTCTCCCGGTGCGTAGGAGGAACCGACAGAATACATGGCATCCAGCTCAATCTCCTGCAGGCCGTTCATCATTTCACTGTAGTTGTCACCGGCCGGGTGGACCCAGGCCCGTTCTTCCGCGTCGTGTTCAATGACTGTGGAAGGATAGAGCACTTCAGTGAAGGATTTTGTTTCGCCGATATCTTCCACTTCGATAAAGGAATTGTTCGCTTCTGTTAATTCTTCATAAGCAGGCTGATACGTCCAGACGAACCATGTGAGTACGATGCTTGCCAGTATCATCAGCCAGAGTACCGCTGTTTTTACGTGTTCGATCATACTCACTGGTTCACCACCGCCTCCTGCTGGGCATACGGCAGGCTGAAGGAGAAGGTAGTACCTTTCCCCCAATCGCTGCTCACCCATATATTTCCGCCATGGGCTGCGGCAATTTCTCTGGCAATCGCCAGACCGAGCCCTGTGCCTCCGAGGTTTCGGGAACGGGCTTTATCCACCCGGTAAAAACGGTCGAAGACATGCGGAATATTTTCTTTCGGAATACCGACTCCTTCGTCTTTTACACTAATGACCACGCGTTCTTTTTCCGGCTTGAGCGAGACGTTGATCGTGCCGCCTTCCGGAGAATACTTCACCGCGTTGGAAATAATATTATCAAGAAGCTGCGTCAGTTTATCCCGGTCGCCTGCCACTGTAATATCATCTTCCGGAATTCTCCGCTTAAACTGAATGTCCTGATTTTTCGTGGACATTTCAAAGCGGTCGACCACGTGATCCACGAGCTGCGGTGCCTGGATTTCTCCCATCTCCAGCTGTGCTTCCCGGCTGTCCATGCGGGAAAGCTGCAGCAGATCGTTAACGAGCCGGATCATCCGGTCCGTTTCGTCGGAAGTAACGTTAAGAAACTGCGGCGCGATGTCCGGATCATGGAGCGCTCCGTCGGAGAGAGCTTCCAGATAGCTTTTCATTGAAGTAAGCGGGGTCCGGAGCTCGTGGGAGACGTTGGCTACAAACTCCCGGCGCTCCTGCTCAATTCGTTCTTTTTCGGTTACGTCGTGGAGCACGGCGATAATACCGTTTTCCTCGCCGCTTTCTTTAGAAATCGTAGAGAAATGTGCTTCAATCGTCATCTCTTCGTCTTTTGTATCAAAGTCCAGCAGGAGTGGATCCTGAAAGCGGTACAGGTCTTTCAGTTTCATAAATTCGTCCAGGCTGAGCACTTTTGTAATGTCCTGGCCGCGCATATCCTCCTGGCCTCTGCCAAGAATTTCTTCGGCACGGTGGTTGACGAGGATGACCCTTCCGGCTTTGTCGGTGGCAATTACGCCGTCGGTCATATGCATGAGCACGGAGGCAAGCTTTCTCCGCTCGCCTTCTGTCGTCGCGTTTGCCTCCTGCAGCTTGTCTGTCAGATCGTTGAACGTCTCGGCAAGCTGACCGATTTCATCGTCACCGTAGACGTGCACGTAGCGGGAAAAGTCCCCTTCCCCCATAACAACCGCCTGCTTTTTCATGTCGACTATCGGGCGGGTGATCGTCCGGGACAGAAAGATACCGAGCGCCGCTGTCAAAAAGAGGGCAATAACGGTTCCCGCATAGAGAATCTGGTTGATGTCCTGCATCTGCGTATAAATATCCTCCATTGAGGCCTCAATATAAATAGCTCCGGCGACATCCTGCGCGTCGGTTTCCACCGGCATCGCCATGACAAGTGTCCGGTGGTTGTTGACCGGGTTACGGAGAATGTCTCCTTCCCTGTCCTCCATACCGAGAAGTGCCTGTTTTACCCGGAGATCTGTCGTCCGCTGCCCGACGTAGCGGGAGTGGGTTGGATTCGTTGCAGACACGACGGTGCTGTTCTCATCGATAATCTGCACGTCTGCGTTCTCCATGCTGAAGACATCGCTCCGTAGGATCGAAGCGATGCGGGCTTCCAGGCTCTGATCCTCTTCTTCCGGATCGGCGGTTAATTCCTGTTCCACGTTATAAGCCAGCAGGCCGGCCCGCTCATAGAGAGTTTCCCGGAAATTGCTTTCCAGCTCCCCTTCCAGCTGCTGGGTGAAATATACACCGATCACCTGCATGGCAATTAAAATAAGCAGTACATAAATCGCCACAATTTTTACATGGATCGATTTATAAAAGCGGATCTTTTTCATTCATCAGCTCTCCTGATCTGCCTGGCGCAGGTAGTAGCCCACCCCGCGGCGTGTCACAATCCACTGCGGACTGCTCGGGTTGTCTTCCACTTTTTCACGGAGGCGGCGCACAGTAACGTCCACTGTACGAACGTCCCCAAAGTAATCATAGCCCCACACTGCCTGCAGGAGATGCTCTCTCGTCATCACCTGGCCGATGTGACGGGCAAGGTAATGGACGAGTTCGAACTCGCGGTGCGTGAGATCCACCGGCTCCCCCCGCTTTGTAACGAGATACGCATCCGGCTGGATGGTGAGCGGCCCTATGTCGATATTTTTCGTATCGGTGTCGTTGTCCTCCACTTTCTGTTTACGGCGCAGGTTCGCTTTAACACGCGCCACGAGTTCACGCGTGCTGAAAGGTTTTGTCACATAGTCGTCGGCACCGAGCTCAAGACCGAGTACCTTGTCGATTTCGGAATCTTTTGCCGTCAGCATAATGATCGGCATATCGTATGTTTTCCGTACTTCCCGGCATACTTCCATTCCGTCCATGTAGGGAAGCATAATATCGAGAAGAATCAGGCTCGGCACGTGTTCTTTCACGAGCTCGACCGCTTCCCGTCCATCGTGGGCCAGCACTACGTCGAACCCGTCCTTTTCCAGACCGAACTTTAATATATCAGCAATTGGTTTTTCATCGTCCACTACTAAAATTTTCTGTTTATCCATGGATAAACCCCCTTAAGTGATCTCCATATTCCTTCTACATTCTATCATACAATGAAAGAAATTCGGAATTCCCCTGTTTTTTCCACCAGGGAGAATTTTTTATTCCGTCCGCCGCTGAGCCGGGCCGCTTTAACACACCTTCGTAAACCTTGCTGTGAAAGTAAAATCCCGCCGGGCAGCCTGTCAGAAGCGCCGGACACTTCCATAAAAAAATCCCCGCAGCAGCCGGGGATTTTTAACCTTTTTTATATACAAAAAAACTATCCTGCTTTACAAGCGGATAGGTATCAGAGAAGCTGGTGCTGGCCAGAGGACTTGAACCCCCAACCTACTGATTACAAGTCAGTTGCTCTACCAATTGAGCTAGGCCAGCAAACTAACATGGTGGCTCGGGACGGAATCGAACCGCCGACACACGGATTTTCAGTCCGTTGCTCTACCGACTGAGCTACCGAGCCATCGTTATTAAACAAAAAAAAATGGCGGTCCCGACGGGAATCGAACCCGCGATCTCCTGCGTGACAGGCAGGCATGTTAACCGCTACACCACGGGACCTTTATAAACGCCCTTGCATTAATTATGTAAATTGGTTGCGGGGGATGGATTTGAACCATCGACCTTTGGGTTATGAGCCCAACGAGCTACCAGACTGCTCCACCCCGCGGCAATAAAATTGTTTTTGCAGAATAACTGCAACAAAATTAATTATACGCTGATCTTTCGTAAAAGTCAACGATTGAATTTAAATGGTGACCCGTACGGGATTCGAACCCGTGTTACCGCCGTGAAAGGGCGGTGTCTTAACCACTTGACCAACGGGCCATTACGCATGTCGTTATTGCGACATTTATTATAATATCACCAATCCCATGATTGCGCAATAACTTTTTAAGAAAAATATTTCGATTTGTCCGGGAAGGATTTGATTGAGCGTTTTCGCCTTCACGAACCACAGTGCCCGTCTTCATCCGCGGGGAGAGGAATCTTTTGCCGAAGGCTTTAATCACGATAGAAGATGGATTAATCATTATAACTATTTATTAATCAGCCCAGACAGTTTTTCTGTCATTATAAGCCGTTTTAATCTTCATATACTTTTATTAATCATTATAAGCACTCATCAGAAAGGAATTAATCATTATAAAACCGTCATTAATCATCATCTTTCTTCACCCATTAAGAAGAAAAAAGCTGCCCTGCACAGCAGGACAGCTTTTAGCTGTACGTTTTTTATCAGCCGAAAACTCCGCGGACAAGGTTTGTCTGGTTACGGTCCGGACCGACAGAGAAAATGGAAAGTGGGATGCCTGTGAGCTGGGAAATACGCTCTACGTAGTAGATAGCATTTTTAGGAAGTTCATGCAGGGAACGGACACCGGTAATGTCTTCGTCCCAACCCGGCATTTCTTCATACACCGGCTCACATTCAGCGAGTACTTTGAGACTTGCCGGGAATTCTTCCATAATTTCTCCGCGGTACTTGTAGGCTACACAGATTTTCAGCGTATTGATGCCTGTCAGTACGTCGATGGAGTTCAGCGAAAGGTCGGTAATTCCGCTCACGCGTCGGGCGTGGCGGACAACGACACTGTCGAACCAGCCGACACGGCGCGGACGTCCTGTTGTCGTACCATACTCGTTTCCGATTTCGCGGATCTGATCCCCCGTCTCATCATGAAGCTCGGTCGGGAACGGGCCGTCGCCGACGCGTGTCGTATATGCTTTGGACACACCCACCACATGATTGATCTTGGACGGACCGACACCGGAACCGATCGTCACTCCGCCGGCAATCGGGTTGGACGACGTAACGAACGGATAGGTTCCCTGATCAATATCCAGCATGACTCCCTGAGCCCCTTCAAACAGAACGCGGCGTCCCTGATCAAGGCCGTCATTCAGAATGACAGAAGTATCCGCTACGTATTCAGCGATCTGCTGGCCGTATTCATAGTATTCATCGAGAATTTCTTCTTTGGTGAAGCCTTCTGTTTCATAAATTTTTTCAAACACACGGTTTTTCTCTGCGAGGTTGATTTCGAGTTTTTCCTCGAATGTTTCCCGGTCGAGAAGGTCGACGATACGGATCCCTGTTCTGGCTGCCTTATCCATGTAGGCCGGGCCGATTCCTTTTCTCGTCGTACCGATTTTGTTTGCTCCTTTGCTGTCTTCTTCCATCGCATCCAGCTTCAGATGGTAGGGAAGAATAACGTGGGCCCGGCTGCTGATACGCAGGTTGTCCGTGCTGACGTTTCTGTCGTGCAGATACTTGATTTCCTCCACAAGTGCTTTCGGATCGATCACCATGCCGTTTCCGATCACACACGTTTTGTCTTTATAAAAGATCCCTGAAGGTATTAAGTGCAGTTTATACTTCGTGTCGTCGAAAACAATCGTATGCCCGGCGTTGTTGCCGCCCTGATAGCGGGCAATCATTTCCGCCTGCTCTGATAAGTAATCCGTAATCTTTCCTTTTCCTTCGTCTCCCCATTGCGTACCTACTACTACAACCGATGGCATCGTTAGAGCACCTCCACTAATACGTGCTATATTCGTTCTTTATTTGAACCAACGTCATTTTACCAGTTAGAGCCTGCAGCGTCAATACAATAACCGAACATTATCATCGTTTCATATATTATCGTTCGTTTATTTCCCGCTCTGAAAAGGAGTATCCTCCGGCAGACCGCGATCAAGTCAGAACGCAGAATTTGATGAAAGATTACCGAAAACGACCTATCCCCTGAAAAATGGGAAGTATTCTGCGGAAAGTTGGTAGAAATACGGGGGATGATGGTAGTATTCGGGGCAGTTGGTAGAAAAAAAGTAGAAGTTGAAAGTATTCCATACGCCGTTTGGAGCTATTGTGCCTCTGTCAATAAAGTAGACAAAAGTCTATCAACTTTTTTCGCTCTACGATCCCGTTTTTCCTTTTCTGCCGGGCCCGGTTCCCCTCATCCGGCCTCTGCCCTGATAGAAGGGGGGATCTCT
>NZ_PZJJ01000014.1 GCF_003044065.1 Alkalicoccus saliphilus
TGTCCCAAATGATCCTAAGACCATTATCTAGAAATATCTCGAGGTGTCCAAGAGGAAAGTATCCTTGAGAAGAAAGCAAGAGAAATTGATAAGTTCCAAAGGGACTTAAACATACTATACGAGGAGGTATTAATATGGTCTGGGAATACAAAGGGAAAAAGCTGGAAGTCGTGCAGGGGGACATTGCCTCTCAGCAGGATATAGATGCTGTCGTAAACGCTGCGAATGCCCGTCTGGAAACGGGAGGGGGTGTCGCCGGAGCACTTCACCGGGCGGCAGGACCGGAACTAGCGGAAGCTGGCAGAAAATATGCTCCGTTAGCCCCGGGGGAAGCGGTAATCACCCCGGCATTTAAGCTTCCCAATAACAAAGTGATTCACTGTCTCGGGCCAGTCTACGGACAGGATACCCCGGAAGACGAACTGTTGAAAAGCTGCTACGAAAAAACACTTCATTTAGGGGAAAAAGAAAAGCAGAAGAGCATTGCTTTTCCTGCGATTTCCACGGGAGCCTTCGGTTATCCATTTGACAAGGCGCTTGACCTCGCTGTCGATACGGTTATCGAAGTTCTTCCGGACTTAGCACACGTAGATTTTGTCCGTTTCGTGCTCTTCAGCAGTAAAGAAGCGGATGCTTACAGAAAAGCACTGGAGAAAAAACTCGTATAGAACATTAATTATTTGCTGGAGTTGGTTCTGGACTCTTTGAGGAGGAATTTTATGACCTGGAAAGTAGAATTTGACTATGTTGATACGAATGGAATTACACTGCACACAGCTTCTGCCGGTCCGAAAAACGGACCGCTCGTTCTGCTGCTGCACGGATTTCCGGAGTTCTGGTACGGCTGGCATAAACAGATACAGCCGCTGGCGGAAGCCGGATACCGTGTCGTTGTGCCGGACCAGCGGGGATACAATCTGAGTGAGAAGCCGGAAGGAGCAGCGAACTATGCGATTGATATTCTCCGGGATGATGTTACGGGGCTGATCGATGCTCTTGGAAGAAAAACGGCTTATCTTGTGGGGCATGATTGGGGAGGAGCCGTTGCCTGGCATGTTTCGGTAACACGCCCGGAGTACGTGAAAAAGCTTGCCGCCGTCAATATTCCGTATCCCGGGGCGATGAGAAAAGCGATGATGCGATACCCGCAGCAGTGGCTGAAAAGCTCCTACATGCTTTTCTTTCAGATTCCTGAAGCTCCTGAAAAGGTATTTGAGCAGAACAAGTACGAATCGTTGAAACGGGCGCTGACAAACCCGTCTGTTCCCGGAACCTTTTCAGAAGGAGATCTGGAGCAGTATGAAAAAGCCTGGTACCGGGAAGGAGCTCTTACAGGCATGCTCAACTGGTACCGCGCACTAAAGTATGCCCGGATCAAAGAAGAGAATGTTACCGTTCCGGTCCGGATGATCTGGGGGCTCGGTGATCAGTTTCTCAGCCCGAAAACTGCAGAAACAAGTCTGGAATTCTGTGACAACGCTGAGCTGATCTATGTCGGTGAGGCGACGCACTGGGTCGCCCACGAACAGCCGGATATTGTGAACCGGCTGATTAAGGAGTTTCTTGCTGAAAAGTAACTGAAGTAAAGAAGAGGCTGTCTCAAAAGATTTATAGAGACAGCCTGAAAAGCGTCCCGGAAGGCGAAAGCAGGACATCGTCTATCTATACACGCATAAACCCTTTATCAACAGCCTGTAAAGAAGATTTCCTTGTATACGTGGGAAATCTTCTTCTTTTTAATACAAGAAGAAAATAACTAAATTCATTCTTTCTTCAAATTTTCCTGATTTAATGGACTGAAGATCATTTTATAGAGGGAGCATGGTAATAATGAAAAAACAAACGTATGGAATCAGTGTCCTTTTAGCATCCGGACTGCTTTTAGCAGCCTGCAGCGGAGAGGAAGAAAATGCTGCACAGAATAATGAGGGCACGGGCAGCGGCGAAGAAGAGAATATGGATGACATGAATGAAGAAGAGAATATGAACATGGAAGAAGAAATGAATGAAAATGATGAAGAAATGAATATGGAGGGCAGCCGCAGTGAATTTGAAGAGAATTTCGCTGAACTGCCGGAATCCTTTAATGAAGGGGCAGAAGAAGGACTGCAGACGATGAACACAAAAAATGTGACGCGTCTGGAAGGAGACAATCCCGAACATTTCTCTATCACTGCTTCGCAGACTATCTGGCCGGCGACTCATGAACATAACCAGCCGGGAGCAGTCATTCTGGCGGATCCTGCAGAGTGGGAAAAAGCGCTGGCAGCACTTTCTCTCGTACATCATCCGAATGACGGACCGCTTCTGCTGCTGGAAGAGGGCCTGTCAGAAGAAATACTGGCGGAGATTGAGCGCCTTTCTCCAAAAGGTAATGAAGAAGGAGTAGAAATTCTTGCGGCTCTGGAGCTTTCTGATGAGGACAGAGAGCAGCTGGAAGAGTATGAGGTAGATGAAATCACGGAAGACGAACCGGCAGCTTTTGCGAAAGAAGTAGAGGACCGTTTTGCAGAAACCATCGGTGAACGGCCGGAAAACGTCCTTATCGGTACGATGAATGAAGAACACAAAATCGCTTCCATTACGGCAGGGAGCTGGATTTCCCATATGAACGAATCTATTTTATATGTGGAGGACGAAGTGCCGGAGCCGACGCGTGAAGCTTTAGAGGAACGGGAAGGCAGTGCCAACATTTATGTCATGGGGGGAGAATCAGCGGTTTCTGAAGAAGTAGTGGAAGAACTCCGGGAATACGGCGACGTGGAAAGAATCGGCGGGGACGGACCAGTCGATCACTCTATTGATTTTGCTGCCTACGAGGATGACCATTTCGGATGGGGAATTGATGAACCAGGTCACGGTCTCGTATTCGCTTCTCCGGAGGAACCGGAACTTGCGCTCGCAGGGGCACCGCTGGCCCATCTTGGGAAGCACGCTCCGATGATCTGGGTGGAAAATGACGAGCTGGAAGAAGCGCATGTTGAATATCTTGCCCGTCTGAAACCTTCATTTGAAGAAAATCCGATGGAAGGCCCCTACAACCATGGGTATATTCTTGGAGGAGAAGAAATTATTTCTTTCCAGACCCAGGGTGTCATCGATGATAAAATGGAAATACAGCCGCTGGACGGCGGAGGGCATGACGAACATTAATATTTTCCAGACATCATATTGCTGCTACCTCTGATCTTTTTCCGGGCAGCAGGCCAAAAAGAAAGGAGGAAAATATGAGCAGGCATATCCTCGCTATAGATGATGAAGCACAGATGCTGGATTTGATCACTGCCTGTTTGAATAGTACCGACTTCCAGGTTACTGGAATAAGCGATCCAGCTAAAGCGTCAGGCATGATCCGGCAGAAAACATACGATCTCGTGCTTCTGGATATCATGATGCCGAAAAAAAGCGGATGGGAGCTTCTTGAAGAAATTCGCCGGCTGCCGGATTCACCCCCGGTTATTATGCTGACAGCTTTGGGGGAAACAAACCAAGTTGTAAGGGGGCTGCATGAAGGGGCGGATGATTATATTACAAAGCCCTTTGAACCGTCTGAACTGGCGGCCCGTATGGATGCTGTACTAAGACGGGGGAGCATGAAGCGTGAAAAAATGACTGCGTATGAAGCCAACGGAGTGGAAGTGGATACTGCCTCCCGCACGGTGAAGGCAGACGGCAGAGAGGTGGTACTGACGAAAAAAGAGTTTGATCTTCTTGCCTGTCTTATTCGTTCCCCGGGGCAGGTATTTACAAGAGATCAGCTGCTGGATGCAGCCGCTGCAGCGGGAGAAGAGAGGTTGGACCGGAGTATCGATGCGCATATTAAAAATATCCGTGAAAAAATGAAGGCAGTCGCTCCGGAGAAAACAGTTATTGAGACGATATGGGGAGTCGGTTACCGTCTTCCGGAAAAAGAGGAATCTTCTGCATGAGGCTGTCAATCAAATCAGGACTGCTCGTACTGGGTGGATTTATCCTGCTGATTTTGACGATGAGTCTGGCTTTTTACTATATATCTGAATCCTTTTACCGGGAGCAGCTGCTGGATGATATTGAAAAACGTCTTGAAGCGCACCGTATCGTACTGGAAGACAACTTCCATGAAGAAGCAGTAGAGCATGTGCGTATTATGGAAGAAAGGCAGGACGAGGTGAACTATCTGCTTCTGGAGCCGGATGGCACCGTCATTAATCAAACTTCCGAAATTCCTGCAGCAGCCCGTGAGGCGTATGTAAGCTGGCTGTCGGACGAGTTACCGGTGGAAGAAGGGTTCACTTCATTTGCCGAAGAGTCCCATCATAGTATTCCACATGTTTACGCGGTGGAGCCGATAATGGTAAATGGAGAACCTGCCGCTTATTTATTTGTCGATGAGGCCACGAGCCGTTTCGAAGCAACTCAGAATAATCTTGTTCTGCTAACGATAGGCATGGCAGCAGTAAGTATTCTTCTGGCAGGTCTGCTGGCTGTTTTCGTTTCCTATTTCATGACACGTCCGCTGACGAGACTTACACAAGCGGCAGAAAAAGTAGCGGATGGCAATTTTGAAATGGATGTCAACAGCAGCCGAAAAGACGAGGTAGGAGAGCTCAGCCGGGGGTTACAGACAATGACAGAAAAACTGAAAGACTATCAGCAGTCCCGGCGCATGCTTTTATCCAATGTTTCTCATGACCTGCGTACACCGCTCACCTATGTTAAGGCCTACGCTGCTCTTCTGAAAGATAACCCACGGACACCGCCGGATGAACTTATAAAACAGGCTGGAGTCATTTACAGAGAATCACTGCGTATGGAGCGGCTCGTGGAAGATTTATTTCAGCTTACGAAAATGGATGAAGGAAAGCTTCAGCTGGAACTTCATGAAGAAAAAATCAGCGCTCTTCTAAAAGCACTTGTTCCTTCCTACGAGATGATGGCCCGGGAGGAAAACTGCCGGCTTGAATCTGTCGTTCCAAACTCTGAAGCAACGCTGATGCTGGATGGGGAAAGATTCGGCCAGGCCTTGACCAACATTGTTCGAAATGCTTTCCGCCACACGCCGGATGGAACGAGCGTGATTCTGAAAATGAAAGAAACAGAAGAAGAAATACAGGTGCTGGTAGCTGATGAGGGTCCTGGGATTCCGGAAAAGGACATCAGCCTCATATGGGAAAGATTCTACCGTTCTGATACTTCGCGCACGTCAAAAACCGGGGGAAGCGGTCTCGGACTGCCGATTGCCAGGCAGATTATCGAAGCCCACGGGGGAAAAGTTCAAGCCCGGAACAGAAGCCGGGGAGCGGAGTTTGTGTTTATTTTTCCGAAAGTACAGGCTCAAAAGACATACAGGTAAAAAGAAGCTGTGCCGAAAATAAGACTTAATCAACACAATGAAGCCTGTCAGGAACTGCCTGACAGGCTTCATTGATGTATATCCCAAGTGCTGTTCTTTTTAAGTTTCCTGTACAGGCTCTCCTTTATCAATCCACACTTCCCAGTTTTCTCCCCCATCGAACGATACATAAAACGAGTCTTCAGAGCCCCCTGCAGCAAAAATACGACCGTTAATATCGAGGCTGATGACCGGCTCCTCCGGCAGTGCGATATCGTAAGGTTCCGTAGTTTCTCCAAGGTCCTCTGTATAGAACCATCCTTCTTCTTCCCCGGCACTGTAAATCAAGTGCCCGTCCTGGTACGGGGCGGAACTGAGCACCGTTGTCCCTTCTTTCATCGTTTCCCATGTCGCCCCGCCATCGGAAGATCGGGCCGTACCATACGGAGAAGCGGCCGAAAGCAGGTTTTCATCATCCGGATGAACCATTATTTCCAGAAGGTCGATATCCTCAAAAGCTTCATCGTTGACAGTGTCCCACTTCATGCCTCCGTCTTCTGATCGGTAAAGAGTGCTGTTATAGGAATCGAATCCGTACAGCACAGACTGATCAGATGGAGCGGGCTCGATCTGGTGGAAATCCACTTCCTGATAAAGCACTTCAGCATTCCAGGTTTTTCCCTGGTCATCACTGTGCATGACTCCGAGCGGATCGTCCAGTCCTGATGAATGATCCGGATGGCCGCTGCTCAAAAACGTACCATCTTCAAGGACTGTAAAGCCCATGAAATCATGCCGTTCTTCGGGGCTGCTCTGCCACTTCATCTCTTGTTTGTCCAGATCTACGTGGAGCAGTCCATAGTGGGTACCGATATAAGGGTCGCCGCTTCCGGAAGTATCAAAAGCGACATCATGCATATGCATGATCTCTTCTGCCGTTTCTCTCGTATCTTCTGCACTTTCTGATGTTCCACACCCCGCTGTGAGAAGGGCTGTCCCTGTAAATACAATGAAATTTTTCCAATAAGCCAAAGAGCTGTCTTCCTTTCTATATTTAATCTTCTTTTAATTTTTTCCTGCGCTGATCATATTCTTCTTCTGTAATTTCCCCGCGGGCATACCGCTCCTTTAAAATGCTCATGCTGCTGTCCTTATCACTGCCGGTATTGGAACTGCTGCCGGAAAGTTTCATAAAAATAAAGACCAGAACTACAATCAAAACGACTAAAAGAATCATCCAGAGAATCCCTGAAAAAAGCATGCTTCCTCCCCAGAAATTATCATGCATCCTGTTAAATTCGAACATTATATATGCCTCCTCTCCACAAGGACATAACCTTCTATGATAAATTATAGAACATGAATATGAAGAAAGTATGAAAATTCCAGATTGCAGGAAAAATTACAGCTGTTCTCGTTTACGGAATGAATTTGTTTTTTGAAAAAATCTTTTGATTAAAACTACTCATAACAGGGGTAATAGTAGAGGAGAAGGAATTTTCCTACAAATAGAGGAGGTTTTTTGATGGCTAAAACACCAATCACCGTCGCTTACGGGGACGGTATCGGACCAGAAATTATGGAAGCGGTATTAAAAATTCTCGACCGGGCAGATGCCCAGGTCGAGCCGGAGTATATCGACATTGGAAAGGATGCTTATCTGGAAGGCTGGACGACAGGGATTCCGGATAAAGCATGGGAATCTCTGCAGCGGACGAAAGTATTTTTGAAGGCGCCGATTACTACTCCACAGGGCGGCGGATATAAAAGTCTGAACGTGACCATTCGGACATCTCTCGGCCTGTACGCCAACATCCGGCCCACGATTTCCTATTCGCCGTTTGTAAAAACGAAGCATCCGGAAATGGATCTCGTCGTCGTCCGGGAAAACGAAGAGGATTTATATACGGGCATCGAGCATCAGCAGACACCGGAAGTGGTTCAGAGCCTGAAGCTGATTACCCGTCCGGGAACGGAGCGCATCGTCCGACACGCCTTTGAATACGCACGTAAACATAACCGGAAAAAGGTAACGTGTATTACGAAAGACAACATTATGAAGCTTTCCGACGGCCTGTTCCATAAAGTGTTTGAAGAAATTGCCGAAGAATATCCGGATATGGAAACCGACCATTGGATCGTCGACATCGGTCTTGCGAAAATTGCGGATGCCCCGCAGGACTTCGACGTGGTAGTCATGCCGAATCTTTACGGAGATATAGGGTCGGACATCGCTGCCCAGATTTCCGGAAGTGTCGGACTCGGCGGTTCCGCCAACATCGGGGACGAATACGCAATGTTTGAAGCCATTCACGGAAGTGCTCCTGACATCGCCGGAAAAGGCATTTCCAATCCGTCCGGGCTTCTGAACGGGGCGGTGCAGATGCTGCTTCATATCGATCAGCCGGAGGCAGCTTCCAAAATCCAGAATGCCTGGTTTAAAACGCTGGAGGACGGAATTTACACGGGCGATATAGCTAAAGGCGGTCCTTCCGTCGGTACAGAGGAGTTTGCCGACGCTGTGATTGAACGCCTCGGTCAGAAGCCGGAGCAGCTCATGTCCGCAAATTACGAAAAAACCGTGAAAGAAGAAAACCAGCATAAAGTATCCATTGCAGCCAAAGATAGAAAAGATGACTCGATTGAGCGGAAATTGGACGGTGTAGATGTCTTTCTTTTCAATAATGAAATGCTCTCCGATGAACTCGGACAGAAGGTGGAAAAAACTGCCGGAGAGGATTTTGAACTGACAGTCATAACGAACCGCGGAGCGAACGCTTATCCGCCGGGATACACGGACATTTTTCAGACGGATCACTGGCGCTGCCGTTTTCTCCCGAAAGAAGAAAAAGCTATCAGCAATAAAGATATTCAGGAACTGCTTGCACGTATTACAGAAGCCGGTTTCGACTGGATACAAGTTGAAAATCTTTACAGCTTTAATGGAGAAAGAGGCTACTCGGAAGCGAAAAAATAAAGCAGCGGTTAACTGTAAGTGAATAAAAGCAGAAAAGGTTCAGGGGTGTGTCCTGAACCTTTTTTCTGTTCTATGGAATTTTTGAAGGTGAGGGTGATTCTGCCAACGCTTTCTGGAATTCTCCTATTAAGAATAATACTGTTACCAGTTATGGGAACTCCTGATTTTTTACTAAGGATGAACGAATTTCATAATACACATTAAAGCAGTCAAACGAGAATATTCAATAAGCTCTCAGTTTCAGACGTACGCTTTCCCGAGGGCTGGTCTTCAGCTGACTTTTGCGAGAACCCCCCTCACAAAAGTGGATCTTCAGACAACGCTGATCCTCCGGGAGTCGACGTCTTTCACTACGAGCTCACGGTTGATAGGAACGTTAAGATTAAAAATAAGAAAACAGTTAGATATTTGGAGGAAACACACTTGCGAAATTGAGTAGAGCTGTATTAAAAGAGTCCGTGTTAAAGCAATGTTGGTATTTATAGAAAAAACAAAAACTCCATACAGGGAATGTTCATTCAGTTTTATTGGCTGATTCTCTTACCAGGTATGTTAGTGGAAGATAATTTATTTTATTTCTCCATTTTGCAGCCTGCTTATGTAATCGCTTTTTATATCAAGTGTGTAAAATTCCACAATATTTTCTTCTGTATCCTTAAAATATAACCTTCTCTCTTTATTACTATCATTTTTTCCTTCAATTAATTTCATTTCAATTCCTGCATTTTCAAGAACTGTAATTGCACTATCAAAATTATCCTGCCTTATAAACAAAGCAAAATGAACATGACTGCCCCCTTCATCAAATAGGCCTTCCCACTCAGAAACTGGCTTTCTTTTCTCCAATAATTCTTTTTCCGTAAAATTTCTCGGAAGCCATAATCCCAGTCTTGCAGGCCCTCCAAGATATAACCATGTAGCCCATCTATTTTCATTACTTTTATCAAATTGTCCTTCCTTATAACCCCATTGTTCCACTATTGAAAACCCCAGCTGATTAGACCAAAAATCAATTGCTCTTTCCATGGATTTAATCTCAATGACAATTTCTGATACACCCTCAACGTTTATTTTCATGTTTTTCACCTTCCTGCACGTACAGCTTTCTCCTGCACTCCCCGGCGGAAGCTTGCCGTGGGGCTCGTCGTCAGCTATTTTCCATGGCCTGCGCCATGGAAAATGAGCTGAAGCCGGCCCGCCGGGAAAGCGTTCTGCGGAGGCGAAAGCAGGGGAATGTCTACGGCCTGTATAAAAAAACTTTATAAACAGCCTGGCCACCTCCTTCTTTGAAAGAGGTGGGAAAAATGGGGACTCTGAAAAGATAAAGACCGAGTTCCATTCCCGCGACCGCAGGAGAATGGAATTATCTGAGGCCGTTATGTTCAGAAAGCCTCCACGTGGAAGCGAAAGCACTCCTCTTTGTTTTAAGGATAGGCTTTAAAGTATACCAAGTTTCCCAATCCTTTCGGCAGCTTCTTTCAGTCTTTCTTCCGGGGCAAGAAGCGCTGTGCGCAGAAAACCTTCCCCGTGGGTACCGAAGCCGCTGCCTGGAGCGGTAACGACGTGGGCTTTTTCCAGGAGCAAGTCCGCAAACTCCTCTGACGTCCATCCTTCGGGAACAGGAAGCCAGGCAAAAAAGGAGCCTTCAGGGTAAGGGACGTCCCAGCCGATCCCACGGAGACTTTCGATCAGGACGTTTCTTCTTTGTTCATACGTATCAGAAAGCTCACGTACGGCTTCCTGAGGGTTCTGCAGTGCAGCGGCAGCTGCTTTCTGCACCGCTCCGAACAGACTGACGTACATATGATCCTGAATCAGGTTGAGACTGTCGATGACCGACGGATTACCGACAGCAAAAGCGATACGCCAGCCGGCCATGTTATACGTTTTGGACATCGTGTACACTTCAATCCCGACGTCTTTAGCCCCGTCCGTCTGCAGGAAACTGCGTGGTTTCTCACCGTCGAAGCCGATGGCACCATAGGCGAAGTCGTGGCAGACGCAGATATTGTGTTTACCCGCAAGCTTCACTGTTTCTTCAAAAAAAGAAGCGTTGGCGAGTGCTGAAGCCGGGTTGTTTGGATAATTTAAAAACATCAGTTTTGCATTATTCAGTGTGTTCGTGGAAAGCTCGGCGTAATCCGGCAGAAAGCCGTTTTCAGCACGGAGAGGCATGTATGCCGGCGAGGCATCGGCAAGGGCGATGCCCGACATGTAATCCGGATACCCGGGATCCGGAAGCAGTGCCGTATCACCTGGATTCAATAGACACTGGCTGAGCTCCACGAGGCCGGTTTTAGCACCGGGAAGCACGGCAACCTCCGTTTTAGGGTCAAGGTCTACGTTGTATTCCCGCTTATAAAAATCGCAGACCGCCTGCTTTAAAAAATGATGCCCGCGGAACGGGGAATACTTATGAAATTCCGGATCGGGAGCTGCTTCCTGCAGAGCTTCCACGATATGGGGAGGCGTCGGCAGATCGGGGTTCCCCTGGCCGAGATTAATCACATCGTGTCCTTCCATGGCAATTTTATGTGCTTTTTTTGCGAGTTTCGCAAAAAATTGATCCGGAAGTCGTTTTAACGTATCGGATTGTTCGAACTGAAAAGTCAATGCAGATCACCGCCTTAAGTAATACCTTACCTGTATATTCTTCTTCACATCGGAACATTCTTCCTGCCGACAGAAAGAATCAACTATGATTGAAAGCGGTTTCAATAATCGATTGACCAGCGTGACATTTACTGGTATATTTTAAGTGACCGATATGGTCATTATAAAGTTATTCAGAAAGGAGGGGCCCGTCATTTATGAAAAGTTTCACGCCCTGGCATTAGAGAAACAGGAGCGTATTATTAATGCAGCAATGAAGGAATTCACCGCATCCGGCTATAAAAAAGCGTCGACAAACATGATTATTTCAGAAGCTGATATTTCGAAAGGGTCTCTTTTTAAATATTTTCATCATAAAAAAGGGATGTATTTTTTTCTGCTGGATTACGCTGTTTCTGTTGTGGAGACGATCTACAGCGAAATTGATTATTCCGAGACAGATCTGTTTGACCGGCTGAGCCGGATCGGCCGCATTAAATTCCGGATTCAGCAGGCGCACCCGCAGGTATTTGAATTTCTGTTAAGTGCCCACGAAGAGAAAGCGGAAGAAATACGGAAAGAAAAAGAGCATAAAATGGCAGCTGTGCGGGAACGTGGATTTTCATTTGTTTACGAAGGAATCGATTTTTCAAAATTCCGGGATGACATCGATACCGGTAAAGCGGTGGAAATTCTTAACTGGTCCATGACGGGGTTTGCGGAACAGGAAATCCGGCAGATGGGGGACGAGAAAAAGATAACAGAAGAGCAGTTTACCAAATGGGAAGAGTACGCGGCCCTGCTGAGAAAGTGTTTCTACAAAGAGCCGTCCGGAGAATAAAAGGAGGATACTCATGAACATGGTCGAGGTAACGAACCTGACGAAAAAATTCGGCAGCTTTACGGCGCTGGATCAGATTAATCTTGAAGTGCGGAGCGGCGAAGTTTTCGGTTTTATCGGCCCGAACGGAGCCGGTAAAACGACAACGATCCGCGTCCTGCTCGGCATGCTTAAAGCAGGAGAGGGAGAAGCGAAGATTTTTGGGAAGGATGCCTGGGCGGACGCCGTAGAAATTCATAAACGTACAGCCTTTGTCCCCGGGGAAATCAACCTCTGGCCGAATTTAACGGGTGGGGAAGTGATCGATTTATTCGTCCGGCTCCGGGGCTCCGGAAATAAAAGCCGGAGAGACGAGCTGATCGAACGATTTTCCCTGGATCCTGCCAAAAAATGCCGCACGTACTCTAAAGGAAACCGGCAGAAGGTAGCCCTCATTGCCGCGTTTTCCTCCGATGCGGATCTTTACATTCTCGATGAGCCGACCTCGGGACTCGATCCGCTGATGGAGCAGGTTTTTCAGGAATATGTCCGGGAAGCACAGGCAGCGGGTAAAAGTGTGCTGCTTTCCAGTCACATCTTGTCGGAAGTAGAAAAATTATGCGACAGAGTCGGCATCATCCGGGAAGGAAAGATGATTGAAACAGGCTCTCTTAATGAGCTGAGGCACCTCACCCGTACACAAATTCTTCTGCAGACAAAACAGCCGGTAACGGGACTTGAGAAAATGACGGGGATCCATGACATTCAGGATACGGAAAACGGGCTGCTCTTCCAGGTGGATACGGAAAAAATCGATCCGGTCATGCGCCACCTGAGCAGTTTCGGAATTTTGAAGCTGGAAAGTGCTCCTCCAACGCTCGAGGAGCTGTTTATGCATCATTATGAAGGAGGCAGCGGTGCAGGAGGTGGACAATAGTGGGAAACACAGCTAACACACTGACTATCACACGGCTCATTCTTCGTCTCGACCGTTTTAGGATTGCTCTATGGCTTGTTGGTCTGACGTTTTTTACGCTGATTGTGCCTGTCGCTTTCCGGAATTTATACGGGACACAGCAGGAGCGGGACGCGATGGCTCTTACGATGGAAAACCCTGCTATGACAGCGATGGTCGGCCCGGGTGACTTGGAAAACTATACGATGGGGGCAATGACCGCTCATCAGATGATTCTTATGACAGCGGTAGTGGCCGGACTGATGGCTGTACTGCTTACTTCCCGGTGGACGCGGGGGGAGGAAGAAGAAGGGCGTGTAGAAATGATCCGCTCCCTGCCGGCAGGGCGTCTTGCACAGCTCATGGCGGCGATACTCGTTATGACATTAGTCAGCGTACTTCTCGCAGTATTTACGGGATTAGGACTTGCTGCTATGGGAGAAGCCAGTATGACGCTTGAAGGATCGCTGTTGTACGGGGCTGCACTTGGAGGGGCGAGTCTGTTTTTCGGAGGAATAACTGCGGTGGCTGCCCAGCTGTTATCCAATTCACGGGGAACAGTCGGCTTTTCGATTGCTGTGCTTCTCGGCTCTTATTTGTTTCGTGCAGTAACGGATATCAGCAACGAAACGCTTTCCTGGATCTCTCCGCTCGGATGGGTAACGAAAGCGGAAGTGTACAGCGGGAATTACTGGGGACCTGTAGTTCTGCTTATTCTTTCCGCTGGCGTGCTGTTTGCAGCGGGTTCCTGGCTGAACAGTATCCGGGATCTCGGACACAGCTTTGTACCACCGGGGAAAGGCCGGGAACGGGCTTCACGTTTACTGCAGAATCCGCTCGGTCTGACGGTGAGACTACAGCGTACCGGTTTTATCGTGTGGGCGGCCGGTGTTTTCATTCTCGGTGCTTCCTATGGATCAGTACTCGGGGATATGGAAGCTTTCTTTGCGGAAAACGAACTGATGGCACAGCTTCTGCAGGAACAGGAAGGATTGAGCCTGACAGAACAGTTCATTCCTATGCTGCTCGTTGTTTTGTCTCTTCTCAGTACGATTCCGCCGCTGATGGCTGTCAATAAGCTCCGCGGCGAGGAAAAAAAGCACCGGGTGAAGCATCTGCTCGGGAGGGCCGTTTCCCGCACACATCTTCTTGCCGTGTATACGGGAACAACTGCGGTAAATGGTTTTATCATGCTTTCCCTGACCGCCGCAGGTCTTTGGGCAGCAGGAAACGCCGTGATGGATGAGGGACTGGCTTTCGGGTTGATCTACGGGGCAGCCGTTTCTTATTATCCGGCGGTTCTTGTAATGATCGGGCTTGCCGTACTGCTCATCGGAGCACTCCCGAAATTTACGCAGCTTGTGTGGGTGTATCTTTTTTACTCCTTTGTCGCTCTTTATCTCGGGGGACTTTTTCAATTTCCTGAATGGGTCGGTATGGTTACTCCTTTCGGCCATGTTCCGCAGGTGCCGGTGGAGGATTCGGCCGTGCTGCCGCTTGTCGTACTCGCAGGAATTGCTGCTGTACTGACGGTAATCGGATTTATTACTTTCCGGAAACGCGACCTCGATTTTCAGTAGATGACGTTTAACAGAAAGAAAAGGACGGTAATATAGTCTGTAAACCGGCTTTTCAACCAGGGAGGAAACGACATGAACCTGCATGAAAAAGGAAGAGCGGTACAAATGCAAGCGGAGCTGCGGAAGATACAGACAGCCGTCAGAAAAGAAGAAGAAAAAATCGAACGAAAGCAGGAGCTGGCGAGGCGCGCGAAGTGGATTACCGATCCGTCGAGAAGAAAGCATATCATTGAAATGAACGAACGCGAAGTTTATATGCTTCGGCAGAAAATAGCGTCGCTGAAGAAAAAACAGGAGGAACTGTTAAAAGAAAAGGAAAGAAAATAAAAAGGAGCCGCCCGGAGCGGTTCCTTTTTATTTGTATTTTGAGAGAGACGGGCGGCTGTTCAGGGGGGATTAATCATTATAAAAGGGTTAATAAACTTTATAGATGGTTGTTTAATCATGATAGATGCTCCATTTGTCATTAAGAAGGTATTTAATCATTATAGCTCGATTTTCAATCATTATAAGCTTCTTTTTGCTGGGGATTAATCATGACAGGTCTTTCATTAATCATAAAGCGGGGGCCATAGCGTGCGTACAAGAGGAACTTTAAACTAATTCACGTCAGGATGTGTGAAGGAAAAACACGGGGCAGCCACTTCTAAATAAAAGAGCCTGTCAGATGAAACTGACAGGCTCTGATCCGGGTAAGGACGTACTTTCTTTACAGAACATCGGTTTATAAATAGTCTTCTTCGCCCCGCAGCGTTTTCATGATGCCGAAGCACATTAAAATAATAATAATCGACAGCGGGAGAGCCAGAACGACTATCGCCGTCTGAAAGGCATCCAGCCCGCCTATGGCAAGAAGAATGGACGTTGCCGAGACAAAGATAATGCCCCACATTACCTTAATGGTCGGCGGCGGATTCAGTTTTCCTCCGGTGGACTGAATGCCGAGTACAAATGTAGCTGAGTCAGCGGACGTCACGAAGAAAATGACTACGATAAACATAGCCACCACTGAAACGAGAAGACTCAGCGGCAGTTCCTGTAACACGGTGAAAAGAGCTGTTTCAAGCGGCTGACTCGAGACATCCACACCGTCATAAAGCTCCATATGGATCCCGGTGCCTCCGACCATCGCAAACCAGAAAAACGTGACAAGGCTTGGTGCCAGTATGACCCCGGAAATAAATTCACGGATGGAGCGGCCCCGGGAAACCCGGGCGATAAACATACTCACAAATGGCGTCCAGGAAATCCACCATGCCCAGTAAAAAACTGTCCAGATCTGTGTCCATTCTGCTTCCTGGGCATCCACCGGACTCATGCGGAGCCCCATAGGAATAAACGTTGCTGCATAGTGAGAGAGGCTCGAAGCAAACATATTCAAAAGAAATAACGTTGGTCCCGTAAAGACGATGAACAGGAGAAACGCGGCGGAAAGCGAGATATTAATCGTACTCAAATACTTAATGCCACGGTGAATCCCGGTCGTTGCCGAAACAATGAAAATCATCGTAATGACAGCCATAATTAAAAGCTGGACAAAAAAGTTATACGGTACTCCGAAAAGAAACTGCAGGCCGGAGTTGATCTGCTGGGCACCGAGGCCGAGAGATGCTGAAACACCGAATATAGTAGCGAATACGGAGACTATATCTACAGTGTGTCCCCATCCGCCCTTCATATGGTTCGGGAAAAGGGGAGTAAGGGTCGCGCTCATCAGCCCAGGTGCCTTGTAGCGGAACTGCTGCAAGGCAAGTGCCAGCGCTACAAGGGCATAAATAGCCCAGGCGTGAAGCCCCCAGTGGAGCCACGTATACGTAACGCCCCCGACAGCATCCGCGGCTGTCCCACCTTCACCGGAAGGAGGAGCGGAAAAATGTCCGATCGGCTCCGAGACTCCAAAGAAAAAGAGACCGATACCAATTCCTGCAGAAAAAAGCATAGAAAACCACGTGCCTCTGCTGAATTCCGGTTTTTCATCCGGCTTCCCGAGGCGGATGCGCCCGTACTTACTGAAAGCAAGATATACAGCAAAAATAAAAAACAAAGTAGCAATTAACTGAAAGTACCACCCGAATGTTTGAAACATAAACGACTGGAGCAAAAGAAATAATGCTTCCAGCTGATCGGGTATTAAAACACCTACGGCAACGAAAGACGCTGCCAGTAAAACGGAAACTTTTAATACAATCGTAAAGCGTTCATTCACATTAATTCTTCCTTTCCATTTTGGACTCTGCTCCTTAGTATACATAGACAGAGAAAAAGGGTAAGGTGTTCAGCAACATCATCACCTATATTCCTTTAGTATAGTCACACATAAATAGAAATAAATACCTTGAATAACAACAATTAAATTCCTGGGCGAAACGACTTAATTGGCTGAAAAAATGATAAATTGACCGCACAAATCCACAGAGAAAGTCTCAATTTCATCAGATGCGTTTTAGAAGAAACAGAGAGTGGGAATACTTCTGCAACAGCGAAAGGAGGACGACAAAATGAACAAGACAGTAGCGAAAGGGATTGCTGCAGCGGCCGCCGCAGCTTTATTAGCAGGCTGCGGAGAGGTGAATGAGGAAAATACCGGAGAAGGCGGGCGGGAAGGCGGCAATAATAACAACCTGGAAGTAGATAACGAAGACGAACTTGAAGAAGACGGGGCCAATGAAGCTTCGGAGAATGAAGAAAGCAATGAAGCGGAGGAGGCAGAAGGCAGCGGAGAGGCCGCAGCTGAAATGGCAGATACAGAAGGTGAAAGTGTCGGCACGGTTTCTTTTTATGAAGAAGATGACGTTGTACGAGTGGAAGCAGACATAGAAAACGTCAAAGCAGGTTATCACGGGTTCCATCTACATGACGAAGCTGTCTGTGAACCGGAAGAGGATTTCACTACAGCAGAAGGACATTATAATCCGGATGATTCTGATCATGGAGAACACGCGGGCGATATGCCCCCGCTTCTCGTAAATGAAGATGGGACAGCTTCCCTTTCGTTTACAACAGATCGTTTTACAATAGAAGAAATGCTCGAAGATGAAGTTTCTGTCATGATTCACGAAGATCCGGATAACTTTGGTCATATTCCGGACCGTTATGTGTCAGAAGAAAGCGGAGAACCGGGGCCGGATGAGGAAACTCATGATACTGGTGATGCCGGAGATCGTTACGCCTGCGGAATCGTAGAGCAGACAAGCTGATTTATACTTTAAAAAAAGGCTCAATTAACACTCAGAAAAAGCAGCCGCCTCAAGAAGGTGGCTGCTTTTTTATTTTTATTTTCCCCCCCCAATGGTTACCAGCGAATATAACGTAAAAAAGAAAGAGGTTGACGGGACGTTACAAGAGAAAGAAAATAAGGTTACTGCAAAAACGTGATTACAACATGAGAAAGAGGTGCATCCTATGTATTTGTCCATCGTTACAGCTCTTGCAGTCGGGGTAGTGGGAGTACTTATTATTACCAGGTTCCTTGGGAAAAAGCAGCTTTCCCAGGTAACGCCGATAGATTTTGTCTACGTCCTGATTTTAGGGGGAATAGTCGACCAGGCAATGTATGATCCTGATATTCAGGTTCAGCACATTGCCTTTACCTTTGCCGTATGGGGTTCCATGATCTGGGGAGTGGAAACCCTGGCCCAGCGTTCTGATAAATTCCGGACCCTGAT
This sequence comes from Alkalicoccus saliphilus, assembly GCF_003044065.1. Classification (GTDB taxonomy): domain Bacteria; phylum Bacillota; class Bacilli; order Bacillales; family Salisediminibacteriaceae; genus Alkalicoccus; species Alkalicoccus saliphilus. The sequence goes on from NZ_PZJJ01000014.1 coordinate 17,901, forward strand.
AAAAGGCGGGAAGCACGTTTTAATTAAGGAAGGGGTAGTAAATCCAAAAAACCTCCGAAGAAACAAACTGGAAGTGGAACAGCTGCGTACGCTGCTTCGAATGCAGGGGGTGTTTTCCATCCGGGAAGTAAAATACGCCATTCTGGAAACGAGCGGCATGCTCAGTGTTCTTGAAAAAGGCGGGGAAGCACCGCTTACGAAAAGGGATTACTTTGACGAATTTGAAGAAAATGTGCCGACTTACCTGCTGATTGAAGATGGGAGTATACATGAAAAAGAATTAAAGGCACTCGGCCGGGATAAAGACTGGCTGAAAACAGCACTTCAGGAAGAAGGCTGCCGTCTGAAAGATATTTATATTGGGGAATGGAGCGAAAAAGACGGTTTTTTTATTCAAAAAGCGGAAGGCTAGAGAATGCTGTACATGGAAAGTGTAGGAACACTTCGTCCAAGGAGAAAAAAGCCCGGTGCGATAATAAAGCAGAACTGGCTTTTTATGTCTTTTCGAACCACGATTGGACCTGGGGCAGTACCGTGACGGCCTGAATGAGCAGGCCAAGGCCGGCACAGGCAAGATGAATAACAAGCACCTGCTGAAAAAAATAGGTCTGAACGATGATCCATATAACGAGGGCAAACCCTGTATATAAAGACACGCTCCACGCCCAGTGTTTTTCTTTAAACAGGTTGATAATCTCCGGTGCTTTCCAGGAAGGTCGGCGTATAAATCCCCACACAGTTATGAGAGGAATAAAACCGAACAGCACGATCAGCATTACGCCCGGCACCAGGTAGGAGGAAAAAGGGGACCGATCGAGAAAAGAAAGAGGAAGCAGAAGTAAATTCCCGCTTGGATCTATCACAAGACCCCCTCCGCCGAAAAAAGCACCAGCAGCCAGCAGAAGATGAAAGACAAGAAGCAGTTTTACAACCGGGGGCATTCGTTCAGCTGAATGAATCATAATGAACTCCCTTCCTTTTAAACTGGCTGAAGAGCGGTGGAGAAAACTGTCTGCTGATATCTTCAGTGAAGGAAGACTGCGGCTTTTGAAAAGGTTCGAAAAACGGATCACATTATAAAAACATCATACCAAAATTCAGCGAAGAAAGATCTGTATACAATGAGAAAATATTACATTAGTGTTAAATTTCATTTTTTTGAGAAAAAGTAGTGCAATAATCAGTTTTACCTTATAAGATAGAGGGTAGAATAGTTCACTTTAATGAAATGCATCAAAGAACGAAATGGAATAATCTTTGCCTGCATAGGCACATACATAAGTATTTCTGGGGCACTCAGAAAAATAGGCCAGTATAAGGGAGAGAGATTGTGAATTTAAAGGATATGTTTCTGTTGTCGGCCGTTGGTATCGCGCTTTTGATTGGATTTTTGGCAAATAACCTCCTGCTGTGGCTGTGTATCGGAGCCGGAGCCGGGTGGGTACTGGATTACTTTGTGACCAAACTTCGACCGGAAAAAGAAGCAAAGCCGTCTGTTCTTCAGCAGCGTCTGGAAGCGGACCGCGCTGCGCAGAAAGCTTCGAAAGAAAAGAAAGCAGTATAAGACAAAACGTGCTGACAAAAATCAGCGCGTTTTTTTTATGGTGAAATTGTCCGAATTTCCTATGTGAAAATCCCCCTGACACAGAATGTATCAGGGGGATTCAATATGAAAAAAGAAATTTTTATCCGAAATCTTTCTTCCTCATCCGTACGACAACAACGAGAAGAAGAATAACAAAAACGAGCAGTACTATAGCGAGTGGGTTCGTGAGCATGTACTGAAGGAGAGGGAGATTCTGTGCTTCCGCAATTGTCATGGAACGGGTGAGATTCCTCTCAATCAGCGGGCCGAGAACGACACCGATGATGATGGGTGCAAGCGGGACACCTGTCTTTTTGAAAACAGCACCGAAAACACCGATAATAATAGCAATCAGTACATCAAAGAGGCTGTTACGGATACTGTAGGCACCAAAAATGGCGAAAATCAGAACGGTAGGAACGATAAACTCCTGCCTAACCTTTAAAATATAGGAGAAATACTTAATCCCTACGGCACCGATAATACCCATGGCAAAAACGGTGAGGAGCATTCCGTAAAGGAACGTGTACGCTACATCCGGACGCTGTTCAAACAGGCTTGGTCCGAGAACAATGCCGTGAATGATCAGGGCACCTGCAATGATAGCCGTTGTAGGACTCCCGGGAACCCCGAGAGCGAGCAGTGGGACCATGGAGCTTCCGACGGTCGCATTGTTGGCAGATTCTGCAGCGATAATACCTTCCGTATTTCCTTTTTCAAAATCCTGACGGCGTTTGGAGGTACGTTTCGCTTCCCCGTAGGAAAGAAAAACCGCGAGTGTGGTACCGACACCCGGCAGAACCCCAATAGCTGTACCGATCACGCTGGACTTAGCTACAAGATACTTGTGCTTGAAAATATCTTTAATAACAGTCATCCGTTTAATCGGCTGATCTTTATACGTAATAACTTCGTTCGCTTTCTTCCCGATATTCAAAAACATTTCTGCAAAACAGAAAAGACCGAGCACCACAGGAATCAGGTTGATACCCTGCCTGAGGGTAAGGGCGTCAAACGTAAACCGTTCTGCACCGGCCGCCATATCAATTCCAATTGTACTGACAAACAGACCGAGAAGGGCGGCAAACGCCGACTTATATAAGTTATTTCCGGCGATCGCCCCGATGACAACGAGACCACTCAGAGAAATAAAGAACATTTCCGCCGGACCGAACATCAGTGCAAAATTCGCAAGCGGCGGCGTGAAAAGAATGAGTACAAGCACGCCGAGAAAACCGCCGACCATACTCGAAAAAATAGAGTAGTAAAGTGCTTCTTTTGAACGGCCTTGTTTGGTCAGCGGATACCCTTCCATCGCTGCAGGAGCAGCAACGATATCGCCGGGAACATTAAGAAGAATGGCGGTGATCGAACCACCGTACATTCCCCCCATATAAATTCCGCCCAGCAGCAGGAGACCGTTTTGGGGATCCATCGCAAAAGTCAATGGCAGCAGAAGGGAAATACCAATCGCGCCGTTGAGACCAGGGATCGCTCCTACGATAATTCCTATCAGTACACCGATAAATACAATCATCAGTACGCTCGGTGAGAGAGTACTCAGCAAAATGTCGAGAGTTTCCATAAACCAGGCCTCCCAGGGCAATAGTAAAGGCAGCAGTCACTGCTGTGAAGCAGTGACTGCCTAGTCTGCATCAATCTGTCTTAAAAGTCGTCCTGGTTGTTATCGATAATCGGCTGCAGGGACTCATTCGTGTTGTTCAGGTAGTCATTCAGCTCGTCGTAGTCCAGGTAGTTGTAAGGAAGGTCCGCATTTGTAAACTGCTCTTCCAGCTCTTCGGATTGACCCAGCTCATCCATAACGTTTGTGAGCGCATCGCGGACTTCATCGGGGATATCCGCCGGAGCTACAACGACACGACGGACACCGAGGTCCATGTCATACCCCTGTTCTTCGAGGGTAGGATACTCATCAAACATCTCCAGTCGTTCCGGAGCTGCATAGCCGAGCGGTTCACCGCCGGCGTCGACAATTTCCGGAGCTGCTGTAATGGAGGAGGAGGCAATATCAATATGGCCGCCGAGGAGGCCGTTGATCAGCTCACCGCCGCCGTCATAATTTACCGGAGAAACATCAATTTCCGCCTGATCTTCAAAAGCGAGAATTTTCAGCAGGCCGAGAGCGCCGGATTCTCCGATCGTTACTTCGCCCGGGTTTTCTTCTGCGTAGTTGACGAGATCTTCAATCGATTCAAACTCGCTGTCCGGGGCCGCAAATAAAGCGTGTGGCACATCGTCGAAAGAAGCGAGATATTCAAAGCTGTCGAACGTAAAGTCTGTGTTTCCAGTTTCCTCAAGCACGTAGTTATCCGGATAGCCGAATACACCGAGCGTGTGGCCGTCCGGTTCTGCCGCTGCCATTTCAGAAATTCCGATTTCTCCACCGGCACCTTCGCGGTTTACAATGTTAACCTGTGTATCGAGTTCCTCCGAAAGAGCATCTCCAATAATACGGGCTACTGTATCTCCGCCACCGCCGGCGCTGTAAGGAACGATGATTTCAATCGGACCTTCCGGATAATCAATATCAGCTGCCGCCTCTTCATTTTCTGATGCCTCATTGTTTTCTGCAGTATTGTTATTTGCTGCATTATCAGCAGGTGCATTATTTTCTTCTGCGTTATTTCCGCAGGCTGCAAGAACACCAAGTAGAGCTACGCTGGAAAGACCTAATACTTTTTTCATGTAAAACACTCCTCGTAGTATAATAATTTAAGCGCTTTCTAAAATTATAAAAATCTGCCCGACGGTGTAGGAAGACCAAGAACAACGGAGAACATCAGATAAGCTGCCAATGTAACAGATGCTGCCAGTATCGCTCCACGGATTAAATCACGTGCTGTGGGTCTTTTTTCGTTCATCCGGTATATTTGATAAAGATAAAGAATAATAATAATGATAAATGAAGTAACGAAAAATCCTACCATTGTAAGTAGAAAGTATCCGAAAAGCATAATCAGGCCGGGAATGACAATCTGGAAAACAAATACACTGCGTGACAAGCCCGTATCTTCCGAAGAAGACTGCTTCCCACCACGGATGCCGTCAATGAGCATGAGTACGCCGACGACTCCCATGCTTCCGAGAATAACCCTTGGAAACAAGGAGGACTGCTCCGGAAGGCCGACGGTCTGGGTCCAGGCCAGACCGGCAAAGATAATAGTGACGATACCAAGAATGACAGAACTTTTTATTGAAAACACCCCCTTATGGGAACAAGAAGTTTATTTTTTAACTACTTCATGCCCGCCGAACTCATTTCTGAGAGCGGCAACGACTTTGCCGGTAAACGTATCTTCTTCGAGAGAGCGGTATCTCATCATTAAAGAAAGAGCAATAACCGGTGCAGGGGTCTGCAGATTCAATGCTGTTTCCACTGTCCATTTGCCTTCTCCGGACGAATGCATAATGCCGCGGATGTTGGAAAGAGCAGGATCTTTACGGAACGCTTCCTGTGTCAGTTCCATGAGCCAGGAGCGGATAACCGAACCGTGATTCCATACCTGAGCCACTTTTTCGTAGTCGTAGTCGAAAGGGCTTTTTTCAAGAATGTCAAATCCCTCTGCAATGGACTGCATCATTCCGTACTCGATGCCGTTATGAATCATTTTCAGGAAGTGGCCGCTTCCTGCAGCGCCTGCGTGAAGGAAACCGTTTTCAATTGTAACGTCACGAAAAACGGGTTCCAGTTTTTTAACTGCTTCCTCTGACCCGCCGACCATCATACAGGCACCATGCCGGGCGCCTTCAACACCTCCGGAAGTCCCTACATCTACAAACGAGATGCCTTTCTCTGCGAGTGTTTCAGCACGTTTTAACGTTTCTTCGTAATTGGAATTGCCGCCGTCAATCAGAATGTCCCCATCTTCGAGAAGTGTGGTCAGTTCTTCAATGACACCGGTAGTAATATCACCTGCCGGAACCATCATCCATACAACCCGGGGTGCCTCCAGTCTGCCTACAAGCTCTTCCAATGAAGAAGCAGGTACAGCACCGTGACTGCTGATTTCCTTTACAGGTTCTTCGTTGACGTCCGTTGCTGCCACTGTATGGCCGTGATCCAAAAAGTTCAGCCCGAGATTAAAGCCCATTTTTCCTAAGCCAACCAAACCAATTTCCATATCGTATGTCTCCCTCCTTTTATTATCTTTCAGGTTATGTCCCATTATATGATAAAAAATTTCTTTTACAACCCCGAAAATAAAAAAATATTTTTTTATTTGGGTTTATCCTTTATAATTAAGGGAAGCGGTTACAAAAAAGGAAGTGAAATTATGGCAGCTAATACAGAAGCGACCCACTGCAAGCACCGGATCCGGTCAGTGTATACCTCCCTTCGCGATAAAGAAAAAAAAATAGCGGATTATATTCTGGAACATCCGGAAGAAATTGTACATTCCACAATCAGTCAGGTGGCCGAAAATCTCCACGTAGCGGAAGCGACGGTCTTCCGCTTCTGTAAACGAATTGGCTTCAAGGGATACCAGGCAATGAAAATCGCTCTGGCATCGGAAATAGTTACAGGAGTTGAAAATATTCACGAAACAATTAAGGAGGGAGACGACGCAAAAACGGTTGCTGAAAAAGTTTTTCAGACGAATATTAAAACACTGGAAGAAACATTGTCCGTGGTGAACGGGGAAGATTTTCAACTGGCAGTGGATATTCTGCTTAGTGCAGACAAGGTTGAATTTTACGGTAATGGGGGCTCAGGAGTGATCGCAGCCGACGCTCATCATAAATTCATGCGGACAGGAATCCCGTCCGCTGCTTATTCGGATTCCCATCTGCAGGTCATGGCTGCCTCACAGCTGTCAGAAGGGTCGGCAGCAGTGCTCATTTCCCATTCGGGAGCCAACCGCGACATTCTGCAGGCAGCAGACATCGCAGCGGAGAACGGGGCAAAACTTATTGCAGTAACAAATCTGGCCAAGTCTCCGCTGACAGAGCGTGCTGACGTGTCTCTTCACACCGTCTCGACAGAAACGGATTACCGTTCGGAGGCGCTGGCAAGCCGCCTTGCCCAGCTGAGTCTGATCGACGCTCTATATGTAAATGTTGCCCTCCGAAGAAAAGAACTAATGGATGAGTCTCTAAATAAAATTCGTCAGGCTATATCGTTAAAAAGAATATAAAGGAGGGATGACGTGGAAAAGCACGTACTGGGAATAGACATCGGCACAACGAGTGTAAAAGCGGTTCTTTTCGGACAGAATGGCGTCTGCGTAGAAGAGTCGGAGGTGACATACGAACTCCTGCATCCACAGCGCGGGATGGCCGAACAGGACCCTTATGAAATTGAAAAAGCAGCTCTGGAAGCTCTCCGCCTTCTGCCTTCAGACAAGTATGCCGTTTCTTCCGCAGGTTTTTCCGCGGCAATGCATACGCTTATCTGCCTTGATGAAAAAGGCGAACCGTTAACGAACTCCATTACATGGGCGGATACGCGAAGTTCAGAAGAAGCGAAGATGCTTCTGGAGTCTGCGGAAGGCAGCGGGATTTACGAACGGACAGGTACCCCGATTCATACAATGTCTCCGTTAACCAAGCTTCACTGGCTGAAAAAGCATCACCCCGATATTTACGAAAGAACGAAAAAATTCGTCTCCATTAAGGAATTTCTTCTTTACCGATGGTTTGGTGCGGAGGTAGTTGATTATTCTATTGCGTCTGCCACTGGACTTTTTGATGTTCATCATAAGCAGTGGGACGAACGGGTACTGGCTTCTCTCGACATAACAAACAACAGACTGAATGAGCCTGTTCCCCCGGCGTACGTGCTTCCGGAACTGAAAGAAAAGATCCGGACAGCAGCAGGGCTTCCGGAAGGGATTGTTTTTGCTGCAGGCGGGAGTGACGGGGCGCTTGCCAATCTTGGCATCGGAGCGCTTAACCCGGGAGAAACAGCGCTGACGATCGGTACAAGCGGTGCAGTGAGGCAGATGAGCAGTACACCGGCTGTTTCTGAAAACCAGCGGACGTTCTGCTATGCTTTTGATGAAGAAGCCTGGATTGTCGGTGGACCGACTAATAACGGAGGGATCGCCTTTCAATGGCTGCAGAAGATTTTTAAAAATAACAACATTGAGCAGCTTTTGGAAGATGCTTCTCAAGTTCAGCCGGAATCGTCCTCTCTTTTGTTTCTTCCGTATCTGCAGGGAGAGAGAGCACCGGTATGGGATCCGGGTGCCCGGGGCGGTTTTATCAATCTTTCTATTGAACATGAGCAGAAGCATTTGACGAGAGCCGTCCTCGAAGGGGTTATCTTCAGCGTTTATGACGTGTTCAGCAGCGTGGAAGAGGCGGCAGGGCCGACGAAGCAGCTGTTTGTAAGCGGCGGCTTCGCACGCTCGCCGCTCTGGCTGCAGATTACTGCCGACGTATTTGGAAGGGAGCTGTTAATCCCTGCTTCCCACCAGAGTTCCGCCTGGGGTGCTGCCTGGTGCAGCATGATCGCTTCAGGAGAAAAAACTTCCTACCAGGAGATCAAGGAATGTATTCCAATGAAAGAACCCATTTATCCAAATAAACATAACCATGCTGTTTATCAAAAGCTTTTTACTAAGTACCGCGGATTGTATGAAGCATTGAAGCCATTTCAATAAGGTGCTTCGAAACAGCTTAGTGATAAAAATACTAAAAGAGGTTGTCACCCGGAGGAGGGGACAGCCTCTTTTTATTAGAACTCGTTTTTAATCATTATAAAAGACTGTTTAAACTTTAACAGGAGTAGTTTAATCATTAAAGCTTCCTGTTTTGTCATTAAGCAGGTTTTCAATCATTATAGATAATTAATTTGTCAGTATAAACTTGTCCTCGAAGAAAATTAATCATTACAGGCTTCTTTTTAATCATCAGAAAGCCGGAAGAGGGACAATGTTTTGGGTCGCTGAAGCTCTTATCAGCCCGTCCACTTTTTCAGGATAAAAAAAGAAGCGGCCCGTTGTACTTTCGGGGCAGCTCCAGTCCATCATTATCGTTCGTCGTCTGCGGTCTATTTTTGTCTGCCGTACAGCAGGAACCCGTTAGATCGACCGTTCAAAATTTGTTTTCAGCTTCTTGGAGTCCGGCGAGTACTTTTTTTTGAAGAAGGCGAGAGCGCCTATTAAGCCGGAATCATTTTTAAAGTGGCACGTATCGACACTAAGATCGAAAACACGGTCGATATAAACGAGGTGGGATTTTAATTCCTCGAGGAAGGAAGGCCTGCTCGTGATACCTCCTCCGATCAGTACTTTCTCGGGGTTTAAAACCGATACGATATTATAAATACCAATTGCCAGCGTTTCGTAAAAATCTTCGATAATGTTTACGGCGACGGGATTCTTCCGGTCGTATTCCTCAAACACTTTTTCGCCGGTAACTTCTTCGAAAGGAAGAGAATAATATTCGGCGTACTTTTCCCGAATACTCGTCATCGAAGCACAAGTGCTCAAGCTGTCCTGTTCCGGGCTTACATTGTGGAGTCCTTTCGTAATCATGAAACCGAACTCACCGCCGCGGAAGGCGTGCCCGCGGTAAAGTTCGTTGTTTAAAAACAGGGCGCCGCCGATTCCTGTACCGATAGTCAGGCAGCAGAAATCGTTCAGTTCCCGGCCGCTGCCGAGCCACTTCTCAGCAAGCGCGACACAGTTCACGTCATTTTCCACAGAAACCGGCAGTCCGGAAGCCTCCTCCAGATACGTCTGGAGATTAAACTGATCAAACTCCTGAATGGCGCCGCCCATTTCAATAAAACCGGTGGAAGGATGAATGAATCCGGGGGCTGAGACCGCAATTCCATTAACAGAAGAACGAAAGAAAGCAATTTTTTCCTTCACAGCTGCCAGAATCGTTTCTCCGCAGCCGTTTCCTGCGGAAAAAGAACCTTTTTCCAATATAGTTCCTGCACTCGTAATAAGTCCCCATTTAACATTTGTGCCGCCGACATCAAAGGCTAAATAATTGTCGTTATTCAATCGGTATTCACCACCCTTTCCTGCAGTTTTTCGCCGCTGCTTTGAATAATATCCTGATACCAGTAGAAGCTGTCCTTTTTAATGCGGCGGAGATTTCGAACGTCTTTTTCGTCGCGGTCGATATAAACAAAGCCGTAGCGTTTCTGATACCCGTTCAGCCAGCTTAAAAGGTCAGTGAACGACCAGGTGCAGTAGCCGATGACGTCGACTCCGTCCTGAAGCGCCTCCTGGATCTGCTGAAGATGGCTCGCAATATAGTCAATGCGGTAGTCGTCGTGGATCCGGCCGTTTTCCAGTTTGTCGAATTCACCGAGACCGTTTTCTGAAATAAGGATCGGCAGCTGATACCTGTTATGAATACGACGCATCCCTATTCGTAAACCGACCGGGTCGATCTCCCAGTCCCAGTTTGTCGTGGTAAGATCCGGGTTTCGGCACGTTTTGAACAGGCCGGGCACACCGGAATCAGAGGAAGTACCTTTTTTACCGGTCGTATTCATTTTCCCTTCTGCGACTCCGTCCAGCGGATTGCGTTCAACAGTCGTAGACTGGTAATAGTTGATGCCCATAAAGTCCGGGGCGCCCTGCTTCAGAAGTTCCAGATCTCCTTCCTGAAGCTCAGGAGCTGTGCCTTTTCGTTCCAGGTGGGCCCAGATTACCTCAGGATACTTACCGTGAACGTAAACATCCATATACCAGTGATTCATCATTTCTTCCGCATTTTCAGCAGCGAGCACGTCTTCCGGATGACTCGTACGGGGGTAGACCGGACTGAGGGCAAAGCTCGGTCCAACTTTTCCGTTCGGGACATATTTCCGGAAGGACTCGACTGCTTTAGCATTGGCAAGGCTCGCAATGTGGTTCGCCTGATGCATACGCTTTTCATCTTTTACTCCCGGAGGGTGAAGCCCGACTTTGTAGCCGAGGCCGATAAAGACATTCTGCTCGTTCAGTGTTACCCAGTACTTCACTTTTTCACCGAAGCGCTGGAACAAAGTAACACAGTAGTCGTTAAAGTCATCTATAATCTTTCTGGATTCCCATCCGCCGTATTCGTCCATCAGTGCCTGAGGAAGATCCCAGTGATAAACGGTGATGATAGGTTCGATATGATTGTCCAGAAGAAGATCAATCAGTCGCTCATAAAATGCAAGGCCGGCTTCATTAACTTCTCCTCTGCCTTCAGGATAAATTCTCGTCCAGGCGATGGAAAAACGGTAAGTTTTTAAGCCCATCTCAGCCATCAGAGCTACGTCTTCCTCCATCCGGTTATAGTGGTCGACTGCAATATCTCCATTAGTGTCCATATACGTAGTGCCGGGCTGTTTCGTGTAGACATCCCATACAGAAGGACCTTTCCCGTCCTGATCCCATCCTCCTTCAATCTGGTAGGCTGCAGAGGCAGACCCCCATAAAAAATTTTCAGGAAATGGCTGTTTGTGTTCATGATGCATATTTATCCCTCCAGAAGAAGTAGTATAATCAGCAGTGTTTACGAAATCGTTTTCGTAAAAAGTATATGTCATTTTCCTCGGTTTGTCAAAAGCTGAAATGAAATAAATGGAACTAATTTTTTCGATATAAAAAATTTTCACGAAACAATATAAAACGGTTTCGTTCATATGTTTTCCGCATGAGAATAATGTTAAACTTATACGTAGACAGAAACCGGACGAGAGCACTGGCAGTCTGCTTACTCAGTAAAGGAGAAATTCGAAATGAAAATGACGATAAAGGAAATTGCCAAGCTGGCAGGAGTGTCCCAGGCTACCGTTTCCAAGATTATTAATAACTATGATGACGTTGGGGCGAAGACGAAAGAAAGGGTGCTCGGAATTATGGAAGAGCACGGCTACCGCCCTTCCTACGCCGCACAGTCTTTAGTGAAAAAAGTCACGAAAGTGGTCGGTGTCATCTATGCCGGTAAAATAAATGCGAATTTTAACCATCCTTTTTTCGTAGACGTTATGAGTATGTTTAAAAAAACGATGGGGGCTGAAGGCTACGATCTTCTGTTTTTCTCCAACGAAAAATTCCATAAAAACAACGAAAATTATTTAGCCCGCTGTCAGCACTACAATGTAGACGGCTGTATTATTATCGGGGGAGATGAAGTCGAACCGTCCGTCTATGAACTGGATCAGAGCGAAATTCCCTGCATCGGGATCGACCTTCCACTGAGTGGAAAGCATTCCGGATATATTATGACCGACAACGCGAAAATATCCGCCCTTGCTGTGGAACATTTCTACCTTTTGGGAGAAAGAAACATTGCGTTTATAGGAGGAAAAAAAACGTCCAACATTTCCACTGAACGGCTGCACGGCTTTAAGGAAGTAATGAAGACATACGGTCTGCCGGTGAAGGAAGACTGGATTAAACACGGGGACTTTTTTGAAGAAAGCGGGTTCATCGCGATGAACGAACTTCTCGAGCAGGAGGAGTGTCCGGAAGCCGTTTTTGCTGCGTCGGATCTGATGGCGATGGGGGCTGTGCGCGCTATTAAAGAGAGCGGGAGAAAAATAGAAGATTTTGCGGTTATCGGCTGTGACGACATTACAGCTTCCCGGTATATTGACCCGCCGCTGACTACAGTGAAGCAGGATAAGGACAAAATCGGAAAAATGGCGGCTTATGTTTTAAAGGACATGATCAACAATCAGATAGAGCAGACGTCGGTCCGGGTGGAACCGGAATTAATCATAAGAGAATCTTGCTCAGAAAAGAAAAGGCAGCTAAGATGAAAAATATCCAAACACTGTCTGAATGGATTTACCGCCTGGCTGTTGTTAACATTTACTTTCTGTTCGGCACGCTCCTCGGGGGAGTGATATTCGGAATCGGTCCGGCCGCTGCTGCCATGTACGGCACGATCAGCCGGTACTTGGAGGAAGAAACGAAGGAAAGTTCCTGGAAAATATTCTGGGGCTGCTACAGGAAGTATTTTTTCCGGGCGAACGGCCTTTTTCTTACAGCAGCAGTTCTTGGAGCTGTCCTTTCTATGAATTTTTACGTGTCATTCCGGCTGGAAGGGCTCCCCGGCAGTATGCTGCTTGGACTGAATTTCTTTCTGCTGGTAATGTACCTTATCTTTGTTTTTTACGCGCTGCCGATTCTCGCTTATAAAAATTATTCGGCTGTCCACGCTGCGATGTACTCTTTCATCTATGCGTTTTCAACTCCTGTTCTTACAGCAGCCGCTGCCGGAAGTATCGTCATTGTTCACTACATTTTGTTTTTATTCCCGGTGCTGTACTTGTTTTTTATCGTCAGTCTCCCGGGACTCCTGATTACAAGCGTCACAATTCACGCGGCGGACCTGCCCCGTTTAAAGAAAACGAAACAGCATATTTTAGTATAATCCATCGATTTAAGAATGTTAAAAAAACTTCCAAAGAAAGCGTTGACATGAAAAGCGGGACACTATACAATGACATTACGAAACCGATTTAGATTTAACTGCTCACAATATTTTACTATCACAAAAGATTGAACCGGACAGGTTCAATCAAAACTTTCATCTTTTACGAAACCGATTTAGTTTTTAGTTGTATGAAGCTCTCAGTCTGAAAAACATTTTTAAAAAGTACTTAATCATATTTCAGGGGGAATGAATGATGAAAAAATCAAGTATGCTTACAGTTCTTACAGCCATGGCTTTTTTGACAGCTGCCTGCGGAGGCAATGAAGCAAATAATGAAGAAGCTCAGGCGGACGGTGGAAACAACAATGCAAATGTTGACAACGAAGACGCAGATGTCACGGATCTCGGAGCTGAGGACGCCGAGGTAGAGCTTTCGTTCTGGCTGTTCGGTGCTACAGGCTACCCGGAACTGGCTGAAGAATATATAGAAGAAAATCCGGAAGTAAGTATTACGTTCCAGGAAATTGATATGGAGGATCACCATAACAACCTTTTCACAGCGCTTTCTGCAGGAAGCGGTGCTCCTGATATGGCTGCTATTGAAGTTTCGGAAATTGACGGTTACAAAAACGCAGAAGACCGCTTCGTAAACTTGTATGATCTTGGAGCGGAAGACGTAGAAGATGATTTCCTTGACTGGGCGTGGGAAGTAGGTTCAAACGTTGAAGGGGACTTCCAGTTTGGTCTGCCAACCGACATCGGTCCGACGGTAATGTTCTACCGGGCAGATATTTTTGAAGAAGCAGGACTTCCTTCTGAGCCGGAAGAGGTAGAAGAGCTTCTGCAGACATGGGAAGATTTCGAGGAGGCTGGTGACACTGTCCTTGAGGAAACAGGGACACCGATGACTGGCAACCCGGAAACTCTTTTTAACGCCAAACGGGATCAGGCACCAGAGCATTATTTTAATGAAGAAGATGAACTGATTCTGGATTCTACTCCATATGTAGAAGAAGCATTCATGGATACTTCTGCATTGATCGAGCAGGGCCACGTGGATAACTACGGTATGTGGACGCCTGAGTGGGGCGGAGCGATGGACGACGGTGGTTACGCAACGCTTCTTGCACCGGCATGGATGCAGGGAGTAGTAAAAGATAACGCACCGGACCAGGAAAACTGGCGAGTAGCTTCTATGCCTGAAGGCGGCGGAAACTGGGGAGGTTCCTACATTACTATCCCGGATCAGTCCGAGCACCCGGAAGAAGCATTTGCTTTCATGGAGTGGCTGCTTGCACCAGAGCAGCAGCAGAAAGCTTTTGAAAACATGGGTCTTTTCCCATCCGCACCGGAAGTGTATGAAATGGAAACCTTCACAGAATTCAGTGATGACTACTTTGGCGGGCAGAATACAGCGGAAGTCTTTGCCGAGTCCGCACTGGAAAACGAACACGTACACAAAGGTCCTCAATACGGGGATGTAAACACCGAAATTCTGGACGGCCTCGACAATGTTTATGATGGAGCAGATCCGGAAGAAGAGTGGGAAGATGTTTTAACGCGGGTAGAGCAGAGAACTTCCAGATAACACTGGTGGAAGAGAGAGCGTAGTGGTCTCACTGCGCTCTCCTTTTTCATACATACCAGGGGCAGGATAAGGAGGTACAACATGTCAAACACACTTAGAAAAGAAATAAATACCGGGGCAGAAGAACACGACGGTGAAACAGAAAACAACGTAAAAAAGCCGAAGAAACCAAAGAAAAGGCTTTTTTCCCAGAAACAGAAGGATATGGCTTCAGGTTACTTGTTTATTTCTCCATTTTATCTGCTCTTTGCCGTATTCGGAGTCTTCCCGATTCTATTCAGCTTTTATCTCGCTTTTTTTCGCTGGGATGGACTTGGAGAGATGGAATTTGTCGGATTAAATAACTTTAATATCATATTTAATGACCCGCTTTTTTGGAAATCACTGTACAATACGATTATTATCGGACTGATGGGGACCGCCCCGCAACTTATCGCGGCGCTTCTCCTCGCTTTTGCACTGAATTCAGTTTTAATTAAATATAAAAGTGTTTTCCGGCTGGCCGTTTTTCTGCCGTATGTTACTTCCATCGTGGCAGTGGCCATTATTTTCAGTGTTATTTTCAGCAACCAGGAATCCGGACTCGTCAATTCATTTTTAGGGGTGTTCGGTATTGATCCAATTACATGGACCCGCTCGGAATGGGGAGCAAAAGTTGCGATTTCTGCGATGATTTTCTGGCGCTGGGTAGGATATAATACGATTATTTACCTCGCAGGAATGCAGGCTATTCCAAACGATTTATATGAAGCAGCCAAAATTGACGGAGCGACGCTGAGGCAGCAGATCTGGCATATTACGATTCCTATGCTTAAGCCGTTTATTATCTTCACGGTTTTTACAGCGACAATCGGAGCACTGCAGATTTTCGCAGAGCCGCATATTTTCCAGGGCCGCGGCGGTCGACCGGAAGGCATCAGTATCGTTCTTTATCTTTACCGGGAGGCCTTCGGAAGCAACTTCTTCGGAACTGCTTCGGCTACAGCGATTGTTCTCTTCTTTATTATTATCGTATTTTCAGCAGCAAACCTGCTTCTCGTTAACAGAATCGGACGTTCCGGCAAGGTAGGTGAAAAGTGATGAGCTCTGAAAAGAAAAAATTAAGATCTGCCAAGCTGTTTATTTACACCAGTCTAATACTGGTTGGCCTGGCTTCTCTCTTTCCTTTTTACTGGATGTTCGTCATGGCGACGAATCCAAATAATCTGATCAACAGAAATCCTCCGGTGATGACACCGGGAACTGAAATGTTTTCCAACTTCCAGAAAGTTCTGGACAGTATCCCGTTTTTCCAGGCGATGCTTAACTCACTGATCGTTACGACAAGTATCACGTTTGGGGTATTGATTCTCTGCTCGCTCGCTGGGTTCGCCTTTGCGAAACTGCATTTCCCGGGAAGAACGATTCTGTTCGTTTTCATTCTTGGAACTATGATGATTCCCCCGCAGCTTGGTTTAATACCTACGTATTTTATTATTACCGAGCTGGGATGGCTCAGTGATCTCCGTGCCGTTATCGTGCCGGGGCTGATGAACGCCTTCGGAATCTTCTGGATGAGGCAGTATATCTCCAGCTCTGTTCCGGATGAATTGATAGAAGCTGCCAGGATCGACGGCTGTTCCAACTTCCGGATTTACTGGAATATTATCGTACCGGTTATTCTGCCGGCGTTTGCAACGCTCGGAATTATCGTATTCATGGCTATCTGGGGAGATTACCTGTGGCCGCTTGTCGTACTGCAGGATCAGTCCACCCATACAATACAGGTAGCGTTACGTTCCTTGATGGACGACCGGGTGCGCGACTACGGAATGATTCTATCCGGTACCTTCTGGGCGACAGTGCCGTTGATTGTTGTCTTCCTGCTGTTCAACCGTCTGTTTATCAAGAGTATTACAGACGGAGCTGTGAAGAGCTGATAAACTGTTCTTTTCAGCTGCCTTGAAAATAGCTCGTTTAAGAGAAAGGCATAATGCTGCTGCACTTTCAGCGGAGCTTACCCGAGGGCTTGTTCTCGACTAATTTTGGCAAAAGAACCGTCCGCCAAAATGGATTCTCGAACGGCGCTGATCCTCTGGGTGTCTCCGCCTTCGTTACACAGCATAAAATAGCTTCATTTTTCATGGGGCAGTTTTGAACTGCATCCATGTCTCTGTTCAAGCTCTAAGTTTATGAGAAGAGCACCTTTGCTCTTTTCACAAAATGCGATATTTTATTTACAGCCTGAAACGGTCATGACGATTCCGTCATGGCCGTTTTTTGAAAGTTTCCCGGAAGCTTCGTATTCCTGGTTGAAATAACTCCTTTAAAGCCGTGTTTTAAGCATGCTAAAGTTTCAGATTTTCATAAACCGCAGGAAACTACACCAAAAGATCCTGATGGAGGTATACAATGTATCGATTAGAGAAAGACCATTCATTTACTATAAATAACTACCAGCATCTGCCGACATTCTCGAGCTTTCTTCCGGGCATAGCGGGGGAGAACGGTATCCCGATATGGGCATTTTATGTGAACCGAGGCCAGGGCATCGCCGGTTTCGGCTTACAGGACAAAGATCATGCTGTGATGGAATTTTTTCCGGCGGATAAAGCGTATCACATGGTCTACAGTCAGGGGTTCCGCACGTTTATAAAGATTCATCAGGAAGGTACGGACCAGTTTGTAGAACCTTTTTCGATACAAAGCAAATATCAAAAAGACGTGACAGAAAAAATGAATGTTTCCGAAAATGTGTTGAAGCTGGAACATGTGAACAGCACATTGGGACTCACTGTGCAGGCAGAATACTTTTCTCTTCCGGAGCTTCCTGCCGGGGGACTGGTGCGTTTTGTGAAAGTGACAAATACGTCGGATGACGTGCAGACGATGGAAATGATTGACGGGCTGCCGGCGATACTTCCGTCAGGCGTGAAAAATATGCCTTACAAAGAACTCGGCAATACGCTGAAAAGCTGGTTTGAAGTGAAAAAACTGCAAGATAATACGGCCTGCTATATGCTTCGGGGAAGTATCGAAGACAGTTCCGAAGTAAAGGAAACGAAAGAAAGCAGTTACTACTGGAGTACAGTTTTTCAGGGAGGGAAAGAATACCGTCCGGAACCGATTATCGACCGGTCCGTTCTGTTTGGATCGGACACTTCGCTTCAGTATCCGGAAAAATTTCTGAACCATTCTCTCACGGAACTGGCGGCAGAAGAGGAGCAGACGACCAATCAGGTTTCTTCGGGCTTTACGCCCGTTCATGCATCGTTAAAACCGGGCGAAAGTATCGAAATCTGGAGTGTGATGGGTGCGGCTTCCTCTCTCGAAAAGATTGAGAAACTGACAGCATCCAGCTTTACAAAAGAGAAGCTTGCCGGGGCACGGAGAAGGGCAGCAGGTATTACCGGGGATCTGCTGGCTCCAGCCAATGCAGAAACCGCCCAGGAAGTTTTTGATGCCTATGTCAGACAGAGCTACCTGGATAACGGACTGCGTGGAGGGTTCCCGAAAGTATTTGGAACGAAGGAAAAGAAAAATGTATTTTATCTGTACTCCAGAAAGCACGGGGATCTGGAAAGAGATTATAATTTTTTCTCGACCAACCCAACGTATTATTCTCAGGGAAACGGAAATTACAGAGATATTAATCAGAACCGGCGGATGGATATTTTCTTTGAGCCGGACGTATACGATACGAACATTCATCAGTTTATGAGCCTGATCCAGCTGGACGGGTACAATCCGCTCCAGGTACAGGGCGTCCGCTATCGAATGCTGCCGGAGAAAATGACAGAAGTTCTTACTTTTTTCCGAAAGGAAGACGAGCCACTCTTAGCAGCATTTTTCAGAGGAAGCTTTACTCCGGGAGAAGTAAAACACTTTTTGGAAGATCAAAACATCACCTGTGAAGTGGATTTTCACAGCCTGCTTGCCGTACTGCTTACATCCTCGGAGCAGCTTTATCAGGCAGCCTACGGCGAAGGATACTGGATCGATCATTGGACATACAATCTTGATTTAATCGACAATTTCCTTTCCATCTATCCGGATCATGCAGAAAAGCTGTTTTTCGGTAAAGGCTATCCATTTTACGACAGCGGGATGTATATAAAGCCGAGAAAAGAAAGGTATGTAATAAAAGAAGCTGGAATCCGTCAGTATCATGCGGTCGTGGAAAGCGGAAATAAAAATTACCGTTCGGAAAGTCCGTGGGTTCGGGACGAGAACGGGAATATTTACGAAACGAACCTGTATTCCAAGCTGGTGCTGCTCGCGGCCGTGAAAATCGCTGCGCTGTCTCCATACGGTCTCGGGCTGGAAATGGAAGCAGACAAGCCAGGATGGAATGACTCCTTAAATGGTCTTCCAGGCATGCTCGGCTCCGGCACGTCGGAGCTGATGGAGCTCTACCGGCTGCTTTTCCTCCTGAAAGATACCGGCGGAAAAGGAGATATCCGGCTTCCATCCGAAGGAGCGGAATTGCTGGACCATCTGTCAGAAGAAATCATCAGAAAAGAAGAAACAGATCCCATGACTTACTGGCACCGCGTAAATGAGCATAAAGAAAAATACCGTGCTTCTGTTCGCGGAGGAATAACCGGTTCGGAAAAAGTGTATACGCGGAAAGAAATAAATGAAAAAGTGGAACAGATGCTCTCCGTCACAGCGCCGGCTGTGGAAAGCGTAAAGTCGTACGAAGAGATTCCACCGACGTACTTTTATTTTCAAACGGATGCCGACAACCTGCAGGAACATAAACTGCAGAAGCTGGATCTGACGCCGAAAGCTGTGGCACCATATCTGGAAGGAGCAGTGAAGGCACTGAAGACTTCTGCCAGAGGGGAAGCAGAGGATCTGTATAGAAAAGTTAAGCAGTCGAACTTATTTGACAAGAAGCTGCAAATGTATAAAGTATCCTCCTCTATCGAGGGAGAGCCGAATGAAATAGGTAGGGCAAAGTCTTTTACTCCCGGATGGCTGGAAAATGAGTCTGTTTTTCTTCACATGGAATATAAATACCTGCTCGAAGTTTTGAAGGCCGGGCTCGTGGACGAGTTTTACAAGGACGCCGAAAATATCCTTATCCCTTTTATGGACCCTGAAGTCTACGGCAGAAGCATACTGGAGCATTCCTCCTTTATCGCAAGCTCCGCACACCCTGATCCGAAAGTGCATGGAAGAGGATTTGTCGCAAGGCTGAGCGGCGCAACCGTGGAATTTCTAAACATGTGGGCCTGGATGACAGCCGGTCCTTCTCCTTTTACGGTGTACGAAGGAAAGCTCGCATTCCGCCTGTCTCCTGCACTTGCCGACTGGCTGTTTAAAGAGGACGGCACGCTCCGCTTTACGCTGTTCGGCCAATGTGAAGTTACGTATGAAAATAAAGAACGTAAAGCCACGTTTGGAAAAAATGGTGTGGTGCCGGTGTCCTATGAACTGACATACAACAACGGACGGACACACCTCGTCCACGCCCGGGAAGTGACCGGGGAACACGCTTATGCGATCCGTAACAAAGAAGTAAAAGCTATACGGGTCATTCTAAAGTAAAAGCTCCTGAAGAAAGAATAGACGGAGTAATAATTAACGCTCAATAAAAAAGAGAGGCTGCACTTCATCCGAAGGACAGCTTCTCTTTTTATATCACTTTTTTTAAGGCGGGAGAAGGCAGTATCAGTAAGCTTCTCCCGTTTACATTTGAAAACAGTATTAATCACGCAGAACTGTCAGTTTACAAAAGGTCATTGATCGCATCGAGCAGCCCTTCCAGTGCCCCAATCAGCTCATCAAATAATCCATCTAAGAAACCATCGCCATCAAGAAGTCCCACTACTGCACACAACAGGTTTCCAAGAAGATTTCCCGGACCTGGAACAGCCGTAAGATCCAGTTCAATCTGGGATAGATCCAGCTCCAGTCCAAGCAGATCAAGGAAAATCGGTCCTATGTCAAGAAAGAGAATCTGGCATCCATCGTCGCCTGTTTGAGCAGC
Organism: Alkalicoccus saliphilus; assembly: GCF_003044065.1. Classification (GTDB taxonomy): domain Bacteria; phylum Bacillota; class Bacilli; order Bacillales; family Salisediminibacteriaceae; genus Alkalicoccus; species Alkalicoccus saliphilus. The sequence goes on from NZ_PZJJ01000014.1 coordinate 38,394, forward strand.
TTGAAGATCATTACTGTTCTCCGCATTCTCTTCTGTTAAGTTTGAAGGAACTTCTTCAAAAGATTCTCTTATGTTTTCAGGTCTGGGCCCGTCCCCTGTTGCTTTCCCACGGAGATCCCCGCTTATTAAAAGACCTTCCTCCTCATCATAGCCAAATTCAGTTACTGTAAGCATGCCGTTGAAGTCCCTGCCGTCCTCCAGCTCCCCGGAAACAGGTATATTTTTTAAGAATTTTGCTCCTGTTGTACCCGGCTGAGCTGCGAGAGCACTAAAAGGCACCGCCAACAAAGAAACAATCAGCACTAAAACTAAAATAAACGAAAACTTACGAAAACTCATGTCATCCTCTCCTTTTTTTAATTTTGCAGACCAGTGAACCTGCAAGGTTCTTATTACCTTATAGAGAACATTAAAAACTTGATTATAGTGAATTTTCTGAAAACAGATTAGATGTCCTATATGTATAATTTTGTGGTAATGAATGTACAGTCGATTCATAGTGCAAAGGAAGAGTATGGCACGGCGAAGGACTAAATACACAAGAAAAGAGACTTAATAGTGAAAGTCTCCCATAAATATTCTTATGAGCGGATTTACAGGAAAAGCCTGCAAAAGCAGCTGTAAGTTTTGATTGCTGTTTCGATATCAGCTTTTAATACTTCAGTCCAAATAAAATTTTATTCAATACAAAAAGATAATTATTGTTTATTTTGAATAATATGTAATTTTAATAGCTATTTTTATACTATAAGTGTAAAATAAATAAACAAGTAAAGATATATATATAGAACAGCAGCGCTTCACCTCATGCCAGAAATATTTTGTCTCCGTGATTTAGAGAATTCGCAGCATAAATCAAAAAGGAGTGAGAGCAATGGCTGAATTAACCTCTCTGGATAAGAAAATTAAAAGAAGACAGAAAAAATTGGATAAGATCGACAAGTCCCTGCAGGAGGAAAGAGAAAAAGAGAAACGCTCCATAGGGAAATCCCGTAAAGCTGAAAAACAGGCAGATAAAACTTCTTCTGAAAAGAAAAAAGAAAACAAATGGCAGACGATCAGAAAAGAAACGACTAACCGGGCCAAAGCTTTGAAAAAGCAGTCCAGACTGCTGAAAAAGCAGGATAAATACAACAAGAAATTAAAGGAGTATGAATTCCAGCGGGATCAGGCGGAAGATGAAAAAGAAGAAACGGAAGAGAAGGAGTAAAGGCCCTGTAATAAACCGCATTTTATGAAGAGGTATAATCTCCGTTTCAGACGGACGCTTTCCCGAGGGCTTGGCTTCAGCTAAATTTCGCGAAAAAAACCTTCGCGAAATTGGATCTTCAGACTGCGCATCATCCTCCGGGAGTCGCCGTCTTTCACTGCGATTTTCTACTAGTTAATATTTCCCATTGGGTCTCCCAGTATACGTATTTTTTGCATGAACAATACCCAGGAGATGCAAAATGCATTCGATATACAAAACTGTTTGACATTATTTACTTTTTTGTATATAATTAGAATTATCTCATAACAGCCGACGGGCTGTATATCTACCTAAGACTATAGGATCTACTAAAACAAGGCCTTAGTGCCGGCTTTGGTCCTATAGGACCTAAAAGAACCGCTTATGCGGTTCTTTTTTTTGTTTTTATTTACATTATTATACATTTAACGTGTTATTATACCTATAAGACAAAAAATACAGGGGGAGGATTATTGATGAATTCATACACCATAGGTCTGGACATCGGCATAGCCTCAGTAGGATTCGGTGTTATAGATGATAAAGATCAAATAGTGGAAGCGGGAGTGCGTCTTTATCCAGAAGCAGATGTTTCAAATAATGAAGGTAGACGTGCAAAACGCAGCTCGAGACGTCTGCAGAGAAGAAGAAAACATCGTATAGACCGGACTATTGAACTGTTAAAGAAGAACGGCTTTAGTGAAGATAGAAGTGATGGCTGTCCGTACCATCTTCGTGTGAAAGGATTACATAATAAATTACAAGAAGAAGAACTTGTTACAGCTTTAACCCACTTAGTTAAAAGAAGAGGTATTCACAATGTAGATGCATCTGATTTAGATGAGGACGACATGACAAATGAACTTTCGACAAAGGAGCAAATTCAGAAAAATGACAGACTCCTGCGTACAAAGTACATAGCAGAAATCCAGCTGGAAAGACTTCTTCAGGAAGGAGAAGTTCGAGGTTCCCGTAATCGTTTTCCTACGAAAGCATATTTGGAAGAGGCAGAAGCAATACTTTTTGAGCAGCAGAAACACGAAGAACGTATTACAAATGGTTTTATAGATGATTTTCTTGGTTTATTAGAAACTAGACGAACTTATTATGAGGGACCTGGAGAAGGAAGTCCTTATGGATGGGATCAGGACATAGAAGTCTGGTATAAAAAAATGATGGGTTTCTGTAGTTATTTCCCCGAGGAAGTTCGCTCGGTAAAAACTTCTCCATCTGCTGAAATGTTTAATTTATTAAATGATTTAAACAATCTCAATATAATGAGAGAGGAAAATACTAAACTTACTAAAGAAGAAAAAGAAGTGTTGGTTAAAGAAGTGTTTCAAAAGGTAAAAGAGCCTAAATTAAAGCACATTGCTAAAACATTGAAGTTAAATGAAAAAGATATTCGAGGGTATCGTGTGAAAAAGAATGGGACCGCAGAATTTACCCCTTTAACCTTTTATTACACTTTAAGTAAAATTGATCCGGCTCTCGCAGAAATAGATATCGATCTTCAAGAAAGAATTGCTGAGATAGCAACGATCTGGCAGGAGGTCGAAGAAAAAGAAGAGCAATTAAAAGATTTAAACTTATCTATTTCTGATAAAAAGTTACAGCAGCTTTCTCAAATAAATTTCACTAAAACTCACGCATTAAGCTTGAAAGCTATCCGTCTTCTGCTTCCAGATTTGTGGGATACGTCCAAGAATCAAATGCAGTTGTTTACCGACCACGGTTTAAAACCGAGGAAAGTCCCCCTTGAAGGAAGAAAATTGATTCCGGATGAATACGTGGAAGAACTTATTCTCTCCCCGGTAGTAAAAAGATCGTTTACGCAGTCCATCAGGGTGCTGAATGCTCTTATAAAAAAGTATGGTGAACCGGCGGCTATTGTTATTGAACTGGCAAGAGAAAATAACAGTCAGGATCAGAAACGATTTCTTACTAAACTGCAGAAAGAAAATGAAGCTTTAAATCAAAAGGTAAGAGATGCATTAAATGAAAAAAAATTAAAAACTGTACCGGGGATATTTCAAAAACTCCGGCTGTGGCATCTGCAGGATGGGAAGTGTCTTTATTCTCACAAATCAATCTCTCTGGAGAATCTACTGGAGAACCCTACTCATTATGAAGTAGATCATATAATTCCAAGATCTGTTTCCTTTGATGATTCTCAGGCAAATAAAGTTCTGGTGCTTATAGACGAAAATCAAAAGAAGGGGAACAGAACCCCTTATCAATATTTAAAGTCCGGTGAAGGGGTTATATCCTATGAAGCTTATCAGACGCACGTGCTTCAGCTCGCTAAAAGCAAAGATAAAATGCCTAAAAAAAAGCAGCAGTACCTGCTTGAAGAAAGAGATATAAACAAGTACACCGTCCAGAAAGAGTTTATTAATAGAAATCTGGTAGACACGAGATATGCCACAAGAGAACTTTATTTGTTCCTGACTTCCTATTTTGAAGCAAATAATAAAGAAGTTAAGGTTAAGACGATTAATGGGTCATTTACTAATTATTTAAGGAAATTATGGAAATTTAAAAAAGACAGGGAAGAAGATTATAAGCATCATGCGGAAGATGCACTGATTGCTGCCATGGGTACGAGACTGCTGGCAGAAAAGAAGGAACTGGAAGTGCAGAACAAACTTTTAGAGGCCGGAAGACTTCTTGACGAAGAAACAGGAGAAGTGTTAAACGAAAGTGACTTCGATGCTGCCTTTACTAATAAATATTTTAAAATCCAGGCGATTAAAAATTATCAAGGCTTTAAATATTCCAGAAGAGTGGACCAAAAGCCAAACCGGCAGCTGATGAACGATACTCTTTATTCCACTCGTGAATATGGAGAGGAAGAGTTTATCATTAATAAAATCAGCAATCTGTATGATCCTAAAAGTGAAGAGCTGAAAAAGAAATTCGAGAAGGATCCGACAGTTTTTCTAATGTATGAGAATGATCCGAAAACATTTGAAAATCTGGAAACAATTATGAACAGGTATGCTGATGCAAAAAACCCTTTAGCTGCCTATGCACAGGAAGAAGGGAAAAAGCTTCATAAATACAGCAAAAAACAAAACGGTCCTGTGATTAAATCCCTAAAATACCGCGGTAATAAGCTTGGCACTCACAAAGACCTTTCAGAAAAATATAAAGGGACTACAAAACGGGTGGTGGCACTTTCTCTAAAATCATTCCGAATGGATGTATATCAGGATAATGAAAAGTATAAATTTGTTTCCGTAACTTACGATGATCTTCAGGAAGTGGAAAATGGATATGTTATTCCGGAAGAAGCTTACAGTAATAAATTGAAAAAGAAAAGTATACCTGCTGAAGCTGACTTTTTGTTTACCTTATATGAAGGAAATTATTTAAACCTTAACGGGGAAGAATACCGGTTTATTGGTGTAAACAGCGATGAAAGAAACGCCATTGAACTTGACTATGTTAACAAGAAGTCTGACAAACGTTTGAGACCCTATGTTAGTAAAAACACAAAAAAATTAGAAAAAATTAATGTTAATTGTATAGGGGATGTGTTTGATAGCCAGAAGGAAAACCGGAAAATGTATTATCCAAAAAAGTTTTAAACAGGGGGAATTAGATGTCCTGGAGAGTTGTTCATATTACTCGTATTGACCAGCTTTCGCTTCATTTGAACAGCCTAAAAGTAAAACGGGGAGACGATGAACTAAAAATACCGCTCAGTGATATTTTTTCAGTCGTAATAGAAGACTTGTCCTGTAAAATAACGAGCAGATTAATTATTGAACTCGTCAACCACAATATTCTTGTTATGTTCTGCGGACCAAAGCACCTTCCGGAAGCTCAGCTTATGCCTATGTCCGGTCATCACGGACAGCATAAACGTATTATGAGACAGCTTGAATGGGATGAAGAAAAGAAGGGAAGGCTATGGAAAACAATCATTTCTCAGAAAATATTCAATCAATCGAGAGTTCTTGACCGTTTAAATGTGGAACAGGATCGAATCAACAGGCTGCTTATGCTGGCATCAGAAGTGGAGGATCATGACACAAAAAATACTGAAGCACAGGCAGCAAGACTGTATTTTCATTCTGTTTTCGATGACTCCTACCAAAGATCAGACGATTCTATAGTAGAGAATGCAGCCCTTAATTACGGGTATGCAGTAGTAAATGCAGCGGTTGCAAGGACGATTTCAGCCAAAGGCTTACTGCCGAGTGTAGGTGTCCATCACAAAGGGGAAAGAAACCCATTTAACCTGGCCTCCGATTTTATTGAGCCGTTCCGTCCGGTAGTAGATGCCTTCGTTATGGGTAATCCCCCCGAAGAATTTCTAACTAAGTCGTACCGCCTGCAGTTAATTAATCTGCTTCATTGCAAAGTGCTGATTAACGGAAAAATGCAGACGGTGATAAGGGCAATAGATATATTTATTGGGTCGGTTATAGATTACTTTGATGAAAACTGGGCTGTTGAAAAAATTCATCTTCCAAATACACATAAATTACAGTTTCATGAGTTATAGATTTATGCGCGTATTTATTATGTTCGATCTTCCCGTAGAGACCAGAGCCCAGGTCCGTACGTATACACGTTTTCGGAAGAAGCTGATCGAAGATGGATTTTTAATGATGCAGTATTCTATTTACATCCGTTCCTGTGCAAATAAGGATGCAGCGGATATGGTAGTAAATAATGTGAAGAAATATATTCCTAAAGATGGTCATGTGCGGGCCATGGTGATTACAGAAAAACAGTTTGAAAAAATGATGATTTTAGTGGGGGAAGAAGATAAAAATATTGCTTTACTGGGAGATAATAGAACATTGGAACTTTAAAATAAAAAGGAGGGGGAAGATGAGATCGGAATGGCTTATTCAGGAAGAAAATCATACTATTAATATGAATGTTTCTCCCTACACATGCATTATGGATAATCATTCCTTTAATGAGCAAAATTTTTTAGAACGGCTTACAGATTTTTTTCAGCCCCGTTCTAAAATGAAGGATCAATTAAAAGTAATTGATATAGCGAATGATGAGGAGGAAATAACTCATAATCAGGCACAATTTTTTATGATTTCAAATATGGATCTTTTAGAAGAAGTAAAGCTTGGAGCAAAATCTCTTTTTAAGCAGCAAATAAAGAACGATTTCTCACGACTCCCCGAGTTTCATGGCTATCTTCAAACCATTAATACGTTAATTGAAGATGTGGTGCAGCTAACAGACACAACTATTCCGCTTAAGTCAAAGCAGTTTACATCAGAAAGTTTTATGAAGTCTATGGAAGTTGCTTTTTCCACAGAAGAAGAGATAGACTACCGGTTTGCCTATGAACGAATTCGAAAATTATTTCCTTACTACATCAAATCTGTAAAAGATTCCAGTAAAGCAGCTCCTTATATAATTTATTTCTATCCAGAGCATCTTCTCAGCCCTAAAGAGCAGGAAGAAATGAAAAAAATGCTTAAAAGTTTCTCTAATCAAATAACAATTATTGTATTGTCTAAGTCAAAGTATTTTCTGGCAGAGAATTTATTTGAAAATAATATGTTTATTTGGAAAAAGCAGCAGTTTGATGAGGAGCTTATCGAGGATATGGTGTGGAACGCTCCGCTCGATTACTCTAAAGAGGAAATATACGAGGCTTTCTCGAATATAATACAATACTATGCTGAAAATCTTGAAACCACCCCGGTGGTTTCAAATTATAAAATTGCTGACATTGCTGTTTTCAAAGAAATAGAACTATATGTTTTGATCTATTTTATGAACAAGCAGCATTTTGATTTTCAGCTTGATCTACAATGGGAGGTGATGAGTGAAGCGATGAAACAGTTCACAAAAACTTATGCTGAAATATGAAAAAATTTCAGCAGCTGTTTTAGTACCCTGTAGTTTTAGGTAGATATGAGATCTGTAATGCTATTCATTTGTTATTGCCTCCGTTTTAGTACCCTGTAGTTTTAGGTAGATATGAGATAAGACAACCGGGACGAAATTCTTTCCGCTCGTTTTAGTACCCTGTAGTTTTAGGTAGATATGAGATTCGGATCCCACGTTATCCTCACCTTGTGCTGTTTTAGTACCCTGTAGTTTTAGGTAGATATGAGATGAGAAGGCGGAGGGATTATTCGAGATATCAGTTTTAGTACCCTGTAGTTTTAGGTAGATATGAGATAAGAGCAATATGATACGGCATCAAAATGAAGTTTTAGTACCCTGTAGTTTTAGGTAGATATGAGATCTGCTACCATCGCGGAGCTGATGACACTCAGTTTTAGTACCCTGTAGTTTTAGGTAGATATGAGATGATCAGCTAACTTAATTAATGTAGCTTTGTGTTTTAGTACCCTGTAGTTTTAGGTAGATATGAGATTTATTGCTGGAATCTTACTAACATTGTTTGTTTTAGTACCCTGTAGTTTTAGGTAGATATGAGATAATGCGGTGCTTGATTTCACCGGCTTTATCGTTTTAGTACCCTGTAGTTTTAGGTAGATATGAGATGCAACAGTGAGAGGCTTCAGCAGTCGATAGGTTTTAGTACCCTGTAGTTTTAGGTAGATATGAGATGGATGACCTGCAGGCGAGGGTGCGGCAGGGGTTTTAGTACCCTGTAGTTTTAGGTAGATATGAGATTGTAGATGGTTATCCTATTATGGTTCCCGTGTTTTAGTACCCTGTAGTTTTAGGTAGATATGAGATTTTCTTTCGTGCTGTCGAACAAGGAGTCCGTTTTAGTACCCTGTAGTTTTAGGTAGATATGAGATTAAAATCCCGAAGCATCAACGCAATACGCAGTTTTAGTACCCTGTAGTTTTAGGTAGATATGAGATTCTCCCTCTTTTTTTGTAAAAAAATCTTAGGTTTTAGTACCCTGTAGTTTTAGGTAGATATGAGATTTCTCTGCGATTGAAGCGCGGGTGATCGCGTTTTAGTACCCTGTAGTTTTAGGTAGATATGAGATGGAAAAGAAGTAGAAATCACTATTCGACTAGTTTTAGTACCCTGTAGTTTTAGGTAGATATGAGATCTGCTGGTCATCCGGTAGAAGAGCGATGCAGTTTTAGTACCCTGTAGTTTTAGGTAGATATGAGATAGAAGAATAGGAGGCTACATCATGCCGACAGTTTTAGTACCCTGTAGTTTTAGGTAGATATGAGATATCAGACAGCCTTTCAGGACAAGGGTACACGTTTTAGTACCCTGTAGTTTTAGGTAGATATGAGATAGCGCCGGCACTTCGTGGATCTTTCGGCTTGTTTTAGTACCCTGTAGTTTTAGGTAGATATGAGATATGGTCTTTCCGGTGTCTTTCATCTTCCCGGTTTTAGTACCCTGTAGTTTTAGGTAGATATGAGATCTTCCTGCTTCCAGTGGTCGGCGTCCGGTTGTTTTAGTACCCTGTAGTTTTAGGTAGATATGAGATGTCATTGTCCTTTCACAGCTGTCCAGAGGCGTTTTAGTACCCTGTAGTTTTAGGTAGATATGAGATAAAGTGTTGACCAGGGTGGATTGTTCGTCTGTTTTAGTACCCTGTAGTTTTAGGTAGATATGAGATGATACCAAGCGCATATTTAGGCACATCGCCGTTTTAGTACCCTGTAGTTTTAGGTAGATATGAGATATGGTCAGTGGCATGTACCGAGCGGTTGAAGTTTTAGTACCCTGTAGTTTTAGGTAGATATGAGATAACTTTAAAACGATTGCACATGAAGCCGGAGTTTTAGTACCCTGTAGTTTTAGGTAGATATGAGATAATCCTTCCGCGCTCGTCAGGAAATGGATAGTTTTAGTACCCTGTAGTTTTAGGTAGATATGAGATTGGAAACATCACCAGCACCTTGACAGGGACAGTTTTAGTACCCTGTAGTTTTAGGTAGATATGAGATACAAGTAAGAAGTTTCGACAATAACGAGGGGTTTTAGTACCCTGTAGTTTTAGGTAGATATGAGATTTGACAATCGCGTTGATCATGTCCGGGATAGTTTTAGTACCCTGTAGTTTTAGGTAGATATGAGATAGAATTGCACGCTCTCAGCGACAACCTCCGTTTTAGTACCCTGTAGTTTTAGGTAGATATGAGATGTTAGAAGAAATAGCAAAGGATGTTCAGAGGTTTTAGTACCCTGTAGTTTTAGGTAGATATGAGATTCTGCGGAATATACTGCAGAAGACCACGTGGTTTTAGTACCCTGTAGTTTTAGGTAGATATGAGATCTGGGGAAGTATCACACCCTCACGTACACTGTTTTAGTACCCTGTAGTTTTAGGTAGATATGAGATCAATCAGCAATATGGCGAGCGACATGTTAAGTTTTAGTACCCTGTAGTTTTAGGTAGATATGAGATAAAAGTTTGAAGTTGTGCGAGGATTGGAACGTTTTAGTACCCTGTAGTTTTAGGTAGATATGAGATAAAATATACATGGAAGAAGCCGCCGAACTAGTTTTAGTACCCTGTAGTTTTAGGTAGATATGAGATACAACAAGAGAGTAAGGATTTTAATTAAATGTTTTAGTACCCTGTAGTTTTAGGTAGATATGAGATGTGGCAGACGGTGACGGCAACGAGAAGGTAGTTTTAGTACCCTGTAGTTTTAGGTAGATATGAGATGTGGTCATGTTCAACAAGCAGGCTGAAAACGTTTTAGTACCCTGTAGTTTTAGGTAGATATGAGATGAACGGCTGGAAGAACTGCAGAAGAGAGCTGTTTTAGTACCCTGTAGTTTTAGGTAGATATGAGATCCCGGAAACAGACGGGAGCGGCTTTGAACAGTTTTAGTACCCTGTAGTTTTAGGTAGATATGAGATCGCAAGGCAAGGAAAGCAGCAAGTCCAAGGTTTTAGTACCCTGTAGTTTTAGGTAGATATGAGATCAAGCTCCATCAAAGAGTTTGCCGATCACCGTTTTAGTACCCTGTAGTTTTAGGTAGATATGAGATTTAAAAGAGTGGCAGGCAAACCAAGTAAAGGTTTTAGTACCCTGTAGTTTTAGGTAGATATGAGATTTAGAGGGTAACTTCCCAATGCACAACGTTTGTTTTAGTACCCTATGGTTTTAATTAGATATGAGATAATCACAGATGAGAGTTAGGACACGTTGCGTTTTAGTACCTTGTAGTTTCAGTAGTTAGGTATTGAAGATATGAACTGGAAAAGGATTCCTCCTCAAAAAGCAGATGTTTCTGCGTAATAAAACATCCCGAAACAAGCCTTCACGTATTTTAGCCGAAGTAGGAATGGGGTGACTCCGGGGCGATAGAGGACGAGCCGAAGATCCACTCCGACCGACGGGGCGGAGGGTGGAATTAGCTGAGGCCGTCCCGCCCGGAAAGCGTCCCCATGGAAACGGAGGCTGACCTTTACAGAAAATCGGCCTGTCACCCCCGGCTCGATAACCTGAAATTTAGAAGTTTTAGCTGAAAGCTCATAAATTCATTGCAGGCTGTGACTTTCCTCACAGCCTGTTTAGTATCTTCTCTGATATTCTTTATTTATTAGAGAAAAAGGAGAGATGAACATGCTGCACATTCAGCTTTATTCGATAAATGAGCAGAATATAGAAGAGGCTTTTGCAGAAGCAGGCTTTACTAAAGCGAGAGAAGGATGGTTTCTCGATAAGAAGCTCAGCAAAAAGCGCGAGTCGGTTCTTGCAGAAAAAGTGGAGGACGGAATCCGCCTGAAATTTTCAGGGGATTTATCATTTGAGGATTATGAAGCGGTTCACGGGGCTTCTGTTCTCCTGGCTGAAGGTCTCAAGGCAGAAGTGGATGACAGCGGGGCACTGATGGGCTACCTGGAAAGCGGGGAAAAAGCCTGCCTTTACCATCAATGGAAAAAGTGGAAAGCTTATCTACTGAAAGCGAAGCACCGCTCCATGGAAGGACAGAAAGTGGAGGTGTCCAAAGAGAGTGGGACGTGGAGTGGGCTTCTCATGGAATATACGGATAAAATTGTGAACGATGAGCACATCGTAACAGAATGTGTTCTTCTCAGCACAGATGGGGAAGTCCGGGTGCAGGGAAACCGCCTTGCTGTGAAGCCGACCGGCGAATTTATTTAAGCAGTCCGGTACGGAAAAACTACATGGAAATACGATAAAACTGCCCCGCCAGGTGCGGGGCAGTTTTATTCTATATCGTACATACTTCCACCGGGCAGTCTCCGCACTGAAGGAAGTCTTTCAAATACTGAACGTCGCGGAGGATAATATAAGGACCCTCGTAGGAAACAATACTTTCTTTTTTTAATTCGTTCATCAGGCGGTTGACCCCTTCCCGGGTCGTGCCGATAAACTGGGCGATGTCCTGATTCGTCAATTGCACGCGGATCATCGTACCGTCTTTGTGCTCCTCCCCGTAGGAATTGCTGAAGCGGATCAGCGTGGAATACAGGCCGCCTTTCTTACCGCATAAAATTAAATCGCGGAATTTTGCCTGCGTCGACTGGGTGTGGGTGGCGAACCATTTCATGAAGGCTACGGCGATTTCCCCGTGTTCTTCAAACAGCTTTTCAAGCGTCAGCCGGCTGAAGCGGACAAGTTCGGCATCTTCTTCTACAGTTGCTGTCACACTGATCGCCATTTGATTGAAGAGCCCCACTTCCCCGACGAGTTCATCTTTCTGCTTTAGATGAAGGGAAAATTCTTTTCCATCCATTGTCATTTTACTGAGACGGACCATTCCGGAAAGCACAAGGTAGACGTGATCCGGCTGCTCCCCTTCGCTGAAAAGCACCGTATGTTTTCTGTATTTCTTTTTGGTGCCGTTATCCAGCAGAAGCTGTTTATTCTGCTCTGACAATTGATCGAAAAAACGTCGTAATTTATATTCCTGCTTCAGCATGATAGCCCCTTTCTTCCGTCAAACAAGCGATTATAAGACTAAATAAAGTATAGGGTCATTCCAGATAAAAGTAAATACATAGATAAAATATAGTTATAAAGTCATGGTTATTTTTTCTTTCGCTTTAAAAAATACCGAATGCTTTAAGGAACAAAAAAGTTCAGAGAAAATGTTCCCTGAACTTTTTTATTTACACTATGCTTCTGCACCGGCAAGAGACACACGGGTGCTCTGATCGAACCGCCGCTTGTTTATAAGAAGACATACGACAGACAGCAGGGCAAGGAGCAGGAAGCCAAGTGTGTAAGTGCCGATCATGTCCCGAATCGAGCCGAGAAGAAGCGGAGGGAAGAAGCCGCCGAGTCCGCCGGCAGCGCCGACAAAGCCGGTGACTGCGCCGGTTGCTTTTGGAAACAGTTCCGGGACAAGTTTAAACACCGCCCCGTTGCCGACACCGGTCAAAGCAGCCACAAGAAGACAGGCTGCCGTCATGACGATAATACTTCCCATACCGAAGCTGATAATAAGTGCCCCGGCAGCAATACCCATGAATACATAAGTCAGCACACGTCCTGCACCGATTTTGTCCCCGAGATACCCGCCGAGCGGTCTGGCTATGGTTGCAAGCACAACAAATCCCGCAGCGCGCATACCGGCATCCACTGCTGTCAGGGCGTAAAGATCCATCAACAGTATCGGCAGGTAAATTCCGAAAGCGACGAATGCCCCGAACGTGACAAAATAAAACAGGGAGAGGACCCACGTGTTTTTGTACTTTGTGACAGAAAGAGAACCGAGAAAGGTTTTCTTTTCGCCTGTCTGGGGTGTTTCCGGTGTCCAGAACCAGAGCAGCGCTGCCATAATGAGAACCGGAATAATCAGTCCCCAGAACGCCCACTGAAGACCAAAGAACAGAGCAATCGAAGGCAAAGTAAATCCGGCGAGAGCGGTACCAAAGTTGCCGAGGCCGTTAATGCCGAGAGCGGTGCCCTGCTTTTCCGGCGGCGTCCATTTGGAAACAAACGTGATGGACACGGCAAAGGAAGCTCCGGCAAGGCCGAGAAGAAACGCCCAGAATAGCAGCGAGGCAAACGAGGTGGAGAAGCCGATCCCTGCCAGTGGGACGATTGTAAAGAGCATAAGAAACGTGAAAGTTTTTCTGCCGCCATACCGGTCGGCTAGAATCCCCGCGGGAATTCTCATCACCGAGCCGAGAAGTACAGGCACCGCAACAAGGATACTTCTTTCGGTTGCTGTGAGCCCATAAAGCTCTCCGAAGTGGCTGGCCAGCGGTGAAAGAGCGGCCCAGACAGTAAAAGCAAGGGCCATGCCGAGTGTGGATAATATCAGTATGCGTCTGCTTGTTTGTAAATCCTGTGTCATTGTGATCCCATCCTTTATCGTTTACTCTGCTGGTCTGTATTCCATTCTCCGCCATACAAGAAGAATGCTTCCGGCAAAAAGAGCAGAAAGAAAAGCCACGGTGGAATACTGAAAGACCTTATCAAATTCATGGCCGAGGTAGGCTTCAATCGTCCATTGAAGCATGACGACGTTGACGACAACGGTCAGAACGATCAGTGTCCAGCACGCTTTTTTACCCATGACGGACCTGCCTGTCTACCGCGTAGACAATCCCGTTGACTACCTCTGTTTCAATCTTCGGAAGTTCCCGCTGCGGCGGCCCGGCCGTTGGATGACCGCTGTTCAGGTCAAAGTAGCCTTTATGGCACGGGCAGAGAAGCACTTCCTCTTCTTTTTCATAAAAAACCGGGCACATCAGATGCGTGCAGGCACTATTGTAGGCTTTCAGTTCGCCGGCCATCGTATGGACGAGAAGCGCCGGGTCGTTGTCGGTCGGATAGTTGAACGTGACGGAAGAACCTTTCGGCAGGTCTGCCAGCGGAATAATTTCCAGACGGTTCTCCTCATCTTCGAAGTCTCCAAACGCTGCATGAACGGAAAATGGCAGCGTAGCGAGTCCGAGAGCGATGGAAGCTCCGGCTGTGGCCTTTAAAAAAGCGCGGCGGTTCAGTTTAATATCGTCGACCCGGTTAACGTTGTTGACGAGCTCCACCATTTCATCGCGGCTGCCTGTCTGATGTCTATTGTTTTTAGTGCTGTTCATACTATTTCGCTCCTATCCATTAATCTGAATATACTCCGAAGAATTCCGGTACGTACTTCCATTTGTCCTGCTCTGTCGGTTTTTTACCTTCAACAAGGTTCATCTGCGTACGTCGTCTGCGGAGAGACTGCATTTCGTCAAAATCGATGAAACGGATCGCATCACTCGGACAGACCGAAGCACACATCGGGGCGATATCGTGCTTGGAACGGTCGTAGCACATATCACACTTGTACATTTTGTTCTGCTCGAAATCGAATTTTGGAATGCCGAATGGACATCCGAACGTGCAGTTGCGGCAGCCGATACATTTTTCTTCGGAGGCGGATAAAACCACGCCCTCTTCGGTAATCTGAATGGCATTGGCCGGGCAGACGCGGGCACAGGCCGGGTCCTTGCACTGCATGCACATCATCGGGAAGGTCTGTCTGCTCTCCATAAAGTCCACGTGCTCTACATAGTTCCGTTCTTTCGCATCGTGGTCCCCGCACTCCCGGCAGGCAGCCTGGCAGGCGCGGCAGCCGATACATCGTTCAAATTCCAGGTACATGATTTTATTCATACAACTTCCTCCTTCGTTTAGTGGCCGGCTTTTTGTTCGAGCTTTTCAATCCTGGCAGCACAGACTTTAAATTCCGGCATGCGTGACGTCGGATCCAGAGCCGCGTTTGTCAGTTTATTGACGGCGAGTTCCTTTCCCCAGTGATAAGGGACAAAAATAATATCGTTTCTTGTGGCCTTTGTGAGCCTCACTTCCAGTTCCATCGTGCTGCGAGGCGTAGTAACGCGGATTTTTTCTCCGTCCTGCATGTTGTATCTGGAAGCCAGTTCCGGATGCATTTCGGCAAATGGGACCGGGCACTGCTCCATCAAAAAGTCGATTCGTCTCGTCTGATTGCCGGAAAGGTAGTGAAAGACGACACGGCCGGTCGTAAGACGGATCGGAAATTCTTCTGACGGCGTTTCATCCGGTTCCTGCCACGAAACAGCAGGCAGGTTCGCTTTTCCATTCGGGGTAGCAAATGTTTCTTTAAAAACCGTCGGCGTCCCCGGGTGGTCTTCCGATGGACACGGCCAGAAAACGCCGTCCTCTTTATCAATGCGTTCGTAAGTAATGCCGGAATAATCCGCTTTGCCGCCTTTTGTTGCCAGGCGGAATTCCTCAAATATTTCCCGTGGACTGCTGTAATCAAAATGCTTTCCTTTTCCGAGACGTGCAGCAATTTCCTTGAAAATCTGCCAGTCGGTTTTGGATTCATGGAGCGGTTCGATGGATTTCCGGATGCGGATCACCCGTCCTTCCAGGTTGGTGGTCGTTCCTTCGTCTTCTGCCCATGTGGTTGTCGGCAGCACGACATCTGCAAATTCGGCTGTCTCCGAAAGAAAGAAGTCGTTAACGACAAGAAAATCGAGCTTTTTAAAAGCTTCCCATACGTATTCCGCGTCCGGAGCCGAGACGGCAGGATTGCTGCAAACAACGTGCATGGCACGAATCGTTCCTTTATGAATTTCATCAAACATTTCGAAAGCAGAAACTCCAGCTTTCGGCATTTCTTCCGGATCAATTCCCCACACTCCGGAAATGTATTTGACCGCTTCCGGATCCGTGATTTTCCGGTAGCCGGGAAGAAGATCTGATTTTTGTCCGTGTTCGCGTCCGCCCTGGCCGTTCCCCTGACCGGTGAACGTAGCGACGCCGGAAGCGAACTTGCCGATCTGCCCCCGGAGAAGAGCAAGCGACGTATAGAGCGTCACGTTGTCCACACCTTTGGACTGCTGTTCGACTCCCCGGGCAAACATGACAACGGAGCGGGGGGAGCTTCCGTAGATGCGGGCTGCTTTAATAATCTTATTTTTATCAACACCGGTCAGCTGGGACGTATATTCCGGTGTGAATGGTTCAACAGAAGCTTTCAGCTCTTCAAAGTTGTTGCAGCGGTTCTCTACATATTCTTTGTCAACAAAGTCTTCTTTGATCAGCAGGTGAAGCAGACCGTTGGCAAGGGCCGAGTCGGTGCCCGGAAGCAGGTCCAGGTGGACGTCAGCAATCCGGGCAGTCGGTGTTTCCCGCGGATCGACAACGATCATCTTTGCTCCTTTATCCCGTGCTTTCCAGAACATTTGAATGCTTGTCGGGTGGCATTCGGCTGTGTTGGATCCGGCAATCAAAAAGCAGTCGCTGTGCTCAAGTTCCGTCCACGGGAGCGTGGAGCCCCGGTCCATGCCGAATGTTTTCATGAAGCCGCCGGCAGCAGAACTCATGCAGAAGCGGCCGTTGTAATCGAGAAAGCGGGTGCCGAGGGCCACACGGGCATACTTGCCGACAAGGTAGCATTTTTCATTTGTCATGGAAACGCCGCCGAAGACAGAAAGTGAATCTTTGCCGTGTTTATCCTGAAGCTCTGTAAATTTCTTTTCAATGAGGGAAAGCGCTTCTTCCCAGCTGCTTTCGACAAAGCGTCCTTTCTTTTTTATCAGAGGGCGTTTGATGCGGTCCGGGTGATCGATCTGCTGGTAGGCAGTGACCCCTTTCGGGCAGAGTTTGCCAAGCGTGACCGGCCAGTCGTAGCGGGGCTCGACTCCTTTGATTTTTCCTGTTTTTTCCGAGACACGGATGTGCATCCCGCACTGCATCCCACAGTAGCTGCAGTGGGTGGTGATCAGTTTTTCCCCTTCATGCTTCAGGTTTTTAACTCCCGGCTTTGCAATAAATTCCGTCATAATTTTTCGTCTCCTTCAGCTTCTTTATAGTAGGAATCAGACCGGCCTGTGCTGAAGCCGGGTACCTGGACATCGGTCATTGTCTGAATCGGCGCGTATGGATTTTCGTGCTGGTGCTCCAGGTTCAGCTGCTTCATGACCCGCATGCGCCGGCGGCAGGCCGGACAGTAGTCGGAAAGATAAGTGCCGTCTGCCATCTGGAGGTCGAAGTTCTGTACTCCAAGAATGCCTTTGACGTCTTCAATCTGATCATCACTGCTGTACGGGGTGCCGCACTTGGCACATCCCCTTGTGTCAACTCCGGCTTCTTCCTGATAATTCATCGGAACCCCGGCAGCCATCGGCCGGATCGGCAGGTGGAACAGCTTGCCGAATGGGAAGTAAACAAGAAACAGAACGACTGTCACCTGGTGGATGAGGGCGAGATAGTTATGCATCCACCCGTTCATAAACTTATAGGAAAGCGTGAGAACAAGTCCGGTTACTGTGACAGCCATCAAAATGTAGAGTGGCAGAAGATCGAATTCCGGACGCTGGGTCACCTGCACGTCCTGGTTTGTTTTCCGACGGATAATTGCCATAAGAACGCCGATAAACACCATCATGGCGGTAATATTCAGTCCGTTGTAGACAAGCTCGGCAAAAATACCATCTGCGTGCATCGTAATAGTGGGAATTCCCATCACAACCATCTGATACGTTTCCGGATCGACGAGGCTGAAATGCATCCATCCGAAAGTCAGTCCGAACGTGATTGCGAAGGAACCGATGCATCCCCAGGCAAGCAGCCAGTGGGCGACACCACGGTAAATGCCCCGCTTAAAAATAAATTTTTGAAGAACGATGTTGTCGACGGCCGTTTTAAGAACCGAGGTGACATTCCGTTTTTTTCTTTCTTTGTTTTTTAAGTTGGAGAAGCTCCGTTTCAGCATCTGTCGTGTTGCCGGCCTGAGCGACCATGAAACCATACGGACCGTGATGCCGATCGCGAAAACAAACGAAGCAATTAAATAGCCGAAAAGCATTATATCTATATGGGAGAACTGTCCCGTTCCAATCCACATAAGCAGAATTAAAATCATAACTACGATAAAAGAATACATGCTGGCTCTGGAATAAAAAGATCGTTCAAGCTGCATGTGCTCACCCCTTTCCTGTCAATGAACTCATTGTAAAGCGGGGAGCGGTCTTCCGGCTGTGAGAAATATCACACCAGCAGAAAAAAATAAATAAAATTATTTAAGAAGCCGGTACCGCAGCGGCAGGGGGGGGAGAAACTGAGCTGTGAACTTTTTTTCAGGAGTGATTTTTGTCACTGCCATTTTCGTATAAAACCGTATACTAAAGTTAAATTCAGGGATGGAGGGATTTTTTACATGACAGTTGCTGTAAGTGAAACAGTGAGGATGTCACCCGGCAGTACATTTTTCTTTTCGAAAGAAAGCAGACAGATTCTTTACAGGATAATGGAGTGGAAAACATTTCAGCCGGGCACGGTTCTTTTTTCAAGGAACGAGCCTGCAGACAAATTATTTTTTGTAATAGAAGGGGAAGTGAAAATATGGAAGGAGGCAGATGGCAAAGAGTATGTATTCCAAATTGCCGGGAAAGAAGATTTGATTGGAGAAGGAGTAAGCTTTACAGAAGATTGTCACACGTACCAGGCGGATGCTTTAACGGAAGGGAAAGCGGGGATTATTCGTCATGAAGATATTATAAAAGCTGTCGGCTGCAGCCGTGATTTTGCAGTGGATATGCTGAAATGGACCTCTCTCATGGAGAAAACAGTGCAGGCAAAGCTTCATGACCTGACCTTTTACGGAAAAAGGGGAGCTCTCTGTTCAACACTGCTTCGACTTGCTCAAACTTACGGAAGAGATACAAAAAGAGGCCTGCTGATAGAAAAGAAGATGAAAAATGGGGATATCGGAAGCTATATTGGATCTTCCCGGGAAAGTGTTAACCGGCTGCTGACTGAGCTGAAAAAAGAAAAAGTTATTTCTCAGGAGGAAGGTTTTCTTTATATTCATAATGTCGATTACTTGAAAGAAGTCTGCCGCTGCGGAGACCGTCCGGAATGGATCTGCCGCATGTAGAGAAAAAAAGAGCTGTCCCATCGATAGAATCGACGGGGCAGCTCCTGCTGTTTGTTCTATTTTTTTACTCGTCAGAAGCGAGGTCTGTAATGCGTCCTTCTACATCATAGTCCACTTCACCAAGAGAGGCCATGTAGTCACGCAGCATCTCCCAGTCAGTGAAGCCGACGATCGTGCCTCGGCCGTCATCATAGGCGTCCGCAAAGACGTCGTAGCCGTCACCGCCGGTTGCGGTGAAGTTGTTTGTAGCAATCGTATACATTTCGTCATCACGGGCAATTTCTTCGCCGTCAACGACGATGGATTCGACGCGCTCGCCAGAGTCATTACTGCTGTCGAAGGTAATTTCCGTTCCTTCAGACACCTGCAGGAAACCACCGTTTTCGTCAGGAACTTCGCCCACGCTGTGCTCAAATGCCTCGTGAATTTCCTCACCGGAAAGGTCAAGCAGTGCGAGGCGGTTGCCGAAAGGCTGCACAGTAATAATATCACCGACCGTTACATCGCCGGCAGGAAGCGGTGCCCGGATGCCTCCGCCGTTCTGCACAGCCATGATTGTTTCGTCATCAGCCGTAAGCGCCGCGTCCAGCTGTCCATCGGCAATCAGGTTGCCGAGTGCCGTTTCGTTGGCACGGACGCTGACTTCAGAGCCGTCTCCAAGACGCGGATTCGTGAGTTCATTGACAACAGTGGATCCGGCAGGCTCATTCTGCAGTTCCTCTACGCCTGCAGTATACGGCTCAAGCATTTCTGCCGCTGTCGGATCTGCGTCAAAATCTTCGGAAGCAAACAGCTCGCCGTCAGAGTGAACGATCGTGCCGCTGCTGTCAAACCTCAGATCAATAGCACCGAGCTGCTGACCGTATTCCCCGGCCTGTGCGACAACCGTCGGCTCGATAGGCTCTCCGTCTGCATTTTCTGTAACAACCGTCGGCGGTTCTACCTGGGTGTGGCTGTGTCCACCGACAATTACGTCAATACCTTCCACCTGCTCGGCAAGAAGCAGGTCGCTTCCGATATCCGGGCTGCTGTCGTAACCGAGGTGGGTGAGGGCAATAATTTTATCGATCCCTTCTTCTTCAAACTGGCTGACCATCTCTTCTGCTGTTTCTGCGTAGTCAGAGAAAGTCACGTCCAATGGGCTGGAGATGTTTTCAGTATCTTCCGTATCGAGTCCGAAAATACCAATTTCTTCCCCGTCCTGTTCGAGAACGATGCCGTCATAAATATTGCCTGCCTCCGGATCATAGCTGATGCCGCCCTGGTTCAGGTGATCAAAGCCGCTGTCACCGGAGAAGTCGATGTTGGACGCTACTACAGGAAAATCAAGCGCTTCGAAAAATGCAACGAGTTCAGGGTGACCTTCATCTATGTCCCCGAGGTCAAATTCGTGGTTGCCCGGCACGAAAGCATCGTATTCCATATAATTCATAAATTCGGCCGCGTCCTGTCCGCGGTATTCGTTAAAATACAGCGTGCCGGAAAAAACATCCCCGGCATCAAGCAGCAGACCTTCTCCGTACACATCCTGGGCATGTTCATAGGCAGTGACGAGCTGAGGGAAGGCATCCGTCCGTCCGTGGTTATCATTTGTATGGAAAATATTTAAGTCAAAAAAGTCATAGTCAAAGTCCGCTTCCTGATCATTTACCCGGAGAGTACCAGTATTTCCAGTTAAGTCGTTATGTGTAACGGTAACGGTGGAACGGTCGCTTCCATCTACTTCAACGTTAAGATCTCCCGGATCAATAACGTTTCCGTCCTCATCCGTAATTTCCACATCGGCAATGCGTTCCAGCGGCAGGCCGGCCGGATAAGTTTTGTCAAAAGAAATTGCAAAGCTTTCCCCGTCTGCTTCGATAACGTCTATGTTTTCAACAGCTCTCTTCGGTCCGTTTTCTTTATCCCCGCTTTTTCCAGGTGCGTCCGCTGCCACAGTTCCTGTCGATAACAGAATCCCGGCAGCAAGAAGACCTGCTGTACTTCGCTGAAATTTCATATTGAATTTCCTCCTTTTAGTGGAAAATAGTCTCATGCCCTTTCTATTTTAGAAGAGAAAGAAAACGCTCTCAATAGAAACTGGAAAGAATTAAAAGAAGATGACCTAAGACACGTGAATAAGTGCTTAGTTTATGGAAAATTTAGAAAAAATCAGGGCAGAAAGAGTGAAGCATAGGAAACCCTGTTTTCTCAAGCCTTGTTTTACAAATAGAGAAAAAAGGTAGAGTAATGTAACTTTTATACAAAAGGCTCTGTTAAAGCTCCGGGTTGTTATTTAAGGCTGCCTGAAGCTCTTTACACCTGCCGCGAAGAAAGCCTGCGGCTGTCCCTTCCGTCCGGGAGGATCTTTACGCTTTCCACGGCAAGCCTGCCGGTTGGAAGCGAAGTGTTTCTCCAGCCATCAAAAGCGAACTTTAACATAGCTATACAAAAAAAGGAGGACTCAGGATGAGAAAAGATCCGTTGGATAAAAAAGTAATGCCTCTGACTTCAGCAGCAAGCGGCAAAGGACATTCGGTGGTGCCGGATGTTTACTGTTTTCCCGTGCAGATTGTCAACGTCTATTTTATCGGGGATCCGGACCGGCCAAAAGAATGGGTGCTCGTAGATGCGGGCATGCCGGAATCGGAAGAAAAGATTCTGGAAGAAGCAGAAGAGCGGTTTGGTGAAAATAACCATCCAAAAGCAGTGGTGCTGACACACGGGCACTTTGACCACGTCGGCGCTCTTGTGGAACTGGCTGAAAAATGGAACGTGCCTGTCTATGTACACGAAAAAGAACTTCCTTATGTCACAGGAAAGCAGGAGTATATGGATCCTGATCCGAAGGTGGACGGCGGGATGGTGGCGAAAATGTCAAAAATGTATCCAACAAAGCCGGTCGATATATCGGAATATGTCCGGACGCTTCCTGCAGACGGCAGTATTCCCCCACTGCCTGAATGGGAATGGATTCACACTCCGGGTCATACACCCGGCCATGTATCACTTTTCCGCCGGAAGGATAAAACGCTGATTGCCGGTGATGCTTTTGTCACTGTGCAGCAGGAAAGTCTCTACAAAGTAATCAAACAGGAAAAAGAAATCAGCGGTCCACCGCGCTATCTGACTCCGGACTGGAAGGAAGCCGAAAGTTCCGTGAAAAAACTGGCAGCTCTTGAGCCGGAGACAGCAGGGACAGGACACGGATGGCCGGTGAGAGGAGACTTTCTTCATACAGGCCTTCAGGATCTGGCAGACCGTTTTCAGGAGCTTGCTGTCCCGGAAAAAGATTCGTAAACAGCCGGACATCCGGAAAACCTTTGAAGACCACGCCCGGAAGGAATTATCTTGAAGCTTGAGCAGAATATGCTATATTGAAGAAAAGACCTATAGGAGGTCGGGATATGAAAATTTACTGGGTTATCGCTGCTGCTGCCGCTTTTATTCTGGGATTTGCCGGGCGTCGTTTTTACCGGGAAACTACAAGAGAAATCAAGGAACTCCTGACTTATGAACCTGCCCCGCGGGAGTGGATCGTGACGGAAGAACAAACAAAGAAACTGCCGCCCCCTGTTCAGCGTTGGCTTCGGCAGAGCGGAATGACCGGACGGCTGAATATCCATACGGCAGCTTTAAAGCAGGAGGGACTGATGCGTTTAAAACCGGAACAGGTTAAAAGTTTCCCTGCAGAAGCAGAACAATTTATTACAACAGATTACCCTTCTTTCATCTGGCGTGTGAAAATGAAAATGCAGCCGGGATTTGCTGTAACAGGGAGAGACTGGTACCGCTTCGGCCAGGGAGAAATGCTTATTAAAGCAGCTTCTGTTTTTCCGCTCGTAACCGTCCGCCACAACAAGAAAGCGAATCAGTCAACGCTTCAGCGGTATCTCATGGAAATGGCCTGGTACCCTTCGGCTGCTCTCAGTCCGTTTGTATCATGGGAGGCAGTGGATGACCGGACAGCCAAAGCGGTAATGTCCTACTGCGGATGCACTGGAGAAGGGATATTTCACTTTTCAGAAGAAGGAGAGCTTATCCGTCTGAGTGCGTACCGCTTCCGTGACAAAGAAGACGAAGAACCGACGGAATGGCAGGCAGAAGCGCTGGAGTATATGACGGTTGACGGTATCCGCATGCCGGCCCGTGTCTCGGTTTCCTGGGTGCTTCCGGAAGGGAAATTCACGTGGTATACATTCTCAGTCAAGGACGTCCGGCTGAACGAACGCAGGACAGAGCTGATAAAAGAAATGAAAAGCAGGTAACCCGTCTGGAGGCAGCACCCGGATTCGCGGGGGACTCTCCGAAAAAAGGTGGAGCACGGGTTTATCACGAAAGTCTGCCGGGAAGTTCTCCGGCAGACTTTTTAAATTCAGGCTGCTTAAATCTATCACCAGTTTTCAGCAGGCAGGGAGGAATTTATTCTACTGCCACGAACAGAGTAAAGAAGAGGCCTTCGGTTCGTTTCTTATGCCTCCCGGAACGGAGCGGAATTTCAACCATATTCTGCAGATGTCACGGACAAGAGGCAGAGCGCCTCACTGCTGAATCACCGCTATTAATAAAAACGGATGAAAAGGAGAAGATCAATCAATGAACATTCAGGAAGGCTGGAACGGAAGGTTTTACGAAGATTTCGTGATAGGAGATATCTACTCCCATCCTCTCGGAAGAACTGTTACGCAGACGGATAACATCTGGTTTACACTGCTTACCCAGAATACTAACCCTATTCACTTTGATGCCGTGTACGCGGAGAAAACCGAATTCGGCAGACCTCTCGTGGATTCCACGTTTACCGTGGCTCTTGTAACAGGGCAGTCCGTGACAGACATTTCACAGAATGTGATGGCCAACCTTGGGTGGGATGAAATCAGGCTTCCCAATCCTGTGTTTGAAGGCGATACGATTTATTCCTACAGTGAACTGCTGGAAAAGCGCGAATCAGCTTCCCGTCCCGGGATTGGTATTATCAAAGTGAAGACTGTCGGCTACAATCAGGACAGCCGGGTCGTGATCGAATTCAAGCGTACGATGATGGTGTACAAAAAAGCTCATGCCCCGGCCTCTGACCAGCCGATATTAAACAAAGTGCTGAAAGAAAAAAACAAAGATACATAACGTACTTTTTGAAAGAAAACGTTTAAATTGTTTAATACAGGGAAATCCCATTATAGTCCACCTGAAAATGGTGGTTTTCCACGTACGGTTTTTCACTTACAAAAATAAAGTAAGTTTAATTTGATTTATTACTTACTTTATGATAGTGTTAATGGCAGTAGTCGAAAGAAGGTGTACTTCATGGGATTATTTGAAAAATTATTTCAATCAAAAAAGGAGAATGATAACATGGCAAACGTAAATCTGGCAGTTATTTATTACAGCTCCACAGGTACGAACTACCAAATGGCCAAATGGGCGGAAGAAGGCGCCAAAGCAGCAGGCGCTGAGGTGAAAGTACTTAAAATTCCTGAGCTTGCTCCAAAAGAAGCAATTGAAGCGAACGAAGCCTGGGCAAAGCACTTGGAAGAAACAAAAGACGTTCCAGAAGTAACGCTGGATGATCTTGAGTGGGCAGACGGTATCGTTTTTTCCGTACCGACACGTTACGGGAATCCTGCTTCCCAGTTCCGTCAGTTTATTGATACGACCGGCGGTCTCTGGTCCAGCGGCAAGCTTGTCAACAAAGTAGTAAGTGCTATGTCTTCTGCGGCGAACCCGCATGGTGGACAGGAAGCGACGATTCTTTCTATCTACACTTCTATGTTCCACTGGGGAGCGATCGTGGCTGCTCCGGGATACACTGACCCGGTACAATTCAAAGCCGGCGGAAATCCTTACGGTGTAAGCACCACAGCCGGAGAAAACGGCATTCAGGACGACATTGAAGATGCTGTGAGGCACCAGGCTCAGCGTACCGTGTCTATTGCAGAAGGGGTAAAAGTAGGCGTGAATGTCTAACAAATTATAGTGAAGGCTGCTCCGTATAATCGGAGCAGCCTTCTTTTTTTATTTCAGCTCGTTTAAGCCGGCTGCCGATAATTATACGGGGGATTTCCGCTGCCTGAATCAGAGCTGCAGCTTTGCAGAATAATCGTCAAACGTGCGGCACGGGACTGTATTAATTTTTGTGATATGCTTTATAAAAGCTGTCCCATAAAAGGAGATGAAAGCTTTGGAACCGATCATTAAAGTCACAGGTTTGAAGAAATCCTTTAAGAAAAAAGAAGCAGTAAAAGGACTGGATTTTGAAGTTCAAGAAGGAGAAATTTTCGGGTTTCTCGGACCGAACGGTGCCGGCAAAAGCACGACGATCAACATGATCTGCACGATGCTTGCACCAAGTGAAGGAAGTATCATCATTAACGGCTACGATGTAAGTAAGCAGAAGGACAAAGTACGGGAAAGCATTGGGATTATTTTTCAGGAAAACACGCTGGACAAAAAATTAACAGCTGACGAAAACTTAAAACTGCACTGCCGTTTTTATAAAGTTCCGAAAGAGAAACGGGAGCAGCGGATTCAGGAAGTGCTGGAAATTGTAGATCTTGTAAACGAACGAAAACAGCGGGTCGAAACGTTTTCCGGCGGGATGAAACGCCGCCTGGAAATCGCACGCGGCCTCCTTCATTATCCGCGGGTGCTGTTTCTTGATGAACCGACTGTCGGGCTGGACCCACAGACACGGGCCCATCTGTGGGAATACATACTCCGGCTGAAAGAAAAAGAAGGCATTACGATGTTTTTGACGACGCATTATCTGGACGAAGCGGAAATCAGCGACCGGGTAGCGATTATGGACGAGGGCAGGATTATTGCAATTGACAGCCCGAAAGCACTGAAAAGCGAACTTGGCGGGGACATTATTGAACTGGAGACAGAAAATAACGTGAGTGCTTCAGAAGAAATACGCCGGCGGTTTCCCGAAGCGGAAGTCACACTGCAGGATGAAACGATGTACGTGAAAGTACCCGACAGCGATGCTTTCGTTGCGACAATTATTAAAGAGCTGACGGCCCCGGTGACAAGGCTTAACATCCGGCGTCCGACACTAAACGACGTGTTTCTCGCATTTACGGGCCGGAAAATCGGTGAAGCAGAGGAACAGGGAAAGGCGGGAAGCTGAATGGAAGGCATACTGGCTATCTGGCAGCGGGATTTAACAAAATTTTTCCGTGACAAAGCGAGACTGTTTGGTTCGTTTACGATGCCGATTCTTTTTCTGCTTATTTTCGGCGGCGGCATGAGCGGTACAATGGAAAGTATGATGAGCGCAGGGCTTGGGGAAGAAGCCGGAGATTTCAACTATGTTGAATTTGTTTTTCCGGGGATTGTTGCGATGACGCTGCTGATGACGTCTGTTTTTTCGGCGCTTTCAATTATTGAGGATAAAGATTTCGGCTACATGAAAGAAATTCTTGTTTCCCCGATTTCCCGGGTAAGCATAGCTGTCGGTAAAATGGCAGGAGCAGCAACTGTAGCAACGATCCAGGGAGTTATCCTGTTCCTGCTCATCCCGCTTCTCGGGCTCTCCTACGACTTCACAGCACTTCTGCAGGTGATTCCGTTTATGTTTCTGTTTGCCTGTGCCCTGTCCGGCCTCGGTCTGCTGTTTGCGAGCGTAATCAGAAGCACCCAGGGATTCCAGATGACCGTCCAGATTCTTGTCATGCCGATGATTTTTCTTTCCGGAGCACTGTTTCCGGTCAACAACATGCCGGCGTGGATGGATGTGATTGTTAAAGTTAATCCCGTCACGTACGGGGTGGACGTCATGAAAAAAATAATGATTGATGTAGATACACTTTCACCAGCAGTTGTCGAGGCCATGGGACTGAACATTACCGTTTTCGGACGGCAGGTAACCATTCTGGAGGAGATACTGTTTATTTTAGGTTTTGCCGCTGTTCTTGTGCTGCTCGCGACAATCAGCTTCCGAAGAGCGAATGCCTGAGTTTCTTTTTGATTTAATCATGTCTTGAAAATAAAAAAAGAACGTCCGCTTTCGTTTCCATGGAGAGGCTTTCCGAGCGGACCGGCCTCAGCTAATTCCATCCTTCTCTCGTCGGATGGAATGGATCTTCGGCTCGGCCTTCATCGCTCCGGAGTCCCTCCAGGTCCACTGCAGCTTCCGGCAAAAAGACCACGGCCTTTCCTCTTTTTCAACATAGGCATAGAAAATAGCTTAAGACGAGCCCTGTGGCAGGGCCGGGCGCAGGAGAAAGATAAGCTGGAATAATTATAGTGAAAAAAGACTTAATTAACTACTCTGCTAAAGCAGATTAATTTAAAATGTTTTAAAGTTTGGTTCTTGTCCAAGGAAAGGGAAGACGTTTTTTCTGCTGATATTCAAGGCAGGCTAATTTAATAACATCCACGGCGGCAGCAGAGTTTTACAGACTGGAGGAATACAGAATGTGGAAAAGTGAAGAACGGCGTGCTGAAATAGAAGGATTATTTAATTATCTGCACGAACATCCGGAGCCCTCCTGGGAGGAAAAGAAAACAACCGCCTATTTAAAAAACTTTTTGGAAGAACGGGGGATCACGGTACGTACTTTCCGGGACATCCCCGGTTTTACTGCAGATATCGGGAAGGGAAAGCCTGTGACGGCTCTGCGGGCAGATATGGACGCATTGCTTCAGAATGTCGAAGGGGAATATAAAGCCAATCATTCCTGCGGGCACGACGCCCATATGACGATGGTGACAGCCGCTGCGCTTATGCTGAAGGATCACCTGCCGGAAGACGGCGGTACGCTGCGGCTTATTTATCAGCCAGCCGAGGAAAAAGGTACGGGAGCCCTCCGTCTTGTGGAAGAAGGGGTAGTGGACGACGTCGATTTTCTCTTCGGCATCCACCTCCGCCCGAAGTCGGAAATTCCGTTCGGCAGTGCCTCTGTTTCGATAAATCACGGAGCGGCGATGTTCCTCCATGGGGAAATTACCGGAAGGGACGTGCACGGAGCAAGGCCGCATCTCGGGCCGAATGCGATCGAAACAGGGGCGGAAATTCTTCAGCAGCTGAGGCATATTCATCTGCCGCCGCTTGTTCCCCACAGCATTAAAATGACAAAATTCCAGGCAGGAGGAGACAGTCCAAACATCATTCCGGGATCCGCTTCTTTCAGTCTGGACGTCCGTACCCAGTCGAATGAGGCGATGACGGAAGCCTATGAAAAAATTCAGAACATCCTCCGCCGCACAGAAGAAAACGGAACAGCCGTCGAGCTCACGCAAGGAGCGGAAATTGCGGCGGCAGAGATCAGTCCGGAAGCGGAAAAAATAACAGAAGCGGCTGTTCGGATGGTGCTCGGTCCGGAACATACGTATCCCCGCCTGACAACAAGCGGGGGAGATGACTTTCACTATTATACGCTTCAGCGGCCCCATCTCCACGCAGCGATGATCGGACTCGGGGCAGATGTCACCCCGGGACTGCACGATGCCGGGATGACGTTTAACCGTGAGGCACTGTTTGCCGGTACGGATATTTTATATGAAATCGTGCTTGAATCGTTCCGGCAGTAGGTTATTTTTTCCGGTTCCGGAGTATGGATACCGTCAGCCAGGAAAACAGAAAAAAGAAAACGATAAATCCGAGTTCAAGTACCGGAAGACGCAGCCAGAAAGACTGATCGGGGTCTCCTATCGTAATACCGAGAATAAGGGACCCGAGAACGAGGCTGACAGCGAGAAGTAACACACTGAGTGTCAGCTGGTTGCCGATCCGGGCGTAGCGTGCCCCGATTCGTTCAACTTCCGGCAGCCGGTGTTCATGCCGGAGCCTGCCGCGTTCAACGAGTGTCATCGACTTTTTGACAGCTTCGGGAAGGCCGCTGAAAGCGTCCATGTAGTCAAGTATGTGCGTTCTGGCTTTCTTTTTTAAATGGTCAAAGCTGACGTATTCTTTAACGAGTTCTTCCCCGAGAGGTTCGACGACTTTAATAATGCTCAGGTCGTGATCCACTTCGCTGATCAGTGATTCCACGGTAACGAGCGCTTTGGCGACGAGCGTGACGTCGTGGGGAATTTCAATGTCGTGTCCGCCGACAAGGGCGAGCAGGTCATTGACGACTTCCCCGAACTTAATTTCATGGAGCGGCACGCTGAAGTACAGGTCCTGGAATTCATCCAGATCTTTCTTCAGGCTCTGACGGTCCAGTTCCAGCGGAGCGCTTCCCATCCGGCTGATCGATTTTATAATGCCGTCTGTATCTTTTTTAAGTATACCGATTACAAGAGAAGCAAGGCTTGCTCTCAGCTCAGGAGTGAGGCGTCCGACCATGCCGAAGTCAAGCAGGGCTATTTTATCGTCTTTCATCAAATAAACGTTCCCCGGATGCGGATCTGCGTGATAAAAACCGTCGATAAAAATCTGCCGGCAGATGGACTGGGTAATCGTTTCGGCAATCAGCTTTCTCCGTTCCCGGCCCATCGCTTCAATATCCAGCTGGTTGATATTTTTTCCTTCAATCAGCTCCATCGTCATGACACGTGTCGTTGTACACGTCCAGTCCACTTCCGGAATGTAGATCCGGGGATCGTTTTCCGTCTGGCTGCGGATTCTGTCGGCGTTGCGGCCTTCAATTTTATAGTCGAGTTCACGCATGATCAGCTTCGAAAACTCTTTGACGAGCTTGGGCAGGCGGTAGTTACCGGCTCCTTCAATGTGCTTATCGGCAAGAAGGGCCAGTTCGTATAGAATATCGAGGTCCGTTGATATTTTCCGCTCAATACCGGGGCGCTGCACTTTCACTGCCACACTGCGTCCATCTTTTGTCACTGCTTTATGTACCTGTCCGATGGATGCGGATGCAAGAGGTATTTCTTCGAAGGTATCAAAGTAATCATCAAGACTTTCCCCGACTTCCGTTTCAAATACGTTTTTCACTTCTTCGTAGGAGAAGGACGTGACGTGATCCTGGAGTTTCTCCAGCTCGTCGATTAAAGACTGAGGAAAAATATCTTTTCTCGTACTTGCTATCTGGCCGAGCTTAACAAATGTCGGACCCAGTTCCTCCAGAAGATTCCGGATTCTTTCTTCGGTGGAATGAATGCGTTCCGCTTCTTTTTTCCGCCATTTCTGCGGACGCGGGACTTCATCAATCAGGCCGATTTTCTGGACGAAAAACCCGAATCCGTTACGTATAAACGCATTGAGAATCTGCCGGAAGCGGTTGGCCTGCCGGAAACGCAGGTGCTTCAGCATAAAACTTCCCCCCTTTCTTTTATCCTTTTATTCTGCATATCGTGCCGCCTTATCCACGGCGGCCGTTTTGTTTTATTGTATCATGCGGAAAGCCTGTTGGAAAAAGCTTCCGAAAGGGAAAGGGAAAAGAAACGCTGATAATATAGAAAAACAGAGGAGGACCGCTCATGAAAATTGCTGTAGAAAGTTTGAAAGGATACCTGCTGGAAGAAGCAGCAGCTTATTTAATAAAAAATACCGGATTCGATCTGCTCGTAGAAGAAGAGCAGGATCCTTCCAGTCTGCGAAATACCGGAACCGGCCTGCACGTAAGGGGCCTTGGAGTGGAGCATCAGGCGGACGTGCTCGGCCAGCTTCAGTGGATGCCTGCTTTTACTTACCCGGTACGCCTGTTTCTCGAAGCAGAGTTCCGTTCCGGAAAAACAAGTATTAAAACAATCCGCAGCGCTGTGGCAACGATCAGCGATTTGAATCAGCGTTACATGACAACGGCTGATTCAAACACGCCTTTAAAACGGTGCACGTACAATTATGCGGTTTTTTCTGCTTCGGGTTTTTCACGAAGTGCGGTAGAGATGGCTCTCGCCCACCAGATTTCGCTCGTGGATTTAAGCAGCGGGTCTTTTCGGGCTCTTTTATCCGAGATTGCATCGGCCGCAGAAGACATACATCGTTTCGCTTCCGGGTCTTCTGAAGGAGAAGGCAGCTCCAGCGAGCACAGATACGTGTTTATTCAGTCTCTCCGTAAATATCTCCGGCATGAATTTGGCACGTGGACGGGGGAAAAACGGCCGGAACCGCTCTCCCTGCTGGAGGAAGAAGATCCGGTGCAGAACAGACTGAAGCAGATGAGCGATGTTATCCGGAAGGAATATGGAGAAGTGTTCGCAGCGGTACCGAATGCTCCGTTTCTGCTGATTCTGAAGGCGGAAAACGCGGAGGATTTCCGGAACTATGCCTCCGCGTATCCCACCCACCGGGTAAAGATACGCTCTGTCCGGAGCGGGAACGAAGGAAAACTGTGGGAAATCACTCCGGAAAAGGTGGAGAACTATCATCTGTCAGTACTGATGCCGGAACAGCTTCATGACTTGATCATGAACAGCGGCAGTTCTGTAAAGCCTTCCTGGAACAGTCAGAAGCCGCTGCTTTCCTGTCTCACGGTGTACAGGCATACGCCGGAAAAAGATGAAATCATCCGGCTGGAATATAACCCGGACGAAATTGAAGGACCGTTGTTATAAAAAGCAGAAAAGCGCAGGAACCTCTTCCGCTCGATAAACGGAAGAGGTTCCTGCGCTTTTTGAATTTCTGTCTTGAGCCGGCTGGAATTTACGGCCGGAACTTTGCCTGCTTCGCAGCTGCCGGGGAAGGATCGTCTTGATGATTAATGAGCAGCTTATAATGATTAATATCTTCTTTGCAGACGTTTATAATGACTAAAAACCGGCTGTAATGACTAATCACCCTCATAATGATTAATCCTGAGGCTTTGTTGATTAAAAACCTCGTTATAATGATTGAACCGCATTCTATAATGATAAAAAAGATACCTCCCGCTGCCTGTCCAGACCAGAGCGTGCTGTTTTATCAGCTGGGAGGGGCCATCTCCAGGTCTTTCACGGGCTTTTCCAGATACTGCGTATCTTTTCGGGCGTTAAAGCGGTCTGCTTTTTCAATTTTAACGGCGATATTGTAGTCCGGGATACCGGCAAACTGTTCGTAGCGGCCTTTCGGGAGAAGGAAGTTTCCTTCAGGAAAGTGCACACCGAGATTGGAGCGGGCAATGGAAGCAAACTTTGCCCGGCCCTGAAATACGCCGTACTGGTTATAGACGACGACTGCTTCTCCTTCATGGATATGATGCTCCCGGGCGTCTTCTTCATGGACGAGTACGTCGTAACGCGATGACCGGTTAAACGGATCTGTTTCGCCGTAGACCATCGAGTTAAACTGCTTGCCGCGCCGGGTAGTGACATAAAAATCCCCCGGTTTTTTGTTCAGATCCGGAATGTCCACCGGGATCAGGTTTCCGCGCCCGTCCGGCGTCGGACAGATACCGTCTTCACAGAGCCACGCTCCGCCCCATTGAAATACGTCTCCCTGTTTCTTTAAGTGCTGGACCCCGTCGTAGGAAGGGTTGGCCCGGGCGGTTTCTTCCCGGATTTCATCCGCATGCTGAAAATCGACGAGATGGGCGGTATCCGGTTTCACCCGTTTGGCAAGATCGACATATATTTTCCACTCCGCCCGGGCTTCTTCGATTTTATTTTTATTTCCTTCAATTTCCGGAGAGAAGTATACCATCCGCTCTGTCGATGTCGACGTGCCGCCGCCTTCCTGTTCGTAACGCGTTTTGGCCGGAAGTACGATGACGGCTTCTTTAGCATCCACGAGAGTAGAAGTGTTCAGAATAATATCCTGATGCACCCGGATATCGAGTGAGGAAAGTGCTTTCTCGACGTAATCCGGATCCGGCATCGTCTCCAGGAAGTTCCCCCCGGACATATAGTACATCTTGATTTTCCGCTCGTTCTCTTCCGGAAGCAGAATGTTTTCGAGCGTCACCCCGACGATGTCCCCCTGCCATTCCGGCAGCTTAAAGCCCCAGAGCTTTTCGATGCGGGAAATATTTTCTCCTTTATAATCGCCGCCTGGAAGAACGAAAGGATCTGCTCCCATTTCTCCGCTTCCCTGCACGGAAGAGTGGCCCCGGAACGGCATTAGGCCGCTGTATTTTCTTCCGAGAAAGCCCCGCAGAAGAGCGAGATTGGCGACCTGGGAAATGTTATCTGTTGCAAATGAATGCATCGTCAGGCCGAGGGCCCACGCAAAAACAGCATTTTTACTGTTGGCGAGAAGCTCGGAAAGTTCAATGATGCGTTCTTTCGATACGCCGGAGGAAAGGGTGATTTCTTCCCACGTCTGTTCCTGAACTTTTTCCTGGAGTTCTTCCAGACCGTTCACGTGTTCTTCAATAAAAGGATGATTGAGGGCGGAGCCGTGCTGGTTTTCTTCCATATCAAACCAGTGCTTCATAATACCGTGCATAAACGCGATGTCTCCGCCGATATTTACCTGATAAAAATCATCGGCTACTTTTGTTCCGAAAAGAGCCGATTCCGGTACGGACGGGACCCAGTACTCGTCCATGGACGGCTCCCGGTAAGGGTTGACGACGATGATTTTTGTTCCTTTTTTCTTCGCTTCCAGCATATATTTCGTGGAAACAGGGGAAGAATTGGAGGCCACACTTCCCCAGAAAAGGAGGACGTCTGTCCCGATCCAGTCCTGATAATTGGAAGTGGACGCCCCGACGCCAATCGAACGCTTCATCGCTGTTTTACTCGGGGAATGGCAGATACGTGACGCGTTATCGACGTTATTCGTGCCAAGAAAGCGGGCCACTTTACCAGCTACATAGTAGGATTCGTTTGTAATACCGCGGGATGTTAAATAAAACGCATACTGTTTCGGGTCCAGCTGCTTCATTTTATCTGCGATCGTATCCATCGCTTCGTCCCAGCTGAGACGGGAAAAATTTCTTTCTCCCGGACGGCGGATAAGCGGGTAGGGGATCCGTCCGAGCTTCCGGAGTTCGGTGCTGGAATACTGCCTGAGTTCATCAATATCCGCGTGAAGAATATCTTCTTTTATGGCAGGCATCGTGTTCAGACGCAGTACATTAAAGCGGGTGGTGCAGACGTGCGGCCCGGTGAGCGTCTGGTCATACAGTCCGGACACGCCGAGTGCACAGCCGTCACACACACCTTTCGTAATAATATTTTTCGCATAGCCGAGATTATCTTTGTTTTCCCACGCCGTTTTGAAGGAGTCGCGGATGTGGGTTGGTTTTACTTTTCCGAGACCGAAGGGGATAGGGCTGACCCAGTGCTCCGGTGCCGGTTTTTTTGATTTTTTCATCGGGCCGTTATGTTTTGTGTTTCCCATTCTTACCACTCCTTTGAAAGATAGTTTTAAATAAAAAACCACCGTACGGCTCCGGGGGGACCGGAGCTGAAACGGTGGTTGAGTCTTGAGCAGGAGCGCTGCCAAGTGCCGAACCTTCCTTATCTGCTGCTGGAGAATTTCTCTTCCAGATTTTCGTCAAAAACAAATATGGACATGCCCTTATCCTGTTCAATATCAATATCCACAAACAGCTCCACATAGCTGCATCCGAGCAGCTCTTCCATTTCATAGGGGCGGTTCTGCCGGTAAATTTCCTTTACCATTTCTGTCCGGGCAGCACGGAGCATCTGGCGGCCGTCTTCGGCGCTTGCAATAAATTTCTCGACGGGGGAAAGGTTTCCTTCCATCTCGCAGATCGCCCAGTTTCTGCAGAATGTGGTGGTTACTTTAGCCGGGCCCTTTCCCATATGCTTCTTTCGGAAAGCACGCACGAGGTTGCTGAACTCTGCTTCGTATTTACCCATAATTCTCCAATCCTTTTCTGTTGAGTATAGAGAAAGGGTATGCTTCTAAAAAGAAAATGTCAACTTGCCAGCTTTTCTTTTTCATTTTGTGCACGCAGCTGTCGGATATCCACCCGTATAACGAGAGAAACAATGAGGGCTGCTACAAACATGCCGCCGAATATATAAAGCGTTGCTGCATAGCTTTCCGTCGCTTCCCGCACAGTAGATGCGAGCAGCGGCCCGACAAGGCCTGCGAGTGCCCAGGCAGTCAGAATGTAGCCGTGGATCGCTCCAAGCTGCTTTGTTCCGAACAAATCCCCGATATAAGCAGGGATGGAAGCGAAACCTCCACCGTAGCACGTGATAATCAAGAAAAGAATTACTTGAAAAGCAATCGCATGCGTAATGGATGGAAGGGCAAAAAATGCAGCAATCTGAATCACGAAAAATGCAGTGTAGACGTTCGGCCGGCCGAGGTAGTCGGAGACGGATGCCCAGGCAAGACGCCCGACTCCGTTAAAAAAGCCCATGATCCCGACCATTGTCGCAGCCGCGGCCGCAGTAAGGCCGGCAATTTCCTGGGCCATCGGAGAAGCAACGGCCAGGATGGCAATGCCGCACGT
Source organism: Alkalicoccus saliphilus (assembly GCF_003044065.1). Taxonomy (GTDB): domain Bacteria; phylum Bacillota; class Bacilli; order Bacillales; family Salisediminibacteriaceae; genus Alkalicoccus; species Alkalicoccus saliphilus. Next base: position 73,650 of record NZ_PZJJ01000014.1, read on the forward strand.
TACGTTAATAAACAGCATGATCCAGAGAAACCAGAAACGCTTTGTTTTAACGGCTTCGTTGGCGGTAAGCTGGGACAAATCCGCCGCTGCTTTTTTGGAGGCGGCAGCATCTTCCATGTAGCCTTTTGGAGGACGTTCCAAATACAGGGCAGAAGCGAACATAATCGCAAAATAACTGATTCCGAGAATATAAAAAGTATTGGCAATCCCCACAGAATCAATCAGGGAGGCCATAATCGGGCTGGCAATCATTGCAGCAAAGCCAAAACCCATGATAGCGAGTCCTGTGGCAAGCCCCCGCCGGTCCGGAAACCACTTTACAAGAGTAGAAACCGGGGTGATGTAGCCGATCCCGAGACCGATCCCGCCGAGAGCTCCGTACGTTATGTATAAAAGCCATAGTGATTCGATCGAAACGGCAAAGCCGGCACCGACAATACCGAGTCCAAAAAAGGAGGCGGAAACAAGTCCGGAAATCCGGGGGCCGTACTTTTCAACAAAATGTCCCATAAAGGCGGCGGAGAGACCGAGAAACGCAATGGCAATACTGAAAGTCATCGAAATAGCACTCAGGCTCCAGCCATGCTGTTCTGCCAGCGGGTTTGTAAATACGCTCCAGGCATAAACGGAACCGATGGAAATGTGAATACCTACCGCGGCGAGGGCAATCAGCCAGCGGTTTTTTGTTTTACCGTTCATAATATCACTCCTATGTTTTAATTCATGCTGCTGCATAAAAAAAACCGCTGCCGTTTCTTCAGGAAGAAGGGTTACTTCTCCTGAAAAAGAAACGCAGCGGTCAGCTTTAAACAGGGACGCTGTAAAAAGACCAACAGTTATCGCGTAGAATTCTGCCTGGTTTAAACCGGTAACAGGGCCGCTGTTCCGCATCTTAAATCAAAGCAGAGCTCGTTGTCTGTTATTAAGTTTACTTCGTAATGAAAGCATTTACAATAGCTTTACAGAGGAAAGTTCAATTTTTGGACACAAATTTTAATGGAGGGGGAGGAAAAGCATTGCCGGGAGGCTTGTATTGAACCGCGGAAGGCGTTTATACTTTTTAAAAGCAGCTTGAATAAAGAAGGGTGGAGAGAGTTATGGCCTGTAACATTGATCATTCCAGAGAGGACGTCCAGAAAAAACTGGCTTCGCAGAAGGATTACGTACCTGAAGACGTTTTTGACAAAGCAGAAACGTTTCTTCAAAAGGAGCAGGATCAGGAGCAGCTGAATGAATTGTTTCATCTCCTGAAAAAGTATGATCTGTCTTCTGAAGAAGAGCAGAAAGAACGCACCGGTAAATTAAGGGAAATGCTTTAAATTTAATGCAGCAAAGCCGCCATGACCGGAATAGGCAGGGCGGCTTTTTTGGCATGTTTAAGGCAGGCATGACCATAATTATACGGTTTTACATATCCGGCATGGTTTCTCTCTGCCCGAGAATTCGTTTGAGTTCTTTCTTTTTCTTTCTGGAAACAAGAATGTACAAAGTATCCCCTGTTTTCACTTCCGCATCTCCGTAAGGCATGACAAGTTCCTGATCGCGGATAATAGCATTGATTAAAATATCAGACGGGAAATCAATTTCTGCAAGAGTCTGCCCTGCAATTTTTGTTTCCTCATTGACTGTGTATTCTACAATTTCCGCGTTTGCCTGGCCGATGGATATAAGTTCCAGAGAGTGAAACGGAGCTACCTTTGTCGGTCCTGTGAGTCCGAGTTTCGCGGCAAATGGTGCAATTGTAGCTCCCTGAATCAATGCAGAAGTAAGCACGACAAAGAAAACAATATTAAAAATTATCTGGGCGTTGTCGAGATCGGCTATCATAGGATAAGTAGCCAGAACAATCGGTACGGCTCCGCGGAGACCAGCCCAGGAAATCAGTGTTTTTTCCTGCCACGTGTACTTGAATCCGATGGTGGAAACAAGGACGGCTAGTGGCCGTGCGATAAGAATGAGTGTAAAGGCAAGAAGAACCCCGTAAAAGATTACTTCCAATGTGAACACCTGGGAAGGAAAAGCAAACAGGCCGAGAATAACAAACATGGTCAACTGCATCATCCATGCAAAGCCTTCGTTGAAACTGAAAATAGTGTGTCTGTATGTGAGCGTATTATTACCGATAACAAGAGCTGCTGCGTACACGGCGAGCAGGCCGCTTCCATCGAAAAAAGCCGCGGAGCTGTAGGTAAGTACCGCGAAGCCGATAGCGAGAATCGGGTACAACCCTCCTGCATCCAGGTTAATTCGGTTGATTATCCACGATGCTGCCCAGCCGAAAGCCAAGCCGAACAGGAGACCGAGCCCCATTTGAATAAAAAAGACACCGGCAATGCTGAGTACCGTTTCTTCTTCGATAAGTATAAGCTGCAAAAAGCCGAGTGTTAAGAACATGGCCATTGGGTCGTTGCTTCCAGACTCAGCTTCGAGGGTGGCACCGAGACGAGCTTTTATATTTTTCCCTTTTAGAGCAGCGAAAACAGCAGCCGCATCCGTGGAGCCGACAATGGCTCCGAGAAGCAGACCTTCCAGCCACGTAATATCGATAAGCAGGACAGCTGCGGCAGCCACAGTGAAACTCGTAACCAGTACGCCTAAAGTAGCAAGGAGAAGGGCAGGAACAGCAACCGGTTTGATGGTAGACCATTTCGTGGAAAGTCCGCCCTCAAATAAAATAACAATGAGTGCAAAAATTCCTATCAGCTGAGCGTAAACAGGATTATGAAAATGAATAATACCGAGGCCGTCACTGCCTGCTATCATTCCGATCGCGATAAAAAGCAGGAGTGCCGGAACTCCGAATCGTGAGGCGAATTTAGTGGTCATGACCCCTACGATAAAGAAAAGGGCGAGAAGAAATAATAAATTGTCTGTATTCGAAATGTCTTGAAGCATTGATTTCTATTTAATCCTCCTTTGGAAAGCTTCCCTATGGAAACGAAATCGGCTGTGTCATAAGCAGAAGCTAATCATTAAGTTCAACCTATATAATAACTTATTAACATCACGCAGTAGACTAGAGACGCTTTTATGTAAAATTCGCTGCTTTTATTCAAGGGACCGGCGGAGGTGTATCGTTCCAGTGTATGAATACAAACCTGCTTCTTATCAGCTGCATTGAAACATAAAGCATGAAAAACTCCGCTGACTCCAGCGGAGACGAAGAAACATATTATAGAAGACCTGCCGCGTGCTTTAAATCAAGAGCAATTGCTATTCCTTTACCGGATTCATCAAGACCGGCTTCTTCTTTGATGGTTTCGACTACTTTTTCTGCTTCGTTCTGTTCCACAATCGTAAGATGCACTTCTCTTTCCGGTTCGATTTTCATCTCGAAAAACTCCCCGTCATTTTCACTGGGACCTCTTGCAAAGATGATTGTGCTTTTCGTAATATCATGCTTTTGTCTCAGAGTTTCCAAAACAGTTGATGAAATTTTTTATCCACCATTACGAGGACTGCAGCATATTCTGAAGCCATTGTGTTCCTCCTTTATTATTCCCTTCTACTCTTATTCCCATTTTTCCTATTATTAATCAGAAGAAGAGTCCTTAAAAACAAATAATAAATCCAGTCTCGTATATACTTTAAGAATGCAAAAATAAATAAAAAATTCAAAATATTTCAATACTTTCTGCAGGGATTGTTGTACACTGTAGATAAAGCATAAGGTGGAGTTATACAGCTTGAAAGGTTGTGGAGAGGAGGTTCCGGTCTTCTTTATTAGACGTAAAGGGATTCATACTTTATAAAGACCTGCGGTAGTATGTCAATGAAAAAATAAGATGATATTTGTTTATCAAAGGACATATTCAAGAAAAAAGCCCGTAGGAAAGAACCCTAGCATTTTTGGTAAAAACTAGGAGTTCGAAAGGT
>NZ_PZJJ01000015.1 GCF_003044065.1 Alkalicoccus saliphilus
CTCTGTGAATGTTTTTTTCGTCATGATCTTCTCCCCGATCTTTACTCATTATCTATTTCTCATTATACAAAAAAGTACCCTATAGGTAGACTTTTTAATGTGTCTACTCTATAGGGTACACTTTAATTTACCTTCAGAGGTTTTTTAGGCTGTTGGTAAAGTATTTTTAATGTATAGATAGACGCTGCCCTGCTTTCGCCTTTCGGGACGCTTTCCGGGCGGGCCGGGCTCAGCTAATTTCTTCCTAAACGGATCTTCGCCTCGTCCTGGATCGCCCAGGAGTCGTCCCTGCGGCTGCTGCAGGGAAATGAAAAAAAGTTTTCTACTCTGAAAAATCTCTCTTTTAAAAGCCATTCTCTTCAATAAAGAGATGGTTTTCCCTCCGGAACGGTGGAGACGCAGCGCAGTCAGGCCACGGCGCAGGCCAAACAGCTGAAGACCTGCCCCACGGCAAGAGAAGAAGCTTATACAACGACAGGAAGACATATTCTGCATCGATCATTCAATCACCAAACTAAAAAAAACCTCTGAAGGAGTTTCCCTTCAGAGGTTTTGTCAATTAACCGGTCACGCCGTACCCGAATACAAACACGAGTACGAGTGCCACTGCAAACTGGATCCACATGGATGTTTTCATCGAACCTGTGAGCGTGCCTTTGCCCATCCGAGTACCGATCATTTCCATTGCGAAAATGAGCCATATAGCAAGAAGCCCTTTAACTACTGTTGCCCAGTAAGGGTTCATAATAATCATGGCAACGCCTGTAGCAATCAGCAGTATGTAAAGCAGACGCAGAACCATATGCAGAATCTTTGCCGGCTTCGCTTTTCCTTTATTGTGGAACACTACAACAAGAATAAAGGAGATCAGCGCAAGCGCAAAAAACAGTGAATGTGAATGAACAAAAATATCATAAATTCCCATTCTTCCCCCTCCTTTCCTAAAAAAATCTCACTGCCATCAAGTATAGCGGATATGGCACGGTGACGCAAAAGGAGAATCTGTGAACAAATAGAGAAGGGGCTTCCCCAGTAAACGAATAATTAATCGTCCAGAAAAATCCCCTGCGGCCTGTCGTTTCTTACCTGGGTTTTCCCTATCAGATCATGAATCCCTTTTTTATCTTTCCGGAGGGATCTTACGAATTTAACTAAGAGAAGTTTGTCTTATAAACTAAAATCTATAAGTTTGGTGGACGAATAAAACCTTCATTACAGACGAATGCTTTCCCGAGGGCTTGTCTTCAGCTAACTTTTGCGAAGAACACCTTCGCAAAAGTGGATCTTCAGACTACGCTTACTCCTCTGGGAGGCATCGTCTTTCACTCCGGTCTTTTTATTGGAAACCTCAATACAAAGTCGTTTGTTTATCTGTTTACAAACGGTATATCCAAAATTGATTCAACTCATAAAGGAACTGATCCAGTAAAGTAAGTTTATGTACAGGCTTCCCGGAAAATAAAAATGAACATCCACTTTCGTTTCCATGGAGAGGCTTTCTGAGCGGACCGCCCTCAGCTGATTCCATCTTTTTCCTGTCGGATGGAGTGGGGGTCGGCCTTCACCGCTCTGGAGTCCCTCTATGTCCACTACAGCTTACTGTAAAAGATCAGATCCTTTAAAATGGAGCTGTAAAACTGACGATAGAAAAGACTGTTTTCACCTATTTTGGTTCAATGATTTTGCATAAATGTCTCTGTTAAAGCTCCGTTTTTTTGAAAGTCGCCTGCGGCTTTTTACACCTGTTGCAGAGAAAACATGCGACTGTACTTCTATCGGGAGGATCTTCGTACCTTCCGCAGGCGTCTCTGCCCTGACTCAGGTTTTATTAAATAAAGAACAAAGAAATGGCTGCAGTTAAAAACGGCATCATGAAAAATGAAACTATTCTACGCTGTGTAACGAAAGCGGGGACACCCGGAGGATCAGCACAGGTCGAGAATCCATTTTGGCGGACGGTTCTTCCGTCAAAATTAGTCGAGACCAAGCCCTCGGGTAAGCCCCGCTGAGAGTGAAGCAGCGTTATTCCCTTCACTTAAACGAGCTGTTTTTTAAGGTAGTACATGCATAGCAGAAGCACTTCTTTTTTCATAAAGAAAAAACGAAGAAGACACCGTCCTGTGGAATAAATATGGGGAGTTGCTTCAAGTATTACGGAGGAATGTTGGCAGTATCACCTCTCTATCTCCGCAGAAAGAAAGCGTAAAAAACCGTCCCGGAAACTTCCCAGGACGGCCTTGCTCTTTTTTTAATTCAAATCAAACCGGCTTCCGTTCACTTCGTAAATGATCCATTCGGCGATGTTCGTGCAGTAGTCACCGATGCGTTCCATGAAACGGCTGATAAAAGCAAGCTGGGCAGCGTCTTCTGTCGACTCTCTGGACTGAAGCAGCTCTTTAACGAGCACTCCGTAAGCCCGGTCAATATCGTCGTCCATGCCGGCAATGTCCTGCGCCTGAAGTACGTCGAGGGTGTCGTAGGCTTTCATTACCCGGCCGATCATAAGGCGCACTTTATCTGCGATGGAAAGCAGTTCTTCCCGCTTTCGGTGGAACATTCCCGGGGAAGCCATATGCAGATAGGCTTTGGCCATATCGACACTTAAGTCCCCCATACGCTCCAGGTCACTGCTTATTTTCAGACAGACGATAATATGACGCAGATCTCCGGCCACCGGCTGCTGTCTGGCGATAACAAGTACCGCCTGCTCGTTAATCGCAAGCTCCGCTTTGTTCACTTCTTCATCGGCATCAATTAAATCTTCGAGTTCCGCTCTATTATCCGTATCCATCGCCTTAACAACAGCCCGGAACGTGTTTTCCACTTTTTTACCGAGTTCTTTGACTTCCTGCTTCAGCGTGTCGAGTTCTGATACAAACGTATTTCTTGTCATCATATGCTCCTATCCGAACCTTCCGGTAATATAGTCTTCTGTCCGCTTGTCGGCGGGCGTGGAGAAAATTTTATCCGTATTATCACATTCCACGACCTCCCCATTTAAAAAGAACGCCGTGCGGTCGGAAATACGGGCCGCCTGCTGCATGTTGTGGGTAACGATCATGATCGAATATTTATCCTTCAGCTCCCGCACGAGGTCCTCCACTTTCAGCGTCGATTTCGGGTCAAGCGCGGACGTCGGCTCGTCCATTAAAATAACGTCCGGTTCCACAGCGAGACAGCGGGCAATGCAGAGCCGCTGCTGCTGGCCGCCGGAAAGTCCAAAGGCGTTTTCCTGCAGCCGGTCTTTTACTTCATCCCAGATCGCTGCCCCGCGGAGGCTTTCCTCCACAATTTCCTCCAGCAGCTTTTTGTCCCGGATGCCGTGGATTTTCGGGCCGTAGGCGACATTTTCAAAGACGGACTTTGGAAACGGATTCGGCTTCTGAAAAACCATCCCGACGCGTGTCCGGAGCTCCTCCACCGGAAAACGCCGGCTGTGAATATCTTCTCCACGGTAGGAAATTCTCCCGGTGATTTTCACTTCCGGATTCATTTCCACCATCCGGTTCAACGCTTTAATGTACGTGGACTTGCCGCAGCCGGACGGGCCGATAACTGCTGTTACTTCTTTTTCTTTCTGCTCCAGATCCACGGAAAAAAGTGCCTGCTTTTTTCCGTACCATAAATTCAGTCCCTCGGTACGGAATACTGCTTCTTTTGCCGGCTCGTGTTCTTCTTCCGGCCGGTTCTTCGGCTGTGCTTCTTTTTTCAATAAGCTGGTCATAAACTATCTCCCCTTTGTCGGCAGCTTTTCGCCTGCTGGCTGCGAATACTAAAAACGCTGCTGAAATTTATTGCGTATGAAAATGGCGGTCGCGTTCAACAAAAACATAATAACGAGCAGGACGACAATCGTTGCTGCGGCCATGTAGGCATACTCTGCTGTCAGTGCGGCGTCAATCGTCCAGTAGTAAATCTGCACCGGGAGCACGGTGAAACTGTCGAACAGGCTGCCCGGAAGCGGAATAAGCAGCGCCGGGATACCAATGGCAATAAGCGGCGCCGTCTCCCCGATGGCCCGGGACATCGCAAGAATCATTCCCGTCAGGATATTTGGAAGGGCTGCCGGAAGGACAACCGTACGTATCGCCTGCCAGCGGGTCGCTCCCATGCCGAACGATGCTTCCCTGAGATACGACGGGACGGCACGCAGCGCTTCCTGCGAAGCGACAATCACGATCGGCAGGACGAGAAGAGACATTGTCAGTCCGCCGGCGAGTACGACAGACCCCATACCGAGCATACGGACGAAAACCGTAAGACCAAGGAGTCCGAAAACAATGGACGGCACCCCGGCAAGATTGGAAATGTTTGTTTCAAAAAACGTCCGTACGCGACCTTCTTTCACGTATTCTTCTAGGTAAACGGCTGTAGCAACACCGAGTATCATCGTCAGCGGACCGACGATCATCATGAGCCAGAGCGTTCCTGAGATGGCTCCGATAATCCCTGCCTGTTCCGGGCTGAAGGACGTGACGCTCGTTAAAAACTGCCAGTCGAGCCAGCCCCAGCTGTCGCGGATCACATCAAAAAGAAGCACCGCAAGAACGATCAGTCCGGAAAGCGTCGACGCGAGAAAAAGTCCGCGCACTGTTTTATTTAAGGCAATCCGCCGCGGGAGCCGTTTATGAACAAGTTCGTGATCAATATATTCTGCCAATTAATACACCTCCCGGTAGCGCTTTGAAATATATTTGGCAAGCATATTCATGGCCAGCGTAAACAGGAACAGGGTGAGTGCCACCGCATACAGACTGTAGTAAGCTGTTGTACCGGCCCCGGCGTCACCGCTTGTTACTTCGACAATGTAGGCGGTCATCGTCTGCATCGACTGGGTCACATCAAACGTAAGGTTTTTGTTGCTGCCGCTCGCAATAGTCACAATCATTGTCTCCCCGATCGCCCGGGAAATTCCGAGCACAAAGGAAGCGACAATACCGGAAAGGGCCGCCGGAATGACAACTCTTATTGTCGCCTCCAGCTTCGTAGCACCAAACGCCATCGCACCTTCCCTCATGGAATTCGGCACCGAACTCAAGGCATCTTCCGACAGTGAAGCAACCATCGGAATAATCATGATGCCCATAACAATTCCCGGGCTGAGTATATTCGTCCGGTCGAGAATCGGAATAATTTCCCGGAGAACCGGGGTGACGAACGTAAAAGCAAAAAATCCGTAGACGATCGTCGGAATACCGGCGAGTACTTCCACCATCGGCTTCAGCACGCGGCGTGCTTTATCGGTCGCATACTCACTTAAATAAACAGCCGTTGTCAGTCCGATCGGAACAGCAACAAGCATAGCGATTCCGGTGGAAAGCAGTGTTGCGGACAAAAGCGGCAGAATACTGAAGGATGGATCGCTCCGGTTCAGCGGCTGCATCGCTGTTGACAGGAAAAATTCCCGGAAGGAGACGTCCGTAAAGAACATCACTGTTTCGACGATCAGTGTCAGAAGAATTCCGACGGTTGTCAGAACCGATACGGATGCTGCAAGAAAAAGCAGCACCGGCACCCCCTTTTCCAGCTTCATCCGTCTGCTCTTATTTCTTTTTTGTTTAATGAGTTCACTGACACTCGTTGTCTGCGCCATACGCTGTTTCCTCCCTGCATCCCCTTTTTCGTGTTACACAGGAAAATAGAGGCGGACTGCCGCCCCTTCTCCTTTAATTTTCGATCGCTTCGATTTCTTCTTTGTACTGCTCCAACTCTTCGTCCGGAAGCGGAGCAAAGCCTGTCTCCGGTGCCATGTCACCTGCTGCTTCAAAAATATAGCGCGCGAAATCTTTTACTGCCGGGTTTTCTCTTGCCGCATCCATGTTCAGGTTCGTAAATACCTGGCGTGTGTATGGAGCGTAGTCGCCTTCCAGGTCAATATTATCGAGGGACGGCGTAACATGGCCTTCACCGAAGTCGATAGAGACGACACCAAGATGATCCGTGTTATTTTCATAGTATCCGAATCCGAAGAAGCCGATCGCGTTTTCGTCGTCATTTACAAGCTCAACGAGTGTCGGATATTCCTGCTGAAGGTTTGTTCCTTCTTTCAGATCCTGCTCATCAATCAGTTCATCGACGAAAAATTCGTACGTTCCGTGGTTTTCATTCGGTCCGTATGTGTTGATTTCTTCTTCCGGCCACTCCGGGTTAATGTCGGACCAGAGCACGTTGTCGTCATCCTTTACCGCACCGGATACAAAAATAGATTCTACTTCTTCGACTGTCATTTCTGTTGCCCAGTCGTTATCCGGGTGGAGCACGATCGTCATGCCGTCTAGTGCCACCGGGAACTCCTGGGATTCGATGCCGTTTGCTTCCATTTCTTCTATTTCTTCGTCACGGACTTCCCGGGACGCGTTTGCAAAATCTGTTTCTCCCTGTACGTAGCGCTGCATGCCGGCACTTGTTCCGGCCCGGCTGACTTCCACGCTCACTTCCTGATTTTCGTTGACCATATATTCTTCGGCAATACGCGACATCAGCGGATACACTGTGCCGGACCCGTCGATGGATACCGCTCCAGAAACTGCTTCTTCCCCGCTGTTCGCATTGTTTTGCCCATTTTCTCCTGCGTTCGTACCTGATGCTTCTTCATTTCCCCCACATGCAGCGAGTACTGCTGCTGATCCAATTGCAAATACGCTGAGCCCCACTTTTTTCACAGTATAACTCCTCCTTGGTTATTACCGATTATGTTTCTCTCACAACTCTTACTATAGTCCTGAATTATTAACCTTATATAAATGCTGTGTGAAGGTTTGTAAATCATTTGTAAACACGTGCTTAACATAAACGACGGCTCTACTCTCCAATGCGCCGGCCGGCTGATTAATAACCGTCCGCTGCTGATTAATCCTCCTATTATGGAAATCTATAATGACAATAAAATTTTTATAATGATTAATTATGCTTATAATGACAAATAACCCGCCTGTAATGATTAATCGACCCCCGCTAAAGTTAAAACGGGCTTCTATAATGATTAATGACCGCCGTCTGGAAGCTGCCGGCATCGCCTGTAAAAACAAAATAAGACTGGCCCATCACTTTCGCGATGGGCCAGTCTCTTTGTCATATCTGTCTTTAGTCGAGTCCGGGGAGCGGGGCGTGACTGGAAACAAGCTGTTCGCTGCGCAGCTCTTTCCAGAAGTCCGCCGGAATTTTTTCGTTTAAGGCCATCAGGTTGTCCTGAATCCGCTGCGGGCGGGTCGCGCCGGGGATAACGGCAGCAACGGCCGGATGAGCTGCGGAAAACTGAATAGCCGCTGCATTGAGATTCACCTGGTGATTCTCTGCAATCTGTTTCATTTTATCGACGCGGTCCACGATTTCCTGAGGAGCTTCCTGATAATCGTAATGGGCTCCGCCGACAAGTACGCCGGATCCGAATGGAGCTCCGACGACGACGTCCATGCCCTGAGCTTCTGCATTCGGCATGAGACGCTGCAGTGCGTGCTCATGGTTAAGCAGATTATAACGCGTTGCCTGAAGTGAAATACCCGGCTGCATTTCCTCCAGTTCCATCGCAATTTCGATCGGCTCTGTCCGGTTGACACCGAGTCCCCAGTCCTGAATGACACCTTCTTTTTTCAGGCGCTCCAGTTCACGGAAAGCACCTGTGCGTGCTTCGTCAAATCGTGCGAGCCATTCATCCCCCTGAAAATCCGGGGAAATGTCGTGGACATACACATAGTCGAGCCGGTCAGTCTGCAGGCGTGCCATGCTTTCTTCAAGAGAGCGGAGCGTGGCGTCACCGCTGTAGTCGTCAATCACTTTGTTTTTGCGTCCGTACCCGAACAAGCCTTCTTTTTCTTCCTTTTCCTCAAGGACAAGGCGCCCTACTTTGGTGCTTAGGACAAAATCATCCCGGTTGTACTGGGAAAGTACTTCACCAAGACGGATTTCACTCAGTCCAGCTCCGTAAAATGGCGCTGTATCAAAATAGCGGATGCCGTGTTTCCATGCGGCTTCCACCGTCTGTTTTGCTTCATCGTCGGGAATGTCCCGGAACATATTTCCGAGCGGTGCTGTACCGAATCCGAGTTTATGTGCTTGTTTTAATTGTGCCATACGATCTCTCCTTTCTTCACGTAAATCAAATTGCCGTTTCTGTTACTTATTAAACATCCTCTTTTTTCGCAGCACTTCCGAAAAGAGCTCAGGTTTTACACTTTTTAAAATACTTTTGTATCCTGCTCTATCTTTTTACGTTCAGGAACTTTTTCCTTTTTCGATGTCCTCAGCAATTTTTCTGCCGAATTGGCCGAGATTTCCGTCCGCATAGGCCCTCACGACTTCCGGAAAGAGGGACCGCATCGCCTCGTTGATATAAACCTTGTCCCATCCTTCTTCTTTCATTTCCAGTTCCATCTTTTTTGCCGCCCGGACAGCGTGGGAAGTGGCCAGCTTATTTACCTGCTCGGCTATTTTTTCCGGTGCGGATTCGATATGTCCGATACTGGAAAATCTGCTTCGTATCTGCTCATCCACTTCCTCCGTAATAAACAGTCCTCTGCCGTCCCGCTTCAGACTTTCCGCATGACCGACAAACTTCACGGAAACCCAGTTCAGCTCCGGAAAAGCTGCCCGGAGCCCGGCTGTCTCCAGTTTCGTTGCCATATTAATCAGTGTAGTTTTTTCAAGCGGGATATTATCCTTCTGAAGACTTTTTATAAAAGGAATCATTTGATCGGCAGGCAGTGCAAGTACGAGGTAATCCAGTTCTCCGAGAGCTTTTCTGCTTAAAACATCCGCCGATAATGCGTTCGCTGCTCTTTCGGCTTTTTCGGCATCCGGATGGTACAGGCCCGTTTTTAACTTTTGGCCAGCCCACTGCGTGAGCAGCGCGGTCCCGAGTTTACCGATCCCGGCTGTTCCCCACATCACTTTTTCAGTCATGCTGCATCCTCCTTTTTATTATCCTCCTCCGAGTACTGCTTTCTTTATTTTATGGCAGCGGCGGCATTGATATATTCTCATCGATCTGTTTTCTTCATCATACCCGGTATGATCGTAGCGGTGGAACCCGAGACGGCACGGTACAGGCCGGTCTTTTTTTGTTTTCATCGCCACTGCAGCTTCCATGAGAGCGCCGGTTACGATCATTCCGATGGAAACGGGAGCCATTGTATCGAAAAATAAAATAAGTGAAATTACCCCGGCCATAATGAGAATCAGGCCCGCTGTTGTCAATTTTTTCATCGTCCCCTCCTGCAAAAAAAAGTCTTAAGATATTAAACAGGCCGTCATCAGCCTTTCACCTTCCACAGAACGTTCAAAAATAACATGATTGTTCCTATTGTTTTTTCCTGTGAAATGTCATATTTTTATATAAGGAATTTACTATTAATGCTTTTAAAATAGAAAGGAAGAAAACCGTATGAATGGAAAAATCATCTCTGTCATCGGCTTTGCTGCTCTTGCAGCCGCTCTTCTCGTGTTTGCCTTCGGTGTAGACGGCGGTGCCGAGGATGTCCGGGAGCTCGTGGAATCGTACAGCGCCGGCACGGCAGAAGCAGAAGCCGCTTCTATCTCCTCACACGATCTGACAGTAACTGCTGCAGACGGATCGGAGACGAGCTATGACACATCGGAAGAAGAATTTTTCGTGTCCATCGCTCCTTACCTTAACGAAACACATCCATGAAGCATTCATAACCTGACAGGTTGTCAGGGAGAGCTTGCGGGTGAAGAGTTCGACGTTCTGATTAAGGACTCGGACGGAAACATCGTCATCGATGAAACAATGACAGCTCCGGACCATGGATTTCTTGACCTGTGGCTGCCGCGCAACGACACGTATCACGTAGCGATCGGCCACGACGGAAAAACAACGGGCGGAGAAATCTCCACGTTTGAGGGGGACGACACGTGCATTACAACGATGCAGCTGTCGTAATCGAAAAGAGCTTTCTGGTCTGACACAGGCCGGAAAGCTCTTTTTTTATCCTTCCCAGGACAGCCCTTCTGCGGCCAGGTGGATTTTTCCTGAAAAATATTTTTCTGCTTCATTTTTTAACTGCTCATGCTCCCCAAAGTGAGGCAGGTGGGAAAGCCACAGCTCCTTCACCCCAGCTGCTTCAGCCATTTCTGCTGCTTCCCGGCTGTTCATATGGCCGAAAGCGGAGGCGTCCTGATTTTCATAAAAGCTGCACTCCGCAATCAGGAGGTCCGCCTTTTCACAGAAAGAAACCAAAGCTTCATCGTAAACGGTATCTGCTGTATATACGACCGTTTTCCCGTCTTTTTCGAGGCGGGCCGCCCAGCACGGAGCAGGATGGGTGGTTTTCTGGAAAGTCACGCGCACTCCCCCGATTAACAAGCGGTCTTCTGTTTCGTACAGCTTCAGCTCAGAAATATTTTCTTTTTCAAACTGCTGAAAAAACGCTTTTTCTCCGGCAGGAGCATGGATAGTGAGCGGACGGTCCGTCTCCTTCAGTCCCATCGCCGTTGCCCGGCTGTACACGAAGGCACCGATATCTGCCGTATGATCGAAATGCCGGTGGCTGATTATCATCTGATCGATATCGTTACGGTCCGCAATCCGTGGGAGCACAGCCATCGCTCCGCTTCCACAGTCGAGCAGAAACGTCTCTCCTTCTGACTTCACGACGTAGCAGCTCGTGGCACTGTTTTCTTCCGGAAACGCCCCCCAGAAACCTGCTGTTGTTAGTTTCATCGCAGTCCCTCCTCTTCCTGTACGTTTCCTTTTAGTTTACCCTTTGAAGGAGAAAACTATTTACGATCTTCCGGATCCTTTTTACTCATTTCCTTTGTCTTTTGATAAAATACGACAAGCAGCGCGAGTACCCCGGCACTCATAAATGAACGGCCAAAGTCAACAGACCCTCCTAAATAATACTGCTGCCCAAGACTGATGATCAGAAACAGGAGCGGCAGAGTAATACGCCAGAACCACTTTTTATTCATTTAATTTCTCCTTTTATCAGCTTCTTTATTTTACACTCTATTGAACATAATTTTACACTCTATTGAACATACGGCTTTTTCAGCCTCCCCCGCCGCCTAAGAAAGCTTTATGTTTTTTCCCGCACCGGGTGCATTCATATATTCTCATTGAGCGGATTTCTTCGTCATAACCGGCAATTTTATAGCGGTGATAACCCGCCCGGCATAAAAGCGGAAGTGATTTTTTTGTTTTCAGCGATACTGCAGTATGTAAGGCAGCCCCTGCTAAAATCATGACTGAAGCATAAGGCCACATCGTTTCAAAGTACATAATAAGTACGATCACACCGGCTGTGATGAGAAACCAGGCGGCGGTTTTCAATTTTTCCATCGGATCTCCTCCACAAACGCCCTGGACTGAGTTGACAGTCTTCCTGTCCGGCTTTCGATCAACCGGTATTCTGCTGCGGTTTATTTCCTGAAAAATATTATTCTAAAAAGGGCCTCCGCCGGCTCTTCCCTGGCCTTTTTGATACTCATTCAGTTTCTTGGCATGTTTAAGCTCTGCATCCGGCTTCGTCCTACTATCGGTTGGAGATTTTCTTTTTTGTCTGGATAATTTACGTTTATCATTAATCATGAAAGCTGCTGCTCCACCTATCATTAATATACCGGTTAAAATCTGCAGCATTTTTTCTCTCCTCCCACTCGTCCGTATTATTTAACATTTCCAGCGTATCACAGAGCTCTTATATTGGAAATGAATCCCTGTTAACTAAATCATCTTCTTGATTAAAGCAGATTTTTTAAGGAATGCAGGCTCCACTCCCGGAAGACGCTTTCTGGACGGCTTGTTCTCAGCTAACCGCTGTCTCCTTACGTCGACAAGCGGTGGATCTTCGAACGTCGCTGATCGTCCCAGAGTCGCTTCCTCCGTTCCGCCGCGGAAGAAAATTAGATATAATTCAATAGAGTAAATGCTTCTCATATTGCTGTTTATGTATTTATCCAGCTGAATTGTGCTTGTAATGTAAAAGCAGTTATTTGAGGAGGAGACCTTATGCTTAAGTCTGAGGAAGGGAACCACCGACCATCTTCCCTTCCTTTTAAAATCGCCGGCTGGCTTCGCTCCTGTCCATTTCGGCTTCCTTGTGGAGGAAATCCTTTTCTCGTTGTCCCTCCTGCCGAAGAAAAAGCAGGTTATAAAAAGCAGTAAGACGTCACTTTCGTGGATACCAGCCTTTCGAATACAGTATTATGCTGTGACAATTGAAGAAAATTCATTACTAATAGAAGAAACCTATGATACACTAATGTTGTCAAAATTTTCAAGTTGGTGATTAGAAATGAAATATTGGTGGCTTATTTTTTTAATTGTATTCATAGCATTTCTCAACAACAATCAATCGTTGTTTTATTGGTACAGAATGGAAGGTGCAGGGATGGGTTCTCCTAGCACAGCACTCCTAGTTTCTTGGTGGGTATATGTTGGCTTACTACTGACTTTGCTGCTCGTTAAATTTTTACATGAAATAAGAGAAAAAAGCAGATTAGGGCTTAATAAAAGAGACTCTTAATTATTACGTCATTTAAATACTACGAAGGGACTTTCTTGATATGAGAGTCCTTTCTCTTTGTCATTAATCAGCATTAACTTTAACAGAGCCTATTGATTAAAGCAGATTTTTTAAGGAATGCAGGCTCCACTCCCGGAAGACGCTTTCTGGACGGCTTGTTCTCAGCTAACCGCTGTCTCCTTACGTCGACAAGCGGTGGATCTTCGAACGTCGCTGATCGTTCCAGAGTCGCTTCCTCCGTTCCGCCGCGGAAGAAAATCAGATATAATTCAATAGAGTAAATGCTTCTCATATTGCTGTTTATGTATTTATCCAGCTGAATTGTGCTTTTAATGTAAAAGCAGTTATTTGAGGAGGAGACCTTATGCTTAAGTCTGAGGAAGATATAATAAAGATAATTGAAAATGACACTGAAATGATGAAAATACTTGAAGCTGCAAGCAGAATGAAGCTTCCGGACTGGTGGATCTGTGCCGGGTTTGTACGAGCTAAAATATGGGATTCATTACACGGATTCGAGTATAAAACTTCTGTACCAGATATAGACGTTATTTATTTTGATAATAAAAACCTTGAAAAAACTGTGGAGAAAAAATTAGAAACAGAATTGAGAAGGATCCTTCCAGCTGTCCCCTGGTCTGTTAAAAATGAAGCGAGAATGCATCTCATAAACGACATTCCTCCCTACTATTCTGCAGAAGATGCTATTTCGAAATTTCCTGAAACAGCAACGGCCCTTGGAGTGAAATTAGATAAAAACAATCATGTTATTCTTACTGCTCCCCATGGCGTAATTGACTTGTTAAATTTAGAAGTAAAGCCTACACCTTATTTTAAAGAAACAATAGAACGAGCTGCAGTTTATGAAGAACGCATAACTAATAAAAATTGGAAAGCAGTCTGGCCTCGTATTAAGATTTATCATGCTTAAATTTTCTTCAACCAGCCTTTTAATAAAATCCTCTGATAAAGCTTTCTTTTTCCGCAGGCGTCTTGAAAAATTGCCTTAATGTTCGTTTTCCAGCATAAAACTTCATTCCTGTAAGCAGAAGCTCCTTCTCTTACCTAGCCGCCGCGGACTGGTCTTCAGTTGTTTGGCCTCGCCTTCGTCTGACTGTGCTGCGCCTCCGACTTTACGGAAAGAAAACCATCTATTTATCGAAGAAAATGGCTTCAATAAGGGGATTTTTCATGGTAGAAAACTTTTCCTATTTTCCTGCTGCAGCCGCAGGGACGACTCCTGGACGATTAAGGACGAGGCGAAGATCCGTTCAGAAAGGAATTAGCTGAGCCCGGCCCGCCCGGAAAGCGTCCCGGAAGGTGAAAGCAGGGCAGCGTCTATCTATATACGCAAAACACACTTTATCGACAATCTGAACTGTTTCCAACATCCCACGGTTATCCACAACCGAAGCCTGTGGACAGTTTTTCTATGCACTTTCTCTATCCACCGCCTGCTTTCTCGTAAAATAAAAGCCGAAAGCGGCTACCATCACAGCACTCGACAGGGAACGGAGAAAATTGACGGACGAACCGAATAAAAACTGCAGTCCGAGACTGATCACAAGGACCATAAAGGGAAGAACAAAACGGTAAAATACTTTTCGATTCATGAAGTTATCCTTTCTGTTTTATACCGTCAATGGTTAAAAGACGCGTATTTATTTTTGTCCAGGCGCCGGAGTAAAGAGAAAACCGGTTTATGGAGAAGTGTGACGATCCAGTAAATCAGCGCCAGATTCAGGAAAAAACCGATCAGGTTATAATTTACACGTACTCCGTCGTAATAGGCCCACGAAGCGGGAAATCCGATTTCATACATGCCGGACCCGGCAGCAGAAGGAAAAAGGAGCCCAAGAAAAAAAGTGTATAAAAAAGCGGTCCACAATTTTTCCACCGTATACGTCTTCGTTTGATACATGCAGCGCCCTCCTCCTGCCGAAGATTTTCAAGTAGTTTCCAGTGTATCATTTCTGTTTTTGATTTCAACTGCTGCCGGAAACATAAAAAAAAATCCCGAAGGCCTGGGCCTCCGGGATATTTACTTATGCTTCCTGTGCTTCCGGATATACGCTTACACGTTTGCGGTCACGTCCGACGCGCTCGAATTTCACTACGCCGTCCACTTTTGCAAATAGTGTGTCGTCTCCGCCGATTCCAACGTTAACACCCGGGTAAACGCGTGTCCCACGCTGACGTACGAGGATAGAACCGCCTGTTACAGCTTGTCCGTCCGAACGCTTGGCTCCAAGACGCTTGGAAATGGAGTCACGGCCGTTCTTCGTACTACCTACACCTTTTTTCTGTGCGAAAAATTGAAGATCCAGCTTCAAGAACATAGTCTTCACCTCCTGAATCATGTGGATTTTACTTGAATAAACTCTCCGTACTGCTCTTCCATCGTAAGGAAGGAAACGAGCAGTCCTTCAAGCAGCAGCTGTACTTGATCGTACACTGCTTCAGCAGTCCCCTCGGGAACCCTGGCAGCGAGCCAGCCGCCTTCACCTTCCATGTCGAGTTCCAGCTTCGTGCCGGTCAATTCATACACAGCGTTCACTGTGCCGAAAGACACGGCAGAAGCACCCGCACAGACGAGATCAAATCCGTAAGGACCTGATTCAGCGTGGCCGCTCATTTCAAACGATGCGATTTCTCCATTATCATTCCGGTCAAAACGGATATGAATCATAGATTAACCTTACGCGTCGATCTTGTCGATCGTTACTTTTGTATAAGGCTGACGATGACCCTGTTTGCGGCGATAGTTCTTCTTCGCCTTGTACTTGAATACCGTCAGTTTCTTGCCGCGGCCGTTCTTTTCGACTTTACCAGTTACTACAGCTCCGTCGATGATAGGAGAACCTACCTTTGTTTCGTCTCCGCCGACAAGCAGAACACGGTCAAACGTTACTGTATCTCCAGCTTCTACGTCCAGCTTTTCTACGTAAACTTCCTGACCTTCTGTTACTTTAACTTGTTTTCCACCAGTTTCAATAATTGCGTACACGTTGCGCACCTCCTCTTTGACTCAGACTCGCCATTGCAGGTGCGTAAAACGCTTAAAACCTGCTCCGTGCGGTTACAGTATTTGGGCGCAGCCAAATAACTAACACAGGAAATCATACCATACGGCTCCTGCACCGGTCAATTGTTTTCTAAAATCCGCTTTCCCTTGTCCTGCAGCTCTTTTTCGGTGCCGGTCTGCGCTATCTGAAAGGAAGATGTCTCTGTCGTTTCCCGGATGAAAATGTGCGGCAGGTCTTGTTTTTGTTCTGCAAGAACGGGCAGTTTTCGGTACAGCTGTGGAGCACAGTCGACCAGCACAGCTTCCACGTTTAATGCTGACAGCGTTTTTGTCATGTCCCGGATCAGCTCTTCTTCCCGTATAACACGTCCGGAGCCGCTGCAGACAGGGCAGGGCCGTGTCATCATTTCCTGAAGCGTGCGGCGGGACTGCTTTCTCGTCATTTCCACGCATCCGAGAGATGTAAACCCGGCAACGTTAGTAATCGTGCGGTCCTTTTTGACCGACTCCTTCAGCACGTGCAGCACTTCTTCCCGCTGCCTGTCTGTTTTCATATCAATGAAATCGATCATGACAATACCGCCGATGTTACGGAGACGGAGCTGCCTGGCAATTTCTGCTGCGGCATTTTTGTTTACTTCAAGCGCCGTACCGGAAAGCTCTCCCCCGCCTCTGCCGGTGAATTTGCCGGAGTTGACGTCAATTACCGTCATTGCCTCCGTCTGTTCAATCAAAAGCGATGACCCGCTTTTTGTCCACACAAACGGCCGGAGGGACTTTTCCATTTCCTTATCGAGGTTTTCCTGTGCAAACAAATCCGGCGTATGGTGCCAGATAACACGCTCCTCGTCTGGAACAATCTTTTTCCACATCCGGGCGAGCCCGGCATCGTTTGTTTCCAGACTCGTTTCCTCCTCAAGCATAAAATCCCTTTCCACCCGGGCATTGATGGAGGACTGGTCAAGATAAATTTTCCCGGGAGCGGAAGGAAAGGCTTGTTGAATGTACTGAAACTTTTCTTTCAGAGCGTCAAATTCCGCTTCAAGTGTTTCCCTTTCCACACCGGCGGCATTCGTCCGCACAATGACGCCTTCTTTGCCTGTCAGCCAGCTTTTCGCTGATGCTCTCAGTTCCGCTCGTGTATCGTCATCCAGCTTTTTGGAAATTGCTGTGTAGCCTCCGTACGGCAGATAAATCAAAAAGCTTCCCGGAAGCGAGAGAAGTCTTGTGAGTGTCGGACCTTTAGATCCGGCTGCTTCTTTTTTAACCTGGACGAGTACGTTCTGGCCCTGCTGCAGCATGGAAGTGACGGCAGGTTCCGTCCCTTCCTGATCAAGCTTCCACTGCTGATGTTCCGGAAGCTCTTTTTTGTGAATGTATCCGTGCTTACCCGTGCCGACATCAATAAAGGCGGCATCCATCGCTTTCATTACCCGGTCGACCTTTCCACTCACAATCATGCCTTCCCGGAGAGGAGCTTCCGGATCGTCGAGGAGCCATTCCTGGACTTTCCCCTCTTCCAGGACGGCGCCGCGGCGGCCGTCCGGTGTCTGTTCTACAATAATTCGGCGCTTCATGCGTATGCCTCCTGCTTCCCTGATTTGTTGTTCCTGCGGTCCCCTGGAGTAAAACCACTGGACAAAAGTTTATTTGAATTTCAGAAAATTGAGCTCTATTCAATAAAACAGCTGTTTCCATATTATATAGTATTTACGAAAAAGAGCACACAGCCCGGCCATTTTCTCTTATGCCGGGTAAGCTCCGGCAGGAAAAAAGGCACAAAAAAACACCGCAGCTCTGAAGTCACGGTGTTTCATCGACTCCTTCGTCGATATCTTTCCGGAACAGCGGCAGCTGTTCGACTCTTTCAACAATGACAGCGCCATTCGTATTTTGAAAAGCTGCTTCAAACATGCCTCCCCACGGGGTCTCTTCGATTTCCTCTTCGGAAAATGTTTTAACGGCCCCGGCAATGTCCAGCTCCTCCGGGTCCATAAACCCGGCACAGATGACCGAACGGCTGTTTCCGCCCGTTCCGGCATAGGCGCTGCCCATCAGGCTGCCCAGGATGTAAATACTGCCGGATGCCCGGAGGACGGCCCCGGGATCCACGTCTCCGAGAAGCAGAACGTCCCCGTCGATTTCGACTGTATCCCCCATCCGGAGAACGCGGTTTAATTTTACAATCCGGACCGCCCGCAACTGCTCGTCCGCTTCCTTTTTCGTGATAAGATTCGACGTAATATCATCCACTTCCAGGTGGAAGGTGTCCAGCAGGAAATCCTTCAGCCGTTTTTCCTGATCTTCCGACAAAAACCGGTTTTTTGTATCCACAATCACGTGAATCGAGGCCGGCTTTCTGCTGGCAAACAGTTCTTCGTTATCCCGGAGCACCTGTTCCATACCGTCAAGCAGCTGCTGAAAAGAGCAGCTGTCATTCAGCACAAGCTTCATGCCCCGCTTTGTTCCAATCAGGCTCACATAGCGGTTCAGTTCCTGTTTCATACCCTTTCACCTCCAGCTATCGTCCATCGTCTCTTCCGTCCACCGTATAAAACCAGTACCGGACAGGACTTACAATCAGCGCCGCTACTATTCCGTTAATAATAAAAGTTGGAAGAAAACGGGTAAGAAAAAGTCCCCCGTGGCCCTCGCCGGTCATACCAAGCAGAGACATCATTCCGTACAAATAATATTCCAGAGCAATTACTGCCCCGAGAATAACGACGGTGAGCATCCGCAGACTCCGTTTAACGGAAGCGGCTGAAATAGAGAATATATAGGCAGTGAGCCCCATTCCGAACGTATAAATACCAAGCACCGATCCGTACACGATATCATACAGCAGCCCGAAAAAAATTCCATAAAACAATCCGTGGCTCCGTCCCCGGAATATTCCGGTCAGGATAACGAGCATCAGCATAAAGTAAGGAATAAAATACCAGGTGTCCTGATGGCTGCTTCCGGAAAAAATCTGGAAAACGGTACCTTCAATAATAAACAGAATAAAAATCGTCAGTGGAAGGAGAAGCCGGCTCATTCCTCCTCCTCCTCTTCCTCCGAATTATCGTCCCCGCCCGGTGCTTCCCGGTCGAGTACTGTCACGTAATCCAGCTGGTGGGAGGCTGCCGCAGGCTCTACTAACGCCGTCTGGCTCAAGCCGTATTCATCCGACTGGACGCTTACTATTTCCCCGATCGTAATTCCTGAAGGAAAAATCCCCCCAAGCCCGGAAGTGGAGACGATGTCCCCTTCTTCGACTTCCAGTTCCATATCGATTTTTGTAAAACGGAGATACCCGCTTTCTTCGTCAATTCCTTCCATAAAACCGAAGGCGGTATCTTCTCCGTCTGACCTGGCAGAAATACGGTTGGCGGCATCCTGATCGCTGAGAAGCTGCACGGTCGAGGTGAACTGTGACACTTCCCGGATTTTACCGACTAGACCGGCGGAGGTGACCACTGCCATGTCTTCGGAGATACCATCCTGGGCTCCGACGTTCAGTCCGATCCGCTCGTTCCACCGGTCCGGCGACCGCTGAATAACCATCGCGTGATGGCTCGTATAGTCCGATAAATCGGATTCCAGCTCCAGAGCTTCTTCAAGCTCTGCATTTCGTTCTTCCAGCTGGTTTCTTTCCACCAGAACGGACGCATGTTCTTCAAGCTGGGCTTTGAGCACCTGGTTTTCCCGGTAAACATCCCGGATATCCCCCACAGCATCCAAAGAACTGGACACCCAGTAAGCCGGGCGTGAAAAGGCCGACTGAACGACTCCCACAGAATCCTGGACAAATTGTTCCGGCCAGGAAAGGGTGCGCTGCTCACTCAATGAATAACCGATAAGACCAACGAGAAAAATGAGGCAGACAAGCAGCACAATCAGCCGTCTGTTTGAAAAAAATGGATTCATTTCATGCACCTTCCTACCTTTTTCGATTCGCCCGGGAAGTTACTCCCGACTTTGACTGAAACATCCGGATGTTGGCGAGTGCTTCTCCTGTTCCGTGCACCACACTGTCGAGCGGATGCTCGGAAACAGTTACCGGGATATTCGTTTCCCGACTGATGACAAGATCGAGGTTTCTTAACAGGGAGCCGCCGCCGGTGATAACGATACCGCGGTCCATAATATCCGACGCGAGTTCCGGCGGTGCTTCTTCCAGCGTGTTTCTGACTGTATCTATAATTGCCCGCACAGTTTCATCGAGTGCCTCCACCATTTCTTCGGAAGAGACAGGGATCGTTTTAGGAAGGCCGCTGACGAGATCCCGTCCGCGTACGTCCATCGTTTCTTCGTCATTTCCTTCTCCGGCGGTGCCGATCGTCCATTTCATTTCTTCTGCGGTCCGCTCTCCGATGAGAAGGTTGTATTTCTTTTTTATGTAGCTGATGATCGCTTCATCCATTTCATCCCCCGCAGTCCGGAGAGAGCGGCTTGTCACGATACCGCCGAGTGAAACGATCGCCACTTCCGTCGTGCCTCCGCCGATATCGACGATCATACTTCCTGTTGCTTCCCAGACAGGCAGACCGGAACCGATCGCTGCAGCAAATGGTTCTTCAATCGTATAAGCTTCTTTTGCTCCTGCCTGCTTCGTCGCGTCTTCCACCGCCCGTTTTTCCACCGGGGTGATCCCGGAAGGAATACAGACCATAACGTTCGGTCTGCCGGTAAAGATGGACCGTTTGCGGAGTGACTGGCGGATAAAATGATTCATCATCGCCGCTGTCGTATCAAAATCGGCGATCACACCGTCTTTCATCGGACGGATAACGGAAATATTGGAAGGAGCTCTTCCGATCATATCTCTTGCGCGGCTCCCGACTGCTTCCACTTCTCCACTGTCCCGATGTACTGCCACTACTGAAGGCTCCCGGAGAATCACTCCCCGGCCTTTTACATATACAAGTGTATTGGCCGTTCCGAGGTCAATACCTACATTCTTCGAAAACCCTGCAAACATCTATGTATCTCCCTTCAACCTTGCATTAACTGCTCTTTTTTTAACCGGTACTATTCATTATACGCAATGTTTTTCCTATTGAGTAGCGTTTTTCCAAGAACAACGTAAAATGCTCTAATTATCCTAACATACCGCTTCCCCGATGTACATTTGCCATAGCCAGGAACGGCGGGGCAGAAAGGCGGGAAACAGAATAATTATTCCAGCAGGATGCTCTCCTCCACAAGCTGAAAAGACACCGGCGGGATTAACCTGCCGGTGTCTTTTGTTGCATCCTCACAGCCAGGGGCACGGCAATGCTGATTTCATACAAATCCTTTTTCTTTCATCGAACAGAAACGACGGTCCCCGATAATAACGTGATCGAGCATTTCAATACCCAGCATTTTCCCGGTTTCCGTAAGCCGTTTTGTCACATCAATATCTTCCTGGCTCGGCTCCGGGTTTCCGCTTGGATGATTATGCAGGCATATAAAAGAAGCGGCCGAATAGCGTAGCGCTTCTTTGTATAGCTCACGCGGGTGGACGATGCTTGCATTCAGACTTCCGATAAACAGCGTTTTTTTGTGCAGCACCGCATTTTTCGTATTCAGGTAAAGCGCGATGAAATGTTCCTGTTTCAAGTGGCGCATTTCTTCCATCATATAATCAGCCACATCCTGCGGGGAGCGCACGATGTGCGTTTCCTCCACGGGAAACTGTTTGATTCTGCGGCCGATTTCCAGCGCTGCGCAGAGCTGGACAGCTTTCGCTTCGCCGATGCCCCGTATTTCCATCAGTTCGACAGCGGTGGCCTCTTTCAGAAGCCGGAGCCCGTCAAAATGCCGGATGACCCGCCCGGAAAGCTCCAGTACCGATTCGGACTTCGTCCCGGAGCCGAGCATCAGGGCAATAAGCTCCTGATTCGACAGGACAGAGGCCCCAGCTCTCAGCAGTCGTTCCCGCGGGCGTTCACTTTTTGGCACATCCCTTATCATCATTGCTTTTGACATGCAGGCCTCCTTGCGGCCCGGCTGCTTTTATCAGCCGGATCCGTGCTTTTTTAATACACGAACCACTCTTGCCACCGGCAGTCCCACGATCGAAAAATAATCTCCTTCGATCCGTTCCACGAGGACAGCACCAAGACCCTGTATCCCGTAGGCACCCGCCTTATCTTCGGGCTCCTTCGATTGTATGTATGTATCAATTTCGCTTTCTGTGAGCGGATAAAACGTCACATGTACCGTTTCGGCAAAAACTGTTTCACCTTGTTCGGAAATGATGGCCGTGCCGGTGTGAACCTGATGGGTTTTTCCGGACAGCTTATGAAGCATCTCCGCTGCCTCCTCTTCACTGCGCGGTTTCCCGAGCACTTCCCCGTCCACGGCGACGAGCGTGTCGGCTCCAAGGACGATGTCCTCCGGATAGTGCGAATAGACATCGGCTGCTTTCTGCCGTGCCAGCTCCTGGACGAGCGCTTCCGGGGTCATTTCTTCCTCCACCTGTTCTTCAATAGTGCTTGGATGAACAGTAAACCGGAGTCCGACCTGTTCCAGCAGTTCACGACGGCGCGGGGACTGCGAGGCAAGTATGAGTGATTTCATGCTTCCATCTCCTTTTCTTCTGCATTCGTGCAGGAAAATATAAAAAGAAGTGGTATGGAAAATCATACCACATAAATTATGTTCAGGGAAGAAAAATACGAAAGTACGTTCCTATTTTGCATTGTTTTTTCTCCCGCCACTTCGCAAAAACGCTATAAGCTGTCTCAGGCAAGGACGAAGCCGATAACCGCTTCGACCATACCGGTGTAAAGATCCACGAGGACCGGACCTGCAAAATACACTACTGCCGCTCCGGCTGCAATAAACGGGCCGAATGGAATTTCTGTGCGCTTTCCAAGTCCTTTATACAAAATCCAGGGAACAGCTGTAAGAAGCCCTGCCGCTGCAGCAAGGAACAGAGATAAAAACATTCCCTGAAGTCCGAGCACCACACCGACTACCCCGTAAAGTTTTATATCTCCTCCTCCGACGCCTCCTTTCGAAAGAACAGCTGCGCCGAATAAAAGCAGGAATCCGCCAGCACCTCCAAGGAGGGCATCCCACCAGGGAGCGAGAGGAGCTTCGGTAAGACGGAGAAAGAAAAGCGGAATAAAAAAGAGCAGGAGCACCCGGTCCGGAATAATTTTCGCTTCGAGATCACTTACAGTAATGATATGTAAAAGCGACATAAACAACAGCGCTGCCAAAAGCTCCCACGTCCACCCAAAAAAGTGCCAGCTGACCGCAAACAGCAGCCCGGTCATTAATTCAAACAGTGGATACACCGGAGAAATCCCGTTCCTGCAGCAAGAGCACTTTCCCTTGAGTAAAACATAGGAAAGCACCGGGATCAATTCCCCGGCGCCGAGTACGTGACCACACCGCGGGCAGTGGGAGCGGGGAACAAGGACGGACTTACCCGCAGGAAGACGCATTCCGGCCACGTTATAAAAAGAGCCGAGGACAAGCCCGGCTGTAAAAAAGTAAATATACAGGATCACGTCCACACTTCCGGCTCCAGACTGCCCCTCACGGCGTTTTTTCTGCTGGCTTTGCTGATAAAATGAATTACATTTATTTCCTATTATACACGTCTGGAAGCATAATGGAACAATTATCCAAAGAAAGTTCTTCCCGCCCCGGACGTTAAGTACGGAGTTATTTCTTTCTCAATTCCATCCTCCGGCAGTTTACCGGCTTTTTCTTCGATATCAGATGCCAGTTCGTCAAAATCGACCGTTTCGTCCTGGAAAGAAAACTGCTGGACGGCATCCCGCAGCTCTGTATCATCAACCGAAACAAGCAGATCTGCTTCTGTCAGTTCCGGATTTCCGAGCGTCTGATCCACCGTCGGTTCCACGAGAATCTGCACCGCTTCTGCCGGCAGCTCCACCATTTCATCTGACCATATCAGTTTATGTGCTGTTTCCTGTTCCCAGTTTTCCACGCTTTCGTTCAGCGCATTGACGGCCTCCACCCGGTTTTTATCCGACACATCCACGCCGGCGATGTGTGTTCCTTCCGCAAACTGATCCTGCTGGAAAGAAATTTGATACATCAGCAGGCCTGTGTACGCAAAAACGAGCATAAACGCCATACTGCCGCCAATGACGAGAAATGACGCTCCAAACCATTGATTTTTTGTCAAACCTGTCTCCTCCTATCCTTCCGACTCGGTTCCTTTGAGTATCTGCTCTGCATCTTCTCCTTCCGGCAGCCTCCCTGCGGTAATCCAGGCCGTCACGAGCGCCAGGGCGAGCAGGGAAAGAACGGCAGCCGCCCAGTGAAGATACGTAAAGGAAAAAACACCGATAAGTGCATACACGTAGGAAAGCGTCACGAGAAGGATCGTCAATTTATAATTAAATACAGATGGTACGAGCAGCATAATGACGAGCAGGAGCAGAAACGCTCCTGTAATAAGCATATAGATCAACTTATCACCGCCTTTCGTTTTTTATTATGTAAGGTGAAGCGGATGCGCCCGTTTCACAGTTTTTTATAAGACTATCCTGAAAATAAAAATGGAAAAGAGGATTCCCTTCCACGGGGAAGCCTTCCAGCAGAAGGGAGTCTTTTCCTGAACAACAACAATAAACTTCATCACAGCTTTCATTTTAGCTCAGGGCTCATCGGAAGAAAAGCATTATTGCGGGTTCTTGATAAAACGGATAAACGCATGCGATCCGGTGACGATGAGGAGCTCCTGGTATTTCAGCTTCCGCTGTTTTTCCCGGATCCAGGCGTGCGGGTCTCCAGTAAAGGGCAGTCCGGGGAATTCTTTTTCCCATTCTTCCTGCGTCATGCCCCGCTCATCCGGCATGGCGGCGGCGGTTACTTCCCCAAGCTGCTGCATCGTTTCCACCATTTGGTGAACCGGTTTATCCCTCATGACAGCGGTAAGAAACGATACGCGTGGATATCTGGCAGCCGTGTCACACAGAGCTTCCACTGCTTCTTTATTATGGGCTGTATCGAGAATAATTCCCGGGCCGAAAGCTTCCCACCGTCCGGGCTGCTCTGCTTTTTCCAGGGAGGAAAGTTTCGGCTTTACGAAAATTTCGGAAGCGGCAAGCGCTGCCCGGGCATTACGCGCCTGATGCTTCCCAGGGATAGGAAGCCAGGCTGTTTCCTCCCGGCACGTAAAAAGATCAGGCTCTGTAAATGTCCAGTCGTCGGGAAGGGGGGTCCATACCGCTCCTATCCGTTCCGCTTCCTGCCGGAGCCATTCGTCCGCTTCTTCATCACACGCAGAGATGCATGGAACTTCGGGGCGCATAATACCCGCTTTTTCCCGGGCGACAGCTTCCCGTGTATGTCCGAGAAATTCGGCATGATCCGTTCCGACAGAAGTTATAATCGTCGCTTCCGGCTTCCGGACAACGTTTGTTGCATCGAGCCGCCCGCCCATTCCGGCCTCTATAATCAGGACGTCCGGCTTAATAAGTTCTGCAGCCGCTGTAAAAACAACTGCTGTAAGCAGTTCAAACGAGCTGATTGTTTCCCCGCGTGTCTCCTCCACTTTTTCCACTGCCGGAAGCACAAGGTTTACGGCCTCCTCGAACAAGCCGGAAGAAACCGGTCTGCCTCCGCTCGTCAGCTGTTCATGACGCTCCCCCGGGGACGGAGTCATAAACGCCGCTGTTTTTCTGCCTTCTTCATGGATAAGCCGGTCGATAAATGTGACGACTGTGCCTTTGCCGTTCGTTCCGGCGACGTGAATGACCGGACAGCGGTTCTGCGGCTGTCCGAGTTCCTCCATCAGCGCTTCCATGCGGTCGAGCGAATACATAATCCCGGCCCCTTCTCTTTTCTCAAACGCCTTATCCGATGCCCCCATTTAAAAGCCCTCCCTTTGCTGGATTGATTTTCTGGACGAAGAATGAAAAAATCATAGTATCTGTATATTATACATAAGGGAGTCTTTACATGACCAGTCACGTTTCCTGGCTCGTTTACAACGGCGGGCTCTACACTGAAAAATTTAAGGATTACCAGCAGCTGATGACCAAAGCGGCGGCACGGCACGGGGTGGAAATGCATCCTGTGGCCAATGATCAGCTGCTTGCAGCCGTGGGGATGGATTCCCCGCTTGTTCTGCCGGACCATCTTCCCGCGCCGGATTTCATTCATTTTGCCGATAAGGATATTCCACTCGCCGACACGCTTGAAGAAAACGGGTTCCGCCTGTTCAACAAGGCAGAAGCGGTCGCTGTATGCGATGATAAACGGCTCATGCACCGTGCTTTTGCCGCTTCCGGTGTCAGGCAGCCGGCAACGATTCTTGCGCCGATGGCATACCCGAATGTCGGCAGAAAAGATATCAGCTACATTGACCGGGTGGAAAAAGCACTCGGCCTTCCGATGGTAGTTAAAGAAGCTTTCGGGTCTTTCGGCGAGCAGGTATACTGGGTGGAAACAAAAGAGGCGCTTTACGATACAGCCGCGCGCCTTCAAGGGGTCCCCCACCTGTACCAGGAAGCCGTAATGGAAAGTTTCGGCCGGGACGTGCGTCTGAATGTGATCGGAGGCAAAGTGGCGGCGTCGATGAAGCGGACGTCGGAGCATGATTTCCGTGCCAACGTGACCGCCGGAGGCAGAACCGTGCCCTACGAACCGACCCGGGAGCAGAAGGAAGCAGCCCTTCACGCCGCGCGGGCTGTCGGAGCCGACTTTGCCGGAGTCGATTTGTTTTTGAATGAAGGATCACCGATCGTCTGTGAAATTAATTCCAACCCCCACGTCCGCAGCATTATTGAATGCACCGGCGTACACGTGGAAGACACTATGATCAGGCATATGATCAGCGAAGGAGGCAGGGTATGAAAGGGTGGCTGATTTATAAAGAAGAAGACAGAAAAAGAAACAAAACCTTTATTTCCTGGCTTCAGGAAGCCGGCTTCCGCCGTGGTATGCAGCTTGATGTAGTGACGTACGAAACGCTCGCTGTCAACCTTTCAGGAGACGGCCCGATGTTCACCGGAAGAACGAAACCGGATTTCCTTATCGTCCGCTCCTCTACACCGTGGCTGAATGAAGCGGCTGAAATGCACGGCCTCCGGGTGTTCAACCCGTCGTGCGTCAGCCGTACAGCCAACGATAAGCGTCTGAGTCATGCGCTTATGAGCAGTATCGGCGTCCCGATGCTGACGAGCACAGCTGTTCACCGCAATAATCTCCAGGATATCGTGCCGGTTTACCCGTTTATTTTAAAAGACCCGAGAGGACGCGGCGGCACCGGTGTGGAGTGGATCTCCCGCCCGCAGCAGATCGGTCCCGCCCTGAAAGAAGAACTGCTCATGCAGCCGGTCGGCGGTCAGCGCGGCAAAGACCTGCGGGTGTACATTGTCGGCGGACGGATCGTCGGCAGCGTCCTCCGGGAGTCGGAAACAAATTTCAAAGCGAATATTTCCATCGGAGGCACCGCCTCCCTGTATGACCTGACGGATACGGAACGGGACGTGGTGGAAAAGATCACTTCCTCCCTCTCCCTCGACTTTGCCGGGATCGACTTTTTGATACACGAAGACGGCACCCTCCTTTTCAATGAAATAGAGGATGCCGTCGGATGCCGCAGTCTGTATATGAACAGCTCCATTGATATTGCGGATGTATTTATCGGTTACGTGGCGGAACAGATGGCTTAAAACAATTTCTGCTTCAGCGCGTAGATCACGGCCTGGGTCCGGTCGTGTACGTCCAGTTTCATTAAAATGCTGCTTACGTGCACTTTCACTGTTTTTAAAGCAATAAAAAGCTCGTCGGCAATTTCCTGATTTGCTTTCCCTTCTGCCATGAGACGGAGGACTTCCAGCTCCCTTGCAGTCAGGGAATCATGTGCCGGCGCTTCTTTCGGGCGGCGCATGCGGTGCATGACTTTTTCTGCGACGGCAGGCTCAAGAACCGTTTTGCCGGCGTATGTATCCCTCACCGCCTGGGCAATATCCGCCGCCCTGGACGTTTTGAGCATATAGCTGAACGCCCCGGCTTCGAGCGCCGGGTACACTTTTTCGTCGTCGAGAAAGCTTGTCATAATGAGTACCCGCGCTTCCGGCCGGGCTTCCATGATCCGGCGCGTCGCTTCGATGCCGTCCATCGGCTCCATTACAAGATCCATAAGCACTACGTCCGGTTCGTGCTCCCTGTCCAGGCGCACTGCCTCTTCCCCGTTTTCCGCCTCTGCTACAACGTCGATGTCCGGCTGGGCTTTTAAATACGCCCCCACTCCAATCCGGACCATTTCATGATCGTCTGCAAAAATTACCCGGATCATTTCTGTCTTCCCCCTCTCTGCTACACAGGAATCTGCACTTCCACCCGTGTTCCTTCACCGGGGACGCTCACGATTTTAAACGTCCCGCCGACTTCCTCCGCCCGTTCTTTCATCGTTGTCATGCCATAGGATCCGTGGGCTTCTTCTTCTACGATAAAACCTCTGCCGTTATCCGACACCTGCAGAATCACTTTGCCGTCCCGGCTGAGAAGCACCACTTTCATTTCTTCTGCTTCGGCGTGGCGGAGACTGTTGGATACAGCTTCCTGCAATATACGGAAAAGATGATCCTCCACTCCTTTATCGAGCTCCACCTCCTCAAGTCTGCTTTCGACGTTTACCGGTACTTTCTGCTGTAATTCGCCGAGCAGCTCCTCCATTCCTTCTTTAAGCGACTTTCCTTTTAGTGCCGCCGGCCTAAGGTGCAGCAGAAGTGCCCGCATTTCCAGCTGGGACTGGTTAATCATTTTTTCCACGAGCTGAAATTGTTCCCTCGCCCGGTTGTCCGTTTCCGTTTCGTTAATCGCTGCTGTAAGCATGGATGCTGCAAACAGCTGCTGACTGACAGAGTCGTGCAGCTCCCGCGCCAGTCTCGTCCGTTCCTGAAGCACGACTTCGTGAAGACTTTTTTCCCGTTCCGCTGCTTTTTCGGTCGTAATCTGCCGGAGCCGCTGTGTCTGCCGGATTGTTTTTTCCTGCAGTTCGTACAGTTTTCTTAAATGTTCCTCGTCTTTATCGGAAGGAGGCTCCAGCTGCATCTGCAGTGCCTGCTCTGTTTTTTCGTCCAAAAAGGTGCGGTAGTGCTTCCACTGGGAATGAATAAGAAGACCGGAGAGCAGGATGACGGAAATTAAAATTCCTGCGGTCAGCAGTACGTACGGCACTCCGAAGAAGCTTTCCTCCAGCAGCACAGCACGCCATACCGGCGGAAAGAGGACGAGTGCAGCAGCTGCTCCGGAGGCTGTCAGAAGACTGACATACAGTGCGGTTCTGCCTGGTACTGTCATACGCGCTTCACCTCCACGTCCCCGGAAAGCATGGAAATGATAATTTTGACGCGTGCTTTCGCTGCTTCGTAGCCTTCTGTTTCGTAACTGATCGTTTCATTCATTAATTTTTCTTTTTCCTCGAAGATCGACGCCGTGCCGTAAAACGTACTGTGATGAAACTGCACTTCCAGATCGTATGGGACGAGAACGGTAATTTTCCCGAAAAGATGTCGTATCGAAACAACCGCTGTATCGTGAATGACCGTATTGCTTAAATCGATTGTCTTGCTTCCGAAGCCTGACTGGACGTGAATATCACGCCACTGGTACGGTCCCTGGGGTGTGACCTGCCGGCCGGCGAACCGGTGTTTAAAAAGCGTGTCTTTTTTCTGGAGACTGCTTTCTTCTGCCATCCGGTCATCCGGACGGATCCACTCCTCCTCTTTATCCTGCTTCCGGTACTCAAGAAAAAGGAGTACAAGCACTGCCACAACAAAAAACTGGAAAGCAAACAGGCTCAGCGTCTGGGCAAGCAAGCCGACGATCCCAATCCAGCAGATAATTTTACCGAATGTTGTATCGTACTGTTTCCAGCCGATATAGGCCATGAGGCCGAGAATGACAATACCGGGAAGCATTTCCCCGCCGCGGCCGAGCAGTTCCAGTACAAAAAAGAGGAAAGTAAGAAAGATGACGGTGTTCAGCCGCTTCGTTGATATATTCCGCATCATTTCACCCTCCCCCTTCCCGCTCGTTTTTTTCAGTGTACCATTTCTTTCCTGTGGAAAGAACGTGCACTTTCCTTATTTTATGTAAGAGATGCCGCCGAAGAATCGCTCTCTGGCGGCCGTGTCTTTTTGTATTCGCTGCCTTGAAAAAAATGAATGTCCGCTGCAGCTTCCGGTAAAACGACCACGTTCGATCATCTTTCGAAACAAAGCAGAAGATGTAAAACGAACGATAGAGAAGGCGGGTTTCATCTACCCTGGTGCAACAATTTTGCATGAGTGTCTCTGTTGAAGCTCTACGTTATTTTTGAAAGCCGGCTGCAGCTCTTTACAACTGCCGTGTAAAAAACATGCGACTGTCCCTGCGTCCGGGAGGATCTGCACGCTTCCGCAGGCGTTTCTGCCCTGACACCGGTTTTATGGTATGAAGAACAGTGCTCATGAAAAGCAGAAACCGGCTCGTGGAAGAAGGAGGTGGGGAGATATCGCAGGGCGTAAGCTGGAGATCTCCTGCGCGGCAGGCCGATTGAAAACGAAATTTTTTTGCCAGAAGCAGCGAAGGCTTTAACAGAGACATGGATGCAGCTGAAAAATTGCCCCAAAACCATTTACGATGTGTAACGAAGGCGGGGACACCCGGAGGATCAGCGCCGTTCGACAATCCATTTTGGCGGACGGTTCTTCCGTCAAAATTAGTCGAGACCAAGCCCTCGGGTAAGCCCCGCTGAGAGTGAAGCGCTATTTACACCTCATAAACGAACGGTTTTCAAGGCAGCCTATTTTTCAAGAAAATCGGCTGGATCTTTTTTCGGTGCATGACGTTTCTCAAGCAGAATCAGCTGGCGTTCCATGTCGTTCATATCTCCCTTTTCTTCCGGTACCTGTTCTGAAGGTTTTTCTTCCGGCCGGGCTTTCATCGCACTCATTTCTCTCCGGAGAGCAGCTGCTTCCTCCCGTCGTTCTGCTTCCAGCTGGTCGAGTTCCATGTCGCGGAGGTCGTGCTTCAGTTCCTGAAAGGAATCCTCCAGTTCCCGCTGCTGTTCTTCCGCGTCCTTAATCATTTTCGCGAGCCGTTCACCGCGCATTTCATACGCTGCAATTTCTTTTTCTGCGTAGCCGGCAAGCACGTCCTCCCCTTCTTCCCGGGCAAGATGAAGCTGCCGGCGGCGGGAGGCAAGCGTGACATCCACCTCATCTTTTTCTTTTTCAAGTGTGCGGATCAGCTGCTTCTGGCCGTGAAGTTTTTTCTCCAGTTTCTCGGTTCTGCTTTTTTTAGCTGTGAACGTATCCGCCACGGCTTTCGATACGGAATTGTCTCCGGTCAGTTTCTCCCAGTCCTGCTTCATCGTTTCTTTCATTCGTTCCCATACGCTGTTCATAATAATTCTGCTCCTTTCGTCTGGTCATCCTGCCAGCTGCGGTACAGTACGTACAAAAAGTACAGGGCAAGCACACCGATAATAGCTGTGACGTTCGAGATCGTCATACTGAGGACAATCAGGCCGGCAAGTACCCAGCCCACTTTTGCGGCGGTCGATTCTGCTTTGGCAAACTGTCTGTAAATCACATACAGCAGCCACGCGCCGACTGCAAACAAAATCATTGGTCCGAGGTTCGCAAGTACAATGATAACCGCGATGATGATACCGAGAAATAATAGAAATTTCATTTCGTTTCCTCCTTCGCTTTTCTATATCTTTATTCTACGTCGTACCGTGTTTCTGCGTAATGAGCCGCCGCCGTATTTTCTAATAGGGCTGGAGGCGTAGCCGCTGTCGGGCGTTTGACCGGGCCGGTGATAAGGTAAAGAATAGGCAAGGCAGGTGATCGCTCATGGAACTGATTTTCCTTCTCCTGCTCGCTTTCGCTACGGCCGCATTCTGGGTGATCGGCCTGATTGTTCCTTACCGCCACGCAGAAGACGGATATGCTCCGGAGAAGAAGCTTTACTTATACGGCGCGGCAGGACTTGGCATTCTGCTCGGTGCCTATGCACTCGTGCAGATTTTCATTTAAGTTAAACGCATAATTGTTATAAGATGAGGAATTCTCTCCATCCTCCTGATACCTTTCTCCAGCACCAGTTTCATACAAAAGAAGGTTCAGGACATCCGGTCCTGAACCTTCTTTATTCATATTAATAATTCTCCTGCCGTATACCCTATCCCCGGAAGACGCCGGCTGCACCGGTGTCGACCGGCATTCTTTCTTCCGGAAGTACGACAAGCGGGACGTTACGTTTAAAAGCTATTTCCGTCAGATCACCCAGGATGTCTCCAGCCTGACGGTCTTCTGCCCGGCCGCCATTTACTTCTCCCGTATTTTCATCAACTTCCCCGGGTACTACTTTCCCATCTTCAATAATCAAATGGGCCAGGCGGTTTTCAATGAGGGCAGAGGCGATTTCCTCCAGATGCTGGGAGCCTTTTTCTTTTGCACGGGCCGTTTCAAATGTATCTACGACTTTTTTCGTTTTTTCAAGATACACCGGTTCGACGATTTCCCACGCGCGCTTCGTCAGTTCTTCAGGTTCAAGGGCACTGTACGCGCTCTTCACTCCGTTTTCCATTAGATGAGGGTTGCCGCTTAATTTGTGAAAGTGGCCGTGATGCTCCTTCACTGCTGCAAGAATAAGAGGCAGCTGTGTTTTTTTTGAATAATTTTCTGCTACGAACCGGTCCACATAGCGGAAAAACTTTTCCGTATCTTTATCCACTTCATCTTTTCTGCCGCCCTGTCCGAAATAGGCAGTACTTCCACCGCCGACTGATCCGTGGGCAAGGTGGGATTCTGTTTTTTGGTCGCCTATGACTTCTTCTTTAGTTTTCGGAATATCATTTGGAAGTTCCACTTTTTTTAATCCGTAACGGTTGCCTTCAAAAAGGCAGAAGGAATTTTTATCGAGTCCGAGCAGCTGGTAATCATCTGCAGATTGAAATACACGGATGAGCGGACTGATAAACGGCCGGTCCGAGACTGCTGCTGCCTGCTTCACCGGCCGTGCCAGCCGGTAAACAACGCACTGACCGCCTGCAGCAAAAACAGCAATTCCTTCCGGTACTTTCCTCCAGAAATCCCGGTCGCCGGCAAGTTCGTGAAACGGTTTTAATAAATTACCTGGGTCTTTATCCGGGTATTTTTCTTTAATCGTCTGCTCCAGGTCCTTCAGCATGTGGCGGAAAACAACTTCGTTCTGCTGCTTTTCCCTGCCCGCACGCTCCGTTGGCTGGTACAGGGATAAAAAAGGGGCAGCTTCTTCATAGAAAATATCATGGGGAAAGCGTTCTGTCAGTTCATACATACTTTTCTCCTCCATTCCGGTTCCATGGTTAATCCGCGGCTGTTCATCTGTTCTTTAAGGACGAAAAAACACCTTTCAAAAGTTCTTAAAAACGAACCCCCTCGTATCCCATTATACAATATCCCCGGCTGTCCGTCAGGAAAAAAATTACTTTAAATTCCTGGAGTTTTTCTATATCTTTTCCGCTGCTTTATCCAGCTCGTCAAGCATGGCAGTTCTTTTCGGATAATGTTCTTTGAGCACATGGATAAGCTCCAGACTCTCTTCCCGTCCGCCGGCTTCTGCCAAATCCCTCAGCTTGTATCCGACCTTTTTATATTTTTTCCGGTTCGTGGCATGTACTGCTATATCCATAATATATTCCTTATACGCCTGCTTTGCTTTTCCCGGAAATTCCTTTTCCAGAAGCGGATAATATATTTCAATCAGCTGACGCTCCTTGAAACAGCAGGCAAGCAGCCTGTCCAGGAGCTGCTCTTCTTCGCATATAGTAAGATATACGGCACCGCACATCCGGACTTCATCCAGCAGAGAGTCTCTTGCTTTTGGCCAGGATTCCGGATCATACAGCTCTTTCAGCCGGGTGTGGAATGTTTCGTCATAAAACATCCTATCTTCTTTAAGCAGTTCGATCAGCAGCTTTTTTTCTTTTTCCGTTTCGCCGAGCCCCCGGTAAATTCGTGCCTTATATTTTTCCAGCTGATGGATCACACCCGGATAAGATGTTTTTTTCGTGGAATTCTCCACAAGCTCCATTGCTTTTTTCCATTCCTTCTGTTCGATCATTTCCTCCACTACTTCGTAGAGAAAATCGGCGTTATCCTCCAAGTATTTCATTTTAAAAGCAAGGGCCGTTTCTTTTCCGTCATGCAGCTCAATCAAAAGACTTTCTGTTTCCAGCAGCTTCTTTACATTAAAATCCTGCGTCCGATTTTCTGCCAGTGTCAGCCTTGCTCTGTGCAGATAGTCCTCCAGCACCGGGCGCAGCTGGGGCTTACGGCGCGTAGTTACCGCGGCCGCCTCCCAGAAAGTATACAGCGGGTCGCTCCACCCCTGGTAGCGGGGATGTTCTGCTTCCTTTAACAATTCGTGAAACAGCTTTTCCGCTTCTTCCCCGTCTGTTTTTTTCGCTACTTCCAATACGGTATCCATGCTGTAAAAAAGGATTTCGCCTGCCTGACCGGTCGAATCGTCCATAAACTGCAGGCTGTCCACCACTTCTCCTATCACAAGAACTGCCAGTCTGGCCGCATGCAGTCCCTCTCCTTTTTCGAGGTGCCTGTCGACCTGAGCGAGAACTTCGCCGGCCCCGGTCAAAGCTTTACCGCTCTTGTAAGCCGGGATAAATCCTATCTGATCGGCTGCCTGCCTCATCGACGCGCGGATAAGACTTTTTGCAGCCTTCAGTTCATCCGGTCCAGCCGACTGCAGCCGGAGTCTCTGCCCTATTTTCTTGTCTTCCTCTGCCAGATTAAGTATGAAATATTCCAGCTCTTCCCTGCTCATTTCTTTTACGATCTTTTGTACAGCTTTCGACGCCATGTTTCTGCCCTCCGTTCTTTTTTATACAGGATTCCCGTCTTTCCGATTTTATATAGATTCGCTCTCTTCTCGTTTTCTACCTGCTTCTTTCCGCCCGTTATGTAAGTTTTTTCTGTTTCCGCCGTTCCATGCTGAACAAAATAACTCCAGCTAAAAACAGGAGTGTCGAGGCAGCAAGAGCGAATCCATCCCATTCGCTGTTAAAAATCGTAATGTTAACGAGGGTGACAAAATGCATAATGACAATGATGGCAAACAAACTGTAATAAGCTTTCATGGACACTCTCCTCTATCATTCATATTCAGAACCTTTTCTTCCTGAACACTAATTTTACCAGAAATAAGGGATGTTTTGGTTTTCCTCCCGGCACCGGCTGTAGAATTCTATTCAATAAATACTGTCTCTCCGGAAGGCCGGGATCCATCTTCAGTTACAGCGGCGAAAGCCGGCCGTGCTGTCTGCTTTTTCCTGAGATCAAATTAGATTATGTCAGAGACTGGACGGCTCAATAACCGGCACTGAACAAAAAAGTCCAGGACGGAAATATCCCGCCCTGGACCCTTTCAGTCATTTTCATGAACTGTCTTTATTTCTTTTTATGCTGGAACGCCTGGAACAGCTTCTCTGTGACCGGGCGCTCATCCGGCAGGTTCCGGCCGTCGATGCTGCTGATACTTAGAATCTCCATCGTTGTAGAGGTAATAAACGCTTCATCCGCTTCCAGCAGTTCATCGAGTGAAAATGCTTCCTCCTTGAGGGGAATATCATTTTCCCGGGCGCAGTCGATCGCTATCCTGCGCGTAATTCCATGTAGGATGCTGTTTGTCGCCGGGTACGTTTTCACCGTGCCGTCTTTCACTAAAAAGACGTTGCTGCTTGATCCTTCTTTAACGATACCATCATCCACAAACAACGCTTCATGGGCTCCGGCTTCCAACGCTTCCTGCTTGGCCATGACATTCGGCAGCAGGTTGAGCGATTTAATGTGGCAGAGCTTCCAGCGGACATCGTCCGTAGTAATGACCGGCACTCCGCTTTCACGCTTTTCCTCCGGTACAACACGGGCATTTTTTACGACGATCGAGAGAGCGGAAGCCCCCGGCACCGGGAACTGGTGCTGGCGTTTATAAATACCGCGGGTTACCTGCAGATAAATTTCCGCCTCTGTGATTCCGGAGCGGTTCAGTGCTTCCAGTGAAAGACGCTCGATTTCTTCCGGGGAATAAGGCAGCTCCATCCGGATAGCCGCTGCGCTTTTTTCGAGACGCTCCATATGCTCCGCCATCGTGAAAGGACGGCCTTCATAGACGCGGATCACTTCATAAATACCATCGCCGAACTGATGGCCCCGCTCCTGAATAGGGATTACCGGCTCATCGATTTCGACGAACCGGTCCTGGTAATAAGCAATTTCCGGCATAATACTATCTCCTTAATGTTTCAGTTCTTCGAGGCGTGCCTGTACTTTCTCACGCTGCTCCATGTAATCTTTTTCTTTCATGCGTTCTTCTTCGACGACTTTTTCCGGTGCTTTGGCGATAAAGCCTTCGTTCGAAAGTTTTTTCTGAAGGCGTGCTACTTCCCCGTCGAGACGTTTCACTTCTTTGCCGAGGCGGTCGATCTCCGCATCGAGATCCAGAAGTCCTGCAAGCGGCATGTAAAGCTCCACACCGGAAAGGACGGAACTCATCGATTTTTCCGGCGCCTGGAAGTCGGTGCCGACGGTCAGTTCTGTCGGGTTGCAGAATTTTTCGATATACGCTTTGCCGCGCTCCAGCTGACCGAGTACTTCCTCATTGTCCGCTTTTACATACAGCGTAATGCCCCGGGACATCGGCACGTTCAGCTCGGAGCGCGTGTTTCGTACCGAACGGATAATTTCCTGAAGCAGCTGCATGTCCTTCACTGCCTGACGGTTGGAAAATTCATTTTCCACCGGCCACGAAGCAACGGTTATCGAATCTCCTTCATGCGGAAGGTGCTGCCATACTTCTTCTGTCAGGAACGGCATAAACGGGTGCAGCAGACGCATCGTCTGGTCCAGCACATACGCGAGAACAGAACGGGTCGTATGCTTCGCCTCTTCGTCCTCTCCGCTCAGCGGCAGCTTGGCCATTTCGATATACCAGTCGCAGAAGTCATCCCAGATGAAATTATAGAGCGACCGGCCGACTTCTCCAAACTCGTAATGATCGATATACTTTGTGACGTGGGCGATCGTTTCGTTCAGCCGGGTGAGAATCCATTCGTCGGCAATCGACTTCGGTCCCGTCAAATCCATTTCCTCATACTTCAGCCCGTTCATGTTCATAAGGGCGAAGCGGGAGGCATTCCAGATTTTGTTGCCGAAGTTCCAGTTGGCTTCGACCTTCTCCCAGTAGAAGCGCAGGTCCTGTCCAGGGGAGCTTCCTGTGCTCAGGAAAAAGCGCAGCGCATCGGCACCGTAGCGGTCGATAACGTCCATCGGATCGACCCCGTTTCCGAGGGATTTACTCATTTTGCGTCCTTCGGAATCGCGCACAAGTCCGTGTATGAGCACGTCTTTAAACGGACGCTCTTCCGTAAAGTGCTGCCCCTGGAAAATCATCCGTGCCACCCAGAAGTAAATAATGTCGTAGCCGGTCACAAGAGCATCGGTCGGATAGTAGCGCTTAAAGTCCTCGGCGTTTTCATCCGGCCAGCCCATCGTGGAAAACGGCCAGAGAGCGGAAGAAAACCACGTGTCGAGTACGTCTTCATCCTGTTCCCAGTTTTCCGGGTCTTCCGGAGCGGTACGGCCGACGTAAATTTCACCCGTTTCCTTATGGTGCCACGCAGGGATACGGTGACCCCACCATAACTGGCGGGAAATACACCAGTCACGGATATTTTCAATCCAGTGCAGGTATGTTTTTTCAAACCGGTCCGGCACGAAGTTGACTTTGTCTTCCTGTTTCTGCAGCTCAATCGCCTGGTCGGCAAGCGGCCCCATTTTTACGAACCACTGCGTCGAAAGATACGGTTCCACAACAGCACCGCTCCGCTCGGAGTGACCGACGCTGTGTTCATGATCTTCAATATCAAACAGAATGCCTTCTTCCTGCAGGTCTTTTACGATCTGCTTCCGGCACTCGAAACGGTCCATGCCTTCATATTTTC
The DNA here is from genome assembly GCF_003044065.1 of Alkalicoccus saliphilus. Classification (GTDB taxonomy): domain Bacteria; phylum Bacillota; class Bacilli; order Bacillales; family Salisediminibacteriaceae; genus Alkalicoccus; species Alkalicoccus saliphilus. The sequence continues at coordinate 37,475 of NZ_PZJJ01000015.1, forward strand.
CGGCATTTTCGTTCATCTGTCCGGATTCATCCATCACAAGTACACGCTCCAGGTCATGGCGGTTGCCGATTTCAAAATCGTTCGGGTCGTGAGCCGGCGTAATTTTGACTGCCCCGGATCCGAATTCCATGTCCACGTAATCATCGGCGACAATCGTCATTTCGCGCCCGACGATCGGCAGCTTCACTTTTTTGCCGATCAGATGGCTGTACCGCTCGTCTTTCGGATGAACAGCGACAGCCGTGTCCCCGAGCATCGTCTCCGGACGCGTCGTCGCGACTTCAATGTGCCCGGAACCATCTGCGAGCGGATAGCGCATATGGTAAAAGGCCCCTTTTACATCATGGTAAATGACTTCAATATCGGAAAGCGCGGTCTGCGTGGATGGATCCCAGTTGATAATATATTCGCCGCGGTAGATGAGTCCTTCCTCATACAGACGGACGAATACTTCCCGCACCGCATCCGAAAGACCTTCATCGAGCGTGAACCGCTCGCGGGAATAATCAAGGGAAAGCCCCATCTTGGCCCACTGCTCACGAATAAAGGAAGCATATTCCTCTTTCCATTCCCAGCTTTTTTCGAGAAATTTCTCCCGTCCGAGATCGTAGCGGGAAATTCCTTCTTCTTTCAGCTTTCCTTCCACTTTCGCCTGCGTCGCAATACCGGCATGATCCATCCCCGGAAGCCAGAGTGTATCATAGCCCTGCATCCGTTTTGTCCGGATAAGAATATCCTGGAGCGTCGTATCCCACGCGTGACCAAGGTGGAGTCTTCCAGTGACGTTCGGAGGCGGGATAACAACCGTATAAGAATCTCTGCTTCTGTCTCCGGACGCTTCAAAAAACTTTCCTTCCTTCCAGTACTCGTACCATTTTGCCTCCGTTGCCTGCGGATCATATTTCGGCGGCATGGAAATGTCGTGCTGCTGTTCTGCCATCGGCTTTTCCTCCTGTATATTGTATATTTGCGCATACAAAAAGCCCTCCTGCGTCAAAGGACGAAGAGGGCTGTTTTCCCCGCGGTACCACCTTTGTTTACCGGAAACGATACTTTTGGAAAGATATCTGCACACCTTTCCGGTTTGTTTTTCCGGCACACTCCCGGCCTTAACGCGGCTGAAACGTCCCCGGCTGCTGAATCGGTCACCGGGGCTGCTCCGGGGCGACTTCCTGCATTCCATGACAGACGGCCTTACAGCGGCACAATGCCGGCCGTCCTCTCTGAGAAATGTGCATGCAGTACTACTCCCCATCAGGGCATGTTCTATACACGTATTTTACAACGGCATGCCCGAAGAATCAATACTACTTGTCGATAACGCCTTTCTGCACACCGTTTTCCTTATATAATTTCAAAAAGTGTTTATGCGACCTGCGGAGATTATCCGGCAGAGCTGTTAGAGGAAACCACCGCAGCTCCACCGTTTCTTCATCTGAATCCGACAATTCTCCAGCGGGGGCTTCGCACGTATATAGACCGGTCACTGCATAATACGGGTCCCCGTTCGGCGCTTCCACGTAGTAATCTTTCCCCGAAAACATTCCGAAAGCGTGCATGTCCTCTTCCGGAAGAGCCAGGCCCGTTTCTTCCTTCACTTCCCGTACCGCTGTTTCTTCAAAGCTTTCACCAGGCTCCATTAATCCCCCCGGCAGCCCCCATTCGCCTTCTTCTCTTTTCTGCAGCAGTATATCATCTTCTATCGTATGTATAATCACTGCTGCCCCAGGGAGAAGGAGCGTTTCCTTCCCTAAGGATTCTCGTAATTTCTTAAAGTAGCTCATCCGCTTTTCCCCTCTCTTTGTTCAATCCGGCCGATTATCTGTAAGCCTGTCCAGTTTTTCTTCAATTGCGCGAAGACGTTTATTTCTTTCCCGCGAGGAGCGGACAAAAAAGACAGCCAGGTAAATTCCACCGCCTAAAAAAAGGAGCGGAAGAACGAGGGCAATCAGCTGATATACAGCTGCAGCTATTTCCATAGTTAAACGATCCCTCCTTTGTACTCACTGTATGAAGGCACTATTTATCAAAAATATGCAGTCGGTATTTGCTGGAGATATCCTCGAGGATTTTCAGGCCGGCTACGCTGTTTCCTTTTCCGTTAATTGCCGGACCGATAATACCGATACCCATTTCATGCGGCGGGGCAGCGAGAATGCCGCCGCTCACTCCGCTTTTTGCAGGAATTCCTGAGCGTAGAAGCGTTTCCCCGGATTCATTATACATCCCGGCCGTCAGCATAATCGAGAGGGAAATTTTCACGGCTCTCGGCAGGTTTTTATGTACAACCTGGCCCTGGGACCGCCCTCCTGTTGACAAAAACAGCCCGATCTTCGCCAGATCGGAACACGTAACTTTAATAGAACAGAGCCGGAAGTAAAGCTCGAGTGCTTTCTCGACATTTGTATCGATCACACCGGTACTTTTCATAAAGTATGCTAAGGAGCGGTTCCGGTCGCCGGTCAGTATTTCTGATTGAAATACTTTTTCATCGTATTCGAGGTTATCCCGGCCGATAATGCCGCTGATAAACTGGCAGACCCGTTCGTACTGCTCTTCCACATTATTTCCGTGGATCATGGAGGAGACCGCGATGGCCCCGGCGTTAATGAGCGGATTCAGCGGACGGTTTTCCGGCTTTGATTCCAGCTCTGATACGGAATTAAAAGGCTCCCCGCTTGACTCCATGCCGACTTTGGAAAACACCTGGTCCGGCCCGTTGTCGAGTACGGCGACGAGCAGATTTATCACTTTGGAAATACTCTGCAGCGTAAAAGGAGTTTCACAGTCCCCGACGCTCGTTATTTTCCCATCCGGTGAAGCAATCGTCAGTCCGATCTGATCCGGATCCGCATAAGCGAGCTCCGGAATGTAATCTGCCGTATTTCCCAACTTTGCAAAGGGCCGGTTCCGGTCCAATATTTCCTGCAGTTCTCCTCTATCCATGTTCGTCACTCTCCTTCAGCGTCACTACCTATGTAAACACAGTTACTTCTTCTCTTCCCTACCTTCTATAGAAAGAAACACTTCTTCAGCGGCCGGCTGTTCCTGGAAGAGAAAAAGTTCTTCCAACCGGAGCTGATCCTGTTTAATTAAAAGCTATAGAGATAATAAATAGCCGTTTTCGTTTCCACGGGAAGACTTCAGCTAATTTCTTGCGCGCGGCTTTTATCGTCTCAGAGTCTTCCATCTCCACTACAGCTGGTAAAAAAGACAGGGCATAAACAGGCTCCGTTCCTATGTTTAAATAAAGAAGTTACCTTACTGGAAGGCTGCCTTGAAAATAAAAAAATGAACGTCCGCCTTCGTTTCCATGGAGAGGCTTTCCGAGCGGACCGGCCTCAGCTAATTCTGTCCTCCTTTTGTCGGTCAGAATGGATCTTCGGCTCTGTCTTCATCGCTCTGGAGTCCCTCCATGTCCACTACAGCTTCCGATAAAATGATCACGTTCTGATAGAGAAAGCATGCGGCTGTCCTTCCGTCCGGGATGATCTGCGTGGTTTCAAGCGTCAGATAGAATCCAACATCAGCGAAGTGAAATTATAATAAATGATATGATAATAAAAGAGAATTTAATTCCAGATATAGAAACTTATGATACACCTGGATTATCTGAGGTTTGCTGTATAAAGGCTATTTCTTTATTTAACTAACTGGGAGAGGTCTTATTTTAGAATGGAGATAAAAATGAACATTAAAGAGATAATTAAAGAACTGATTCACCATAATATAATTCAATCGAGAACCATAGAATATGAGAAATTAAATGGAGGTACTGTCAGTGAATTGTACCTTCTTCATAACTATGATGGTACTAAGTTTGTTGTTAAGTTAAATGAAAAACAAATTTTAAAATCAGAGATGTATTTTCTTGATTTCTACAAGAAATTGAACCTGTTACCTAATCTTCTCTTTGTTGAGCAATCATATAATTATATAGTCTATTCATTCATTTCTGGAAAAACAAACTTCAGAGTAAAAAATAAGCAGGAAATGCTTACAACACTTGTGGATGAAGCTATAAATAATTATAAAACCGTTCCGAATGTTATTGGGTTTGGCTACACAGATGAATTAACAGATTCCTGGGAAGCTTTTCTTTTGAATGAGATTATTGAAGTAAATAAGCTATTAAAACCACATTTACCAGGCGATGAATATAACTTTGTACTTAATGTTTTAGAAAACCTAAAGAACCAGGACACAGAAAGAGAAAAATATCTATTACACGGTGATTGTGGAGTTCATAATTTCATTTATAACGATGGAGAATTAAGAGGCGTAATTGACCCAACTCCTGTTATCGGATATCCCCTATATGATTTAATCTATGCTTTTTGTTCTTCACCAAATGATTTAACAATAGAAACTATAGACTCAGCAGTTAGTCATTTGGTGATTAAAGGGGAAAAAAATACTTCAACTTTATACGACGAAGTAATTATTGGTTTGTACCTTCGTTTAGGGGCTTGTATTAAACATCATCCATATGATTTTGAGAAATACCTTAATGCCTGGTACTTCTGGAAAAAGTTAAGCAAAACCGTGCAATTATAAGTTTACCCTTCTTCAAGTAACAGGTGCGTTAGTTGAAGAAGACAATAAAACCAAACATAAATTTCAGTTTTATGGAGGTTATGTTTTTTTATATGAATATCAACATTGCTTTAACAGAGCCATTCAAATAAAGAAAAAGGTGTTTAAAAATCATTTTTTATTGCCCTGTTCCAGCCGCAGGGAATGCTCCGAGGCGAGATAGGACGAGGCGAAGATCCGTTCAGGAGGGAATTAGCTGCCCGCTCGGAAAGCGTTCCGTCAGGCGGAAGCAGGGAAGCCTCTGCCTATACATAAACAATACTTTTTCAGACGTTTAAAAGCTGCCCCACATATATGGGACAGCTTTCTTTAGTCCGTCTTTATCGCCGGAGCTTAAAGACATGAAACAATTTTATATCGATTTTGGCAGCTGTACTTTACTTGCGCTCTTCTGAAATAACGGAAAAAGCTTTTTCCGCTGCAGCGATCGTCTTTTCAATATCCTCTTCCGTGTGCTTCGTAGAGAGGAACAGCCCTTCAAACTGGGACGGCGGTACAGAAACTCCGTTTTCCAGCATGAGGTTAAAGTAACGGCTGAACATGTCCAGATCTGATGTTTTCGCTGTTTCGAAGTTTCTTACCTCTTCATTGGTGAAGAAGAAACCGACCATCGATCCGGCACGTGTCGTCCAGTGTGGAATGCCGTGCTTCTCTGCAGCTTCGGCCATGCCTTTTTCCAGCCGGTCCCCGATTTTATCGAAGTAGTCATAGCTTTCCGGTGTGAGCTGACTGATCGTTTCAAAGCCTGCTCCCATCGCAAGCGGATTGCCGGAAAGAGTCCCTGCCTGATAAATGTCCCCTGCAGGAGCAATTCTCTCCATAATGTCACGGCGTCCGCCGAAGGCTCCAGCCGGAAGACCGCCGCCGATCACTTTTCCGAGGCACGTAAGATCCGGTGTTACACCGAGCTCTCCCTGCGCACAGTTATAGCCGACGCGGAACCCGGTCATCACTTCATCGAATATTAACAGCGAGCCGTATTGTTCCGTAATTTCACGGATGCCTTCAAGAAAGCCTTCCTCCGGGCGGACAACGCCCATGTTGCCGGTTACCGGTTCAAGAATGACGCCGGCAATATCGTCCCCGAAGTTTTCAAATGCCACTTTCAGGCTTTCCAGATCATTGTAAGGTACCGTCAGCGTGTTGGAAGCAACGGATTCCGGTACTCCCGGGCTGTCCGGAAGGCCGAGTGTCGCCACGCCGGATCCTGCTTTAATCAGCAGGGAATCTCCGTGCCCGTGGTAGCAGCCTTCGAATTTCAGAATCTTATTTCTGCCGGTATAGCCGCGTGCAAGACGAAGAGCGCTCATCGTTGCTTCGGTCCCGGAGCTGACCATACGTACCATTTCAATGGACGGGACACGGTCGATTACGAGTTCTGCCAGCTTTGTTTCCATTTCGTGCGGTGCACCAAAACTTGTCCCTTTCGCTGTGAGATCCTGCACGGTTTCCACGACTTTGTCATCCGCGTGTCCGTGGATGAGCGGTCCCCAGGAAAGCACATAATCAATGTACTCATTCCCGTCCAGATCCCATAGGCGGGAGCCTTTTCCTTTGTCAAAATAGACCGGGTCGCGCCCGACGGAATTAAACGCCCGCACCGGACTGTTTACTCCGCCCGGCATAAGTGGTTTTGCCTGTTCAAATGCTTTCGAAGATTGATTCCAGTTCATCTGTATCACCTCGTCAACGATTTTGTTCTTACGATTCTTTCAGCCAGTCGGCTGCGTCTTTCGCGTAGTAGGTTAAGATCAAGTCTGCTCCGGCACGCTTCATACTCGTCAGTTTTTCCAGCACGACAGCTTTTTCATCAATCCAGCCGTTCTGTGCCGCTGCTTTGATCATGGAGTATTCCCCGCTGACGTTGTACGCGACAATCGGCACGTCCTCCCGGTTCCTTATGTCGCGGATAATATCAAGGTAGGAGAGGGCGGGTTTCACAATCAGAAAATCCGCTCCTTCTTCCACATCGGAAGCGGCTTCGCGGAATGCTTCCCGGCGGTTGGCCGGATCCATCTGATACGTTTTCCGGTCTCCGGACTGCGGCGAGGAATGGGCAGCGTCCCGAAACGGTCCGTAAAACGCCGAAGCGTATTTTACGGCGTAGCTCATGATCGGGATGTTTTTATAGCCCGCTTCATCAAGGCCCTGACGGATGGCTGCAGTAAAGCCGTCCATCATGTTGGAAGGCGCGATGATGTCCGCCCCCGCCTCCGCCTGGGAAACAGCGGTCTGCACAAGCAGATCCAGCGATTCATCGTTCAGGATTTCCCCATCCTTTACGACACCGCAGTGCCCATGATCGGTAAACTGGCAGAGGCACGTATCTGCTATAATCGTAAGATGCGGATGAGCCGCTCTGATCTGTCTTGTCGCACGCTGTACAATGCCTTCTGTATCATAGGCGCTTGACCCAACCGCATCTTTTTCTGCCGGTACACCGAAAAGAATAATTGTTTCAATCCCTTTTTCCACCGCTTCCGCCACTTCTGCATCCACACGGTCCAGGGACCACTGATACACTCCCGGCATCGAAGCTACCGGATTTTTAATATCGTTCCCGTCCATAACGAAAATCGGATAAATAAAATCTTCCGGACGTACGTGTGTTTCGCGCACCATGCTGCGGATACCGGATGTCCGGCGCAGCCGGCGGTGCCGGTCAAAAGTTACATTCATACGGTCACCTTCTTTTTTATTATCGTCGTAACGAGCGCTTCTATCGTATAGGTCTCCGGTGTTATCACTTCCCGGTCCGTATACTTTCGAATCGCTTTTTCAGTAATACTTCCTATACTTCCGAAGAAAAGATTTTCCGGGAGATCAGCCGGAGCTGCTTCAAAAAAAGCATGTACGGCCGAAGGACTGAGAAAAAGCACCCCATCCACCTGCTCCAGCAGCGGTACGAGCCGCTCTTGAGCGTCCGGATCGGGTACTGTATCGTAAAGTACGATGTCCTCCACTATGCGGCCGTCTTCCTCCAGCAGATGCTTCAATGCCGGACGGGCCCGGCGGCTGCGGGGATAAACGATCCGGTCTTCCCGGTGGGCCGTTTTTATCAGCGCCTCTGCAAGAGCCTCTGCATCGAACCTTTTTGGCACGAGATCGACCGTATAGCCTTTACTTTCAGCACAGGCCGCTGTTTTCGGACCGACGCAGGCAATGCGTGCTTTCGGTTTATCCACTGACAGCCGGTGCCAGAACTCCACCGTATTCACACTCGTAAAGACGAGCCAGTCGCTCTCTTTCAATTCAGGGAGATGTACTTCTTCCGCTTCTATACGGATAAGCGGAAGGTCCACACTCTCTGCCCCCGACTCTTCCAGGACCGTGCGGAGCGGAGCCGCCTGGTGGGCAGCTCTTGTATTCAGCAGCTTCAGTCGTCTCCGTTCCATCCTATCCCTCTATTCGTCGAGTTCCGCTTTTACTTTGTCGAGTACTTCCTTTGCACCTTCATCGAGCATTTTCTGTGCAGCCTGCCGTCCGATGGCCGCACCGTCAGCGCCGACAACGTGCTCTTTAAATACCTGCTTTCCGTCCGGAGAAGCGACAAGTGCGGTCAGTTCCACCTCGTCATTCTCCGTCAGTTCGGCATAGCCGCCGATCGGCACCTGGCATCCACCTTCCACGGTATGAAGAAAAGCACGTTCCGCTTCTACTGTGCGGGCCGTCAGCGGATCGTGGATTTTCTTGAGAAGATCGAGAATTTCCTGGTCGTCCTCGCGGCACTCGATGCCGAGGGCACCCTGGCCGACTGCGGGAATGCATGAAGCCGGATCAAGAAACTCCGAAACGATCGAAGGATCCCAGCCGACCCGTTTTAAACCGGCTGCGGCGAGAATAATCGCATCGTACCCTTCTTCCCGGCACTTACGGAGCCGCGTTTCAATATTGCCGCGGATCCACTGGATTTTCAGATCCGGCCGCTGAATAAGTACCTGTGAGCCCCGGCGGAGACTGCTCGTACCGACGACTGCTCCTTCCGGAAGCTCCGCGAGTTTTACCCCGCTGTTGGAAATAAAGGCATCGCGCGGGTCTTCTCTTTCCGGCACGGCACCGATTGTCAGTCCTTCCGCAATGACAGACGGAAGATCCTTCATACTGTGCACCGCCATATCGATTTCCCCGTCATACATCGCCTGCTCGATTTCTTTAACGAACAAACCTTTTCCTCCGACCTTGGAAAGTGTCACATCGAGAATTTTATCCCCTTTTGTTACGATTTCCTTAATTTCAAACTCATATGGCACGCCGAGATCCTTCAGCTTGTCTATCACCCAGCGGGTCTGGGTCATCGCAAGGTTACTCCGGCGGGAACCTATTACTATTTTACGCATAATGCGCCTCCTTCAGCTTATACTACGGGTTTTATTGTAACATGGAGAATTTCTCTCCGCATTTTACCAGAGGTGAAAATCGGAGAAAGATCCTGAAAGAAAATAATTGATGAGAAGCAGCAGAAAAGCTGCCGTATTCAAAAGGGCCAGGTTGTAGCCTCTCATGCCCGCGACACGGTACTGTACGAGAAAAGCCCCGTAAACAAGCAGTACCACAACTGAGCCGAGCACTTTCACGTCCAGCCACGGTATCGCTCCAACAGCGACCGATGCCCAGACAATACCGAGAACGAGCCCTGTAAAAAGCAGCGGCAGCCCGATCAGAGCGGCATAGTAGGAGTTTCGTTCCAGTGTGGACAGATTGCCGAGCTTTCCCATCCATGCCCCCCAGCGCTTTTTTTTCAGCAGTTTATGCTGGATGACATACATAACAGAAAAAGCGAATGAAACGGTAAAAGCCCCGTAGGAAAGCATCAGCAGCCCCACGTGGACGATAAGAAACTCTGTAATCAGTACGCTTGCAAGCTCTGACGAAACGTTATCCCCCGGTGCACTGAGACTCACAGAAAGCATAATAAAGCCGATCGCATTCAGAAGAAGCACGAAAGCATTCATTTTCACCCGCTGGTTTAAAAACAGGGAAACGGTCACAAGAATCCATGCGTAGACAAACATGCCTTCAAACGCCGTCATGATCGGCGGTCTCTCGAGTGTCACATAGCGCCAGATGAAAAGGGCAAGCTGCAGCCCCCAGACAATAGAAAGCAACCAGAAGGCCAATCGGTTGACCTTCTGGTTGTTCTGCATAAAATCGATAAAATAGCCGAGAACACTGATGGAATAGAGTATCAGGATCAGCAGGTAGAGCGTACTCATCGGATCAGCGTCCGTACCAGTTTTTCCTGTCTGGCAGCAAGCTCTGTTCTGCGCCGTTCTATACTCCATTCCCGCTCTGCTTTATTGATTTGAATATCGTGTGTAAGCGGGGAATCCGCCTCGTCCATGTAGGGATCGAGCCCGAACACTTTTGTCATGTACCCGAGAAGCTCTTCCGGATTCTCCTCTTCCGGAATTTCCTTAAGAGCTGTCACCGGATCACGGAGCATTTGGTTTATGATGCTTTTCATATGCTTGCGGATGAGTTTTTTCTCACGATCCGTCATACTGGAAAGCTTTCTTTCGAGGCTTTCCATCGTCTGTTCCTGCACCGCCGCCGCTTTTGAACGAAGTGCCGTAATGACCGGAACCACACCGAGCGTATCCAGCCACTGGCTGAACGATACAAGGGCTTCTTCAATCATCAGTTCGATGTTTTCTGCTTCCCGGCGTCTTTCTTCCAGGTTTGCATTCACGATGCCCTGAAGATCATCAATATCATATAAATACACGTTATCAAGCTCTGCCAGTTCCGGATCGAGGTCACGCGGCACGGCAATATCCACAAGGAAAAGTGGACGGCCTTTCCGTTTTTTCAGCTGCCGCCGGACGTCCTCTTTTCGCAGAACATAATCTTTGGATCCAGTGGAGCTGATAAGAATATCCGACGTTTCAAGAGACGTGTTGAGACGCTGTATATCCTCTGATTTCCCGGAAAACTTCGCGGCCAGTTCCTCTGCTTTTTCTTTCGTCCGGTTCATTACAGTAATATCGGACACACCGCTTGACGTAAGATGCTTTGCCGTCAGTTCACTCATTTTCCCGGCGCCCATGACGAGTACTTTTTTATCCTGAAAGCCTCCGAAAATCTGTTTTCCGAGTTCTACAGCAGCGTAGCTGACAGAAACGGCATTTTCACCGATCGCTGTTTCAGAATGGGCTCTTTTAGCGAGCGTCACTGCTTCTTTGAATAAGTGGTTGAATATTGTTCCTGTCGTTCCCTGTTCGCGGGCCATATCAAAACTCTGGCGTACCTGCCCGAGAATCTGCGTTTCGCCGAGCACCATGGAATCAAGACCGCAAGCGACACGGAAAAGATGCTCAATCGCATGCTCATCCTCACGCACCTGCAGGTAGTGGCTAAAGTCTTCTTTCGGCACGTCAAACCACTCCTGCAGAAACAGCTTCGTATAGTAGCGGCCGGTATGAAGCTGGTCGGCTACGATATAAAGCTCTGTCCTGTTGCAGGTGGACACCATGACACATTCCAGGATACTTTTTGACTGCCGCAGCCTGGAAAGCGCCTGCTCCATATCCTCCTGAAACGTAAATTTCTCTCGTATTTCAACAGGAGTTGATTTATAATTCAAACTGGTTACTAAAATATGCATGCTGCGGACACACCCCCTGAATTAAAGCCGTTATCTATTTTACACGATGGAGGAACATATGACAATCTCACATGTTCCTCCACTATTCTTTAAAAATCTTTCTACATTATAACATTTTTAATCTGAGAACGTCACATTTTCTGATTTTCTTTTTTTGAAGGATTTGTGACGGCCTGCTGCCGCTTCCGGCAGGGAAAGGAGTCATCGTTTATGAATGCAAATCAAGCTGTGGCCGGTATCAGTCTGCTCGCTGCCGGAGTATACATAATCATCAGCCTCACCGGCTTTGATGTTCCTTATGCACATATTATACTTCAATGGCCGACGATTCTGCTGGGGATAGGACTTGTCATGATGTGGCAGGCATTTACACGCCGGGATGACAGCAGCATGTTTTCCGGAGTTCTTCTGACGGGGCTCGGCCTGCTCTTCCACGGAGGCCACACGTTCCAGCTGTGGAGCTATGACTGGCCGTATTTTACACTGATAATCGGACTCGCTTTTCTTTTAAAACACAGTATCCAGAAGCGCGGCGGACTGGCAGCCGGTCTTATTCTGCTTATCATAACGGCTGCAGGAGTTTTCTCGTCCGTTCTTACTCCCATTTTTGAAGACCGGGCCTCCGGTCTTCAGTGGATTCTCCCGGTAGTGCTCGTTTTTGCCGGACTTTATTTTCTGCTTTCCGGCCGGACCGGAAAGCGGACAAAATGGAAAAAATCATTATGAACGCGCAAAGAGGCTGTCCCGGTGTGCCGGGACAGCCTCTTTGCTATTGATCAGGTCTTTTCTGTTAAAGCTCCGTGTAATTTTTGAAAGACGCCTGCGGAAGCGAAGTTTTTCTCCAGCCGTCAGCGAACATAGCTTAAGAAAAATGATTCCGGCTCACAAGAGTAAAGAATTGCCTGTCTATACGCAAATAAGTACGTTTTTACGTCAGTATTCTCTTTAGAAAAGCTTTAGTCGGCTCTTCCTGTGGATTTGCGAAAAGTTCTCTGGAAGGTCCCTGTTCCACAATACGTCCTTCGTGGATAAACATCGTGTAGTCCGCTACTTCCCGCGCAAAATTCATTTCGTGGGTGACGATAATCATCGTCATGCCCTCTTTCGCGAGCTGCTTCATCGTATCAAGTACTTCCCCGACAAGCTCAGGATCCAAGGCAGATGTCGGCTCATCAAACAGCATAACTTCCGGCTTCATTGCGAGAGCCCTGGCGATAGCCACTCTCTGCTGCTGACCGCCGGATAGACTCGATGGATACGCCCCTGCCTTATCGGCAAGCCCGACTTTCGCGAGCAGTTTCCGGCCTTCGTCTTCTGCTTCTTTTTTGTTCATACCGAGTACATACACAGGGGCTTCCGTCACATTCTCCAGCACCGTTTTATGCGGGAACAGATGAAAATGCTGGAACACCATCCCTACCCGGCGGCGCAGTTTGTTAATGCTGTGTGTTTTTGGCTCGATAGCTTCACCGCTGATTTCAATCGTTCCGCTGTCTTTTTCCTCCAGGAAGTTAAGACAGCGGAGCAGCGTGCTTTTTCCGGAACCGCTCGCTCCAATCAGGCAGACAACGTCTCCTTCCTGGACGGTAAGATCAATTCCTTTAAGTACCGGGACACCGTCGAACGATTTAAAAAGATTTTCCACACGGATTTTTTCCATCGGCATAAAATCCTTTCTCATTGGCTCTGTAAGAATGTGTGCCGGCACTTCTGACCGGCTGCTTCATTGCACGGCGTGCGCTAAAAACATTGTTAGTTAAATAATGCTTTCGTTACCGCGTTCCATGCCTTATCTTTTCCCTGTCCGGTTTCTGCGGAAAACATAATCAGCTTGTCGTCTTCGTGCATCTGCAGCTCTTTTCGGATAATGGCGGCGTGCTTATCCCATTTCCCTTTAGCTACTTTATCTGCTTTTGTGCCGATAACGATGACTTCCCGTTCATGGTGCTTCAGCCATTCATACATCATGACATCTTCCTTGCTCGGCTTGTGGCGCATATCGACGAGCTGTACGACAGCCTTCAGCTGCTCACGGTTCTGAAAATAGGATTCCAGAACGCGCCCCCATGCTTCCCGTTCTTTTTTGGACACTTTCGCATATCCGTAGCCTGGAACGTCCACGAAGTGGAACCGGTTGTTAATCCAGTAATAGTTGAGCGTCTGGGTTTTACCCGGCCGCTGGGACGTACGTGCCAGTCCTTTACGGGCGAGCAGGGTATTAATAAATGATGATTTGCCGACGTTTGAGCGCCCGGAAAGAGCAACTTCGGGGAACATCCCCGGAGGAAACTGCTCTTCCTTTGCGGCGCTGATCGTCAGCTCTGCACTCGTTATTTTCATTTCTCGTTCCTCACAATCGCATGCTTTAATACTTCATCCAGATGGGATACAGGAATAAACGTCAGGTCGCTCCGAACGCTTTCCGGAATATCCTCCAGGTCTTTTTCATTGTCTTTCGGCATAATAATGTGTGTCAGTCCGGCACGGTGTGCACTCATCGCTTTTTCTTTCAGACCCCCGATCGGAAGCACGCGGCCGCGGAGCGTAATTTCTCCGGTCATGCCTACTTCCTTTCGTACCGGCTGGTTCGTCAACGCTGAGATCAGCGCTGTCGCCATTGTAATACCGGCAGATGGTCCGTCTTTAGGTATAGCTCCTTCCGGAACATGGATGTGAATGTCATTTTTCCGGTTGAATTCCGCATCGATATTCAACTCTTTCGCTTTCGTGCGGATATAGCTGAAAGCAGCCTGTGCCGATTCTTTCATCACATCCCCGAGCTTCCCGGTAAGGGTGAGCTTGCCTTCTCCAGGAGAGAGGGCTACTTCGATTGTCAGTGTGTCTCCGCCGGCTTCCGTATAGGCAAGACCCGTTGCGGCACCGATCTGATTTTCAAGCTCTGCTTTTCCGTAGCGGAACCGCTTTTTACCGAGCATATCTTCCAGAGTTTTTTCGGTCAGAACGACCCGTTTTTTCTCGCCGGAAACGAGAAGCTTCGCCGCTTTCCGGCAGACGGTCGCCATCTGACGCTCCAGGTTACGAACTCCTGCTTCGCGCGTATAATGGCGGATAATGCTGAGAAGGGCTTCATCTCTTACCTGCAGCTCATTTTTTGTCAGGCCGTGCTCCTGAATTTGTTTTGGCAGGAGGTACCCTTTGGCAATCTCCATTTTTTCCACTTCGGTGTAGCCGGAAATATGAATCACTTCCATCCGGTCTTTTAAAGCAGGCGGAATAGCGGCAATATTATTGGCTGTCGTCACAAACATGACCTTGGATAAATCGTACGGCTCTTCAATGAAATGGTCACTGAATGTGTTGTTCTGCTCCGGATCAAGCACTTCCAGCAGTGCCGAAGAAGGATCCCCACGGAAATCATTAGCCATTTTGTCGATTTCATCAAGAAGGAAAACAGGATTGACCGTGCCTGCTTTTTTCATTCCTTGAATGACCCGTCCTGGCATGGCACCGACATACGTACGGCGATGACCGCGGATTTCTGCTTCATCACGTACGCCGCCGAGCGACATACGAACGAAGTTGCGTCCGAGCGAGCGGGCAATCGACCGGGCAAGTGAGGTTTTCCCGACACCCGGCGGTCCGGAAAGACAGAGAATCGGTCCTTTCAGCTTACGCGTCCGCTGCTGGACTGCAAGGTATTCAAGCACACGCTCTTTGACTTTTTCCAGTCCGTAATGATCTTCGTTTAAAATTTCCTCGGACCGGTGAATGTCGAGCATGTCTTCTGTTTCTTCTTTCCACGGCACCTGGGTAAGCCATTCGATATAGTTACGGATGACAGAGCTTTCCGCTGCATTCGGAGGCATTTTTTCGTAGCGTCCGAGTTCTTTGAATGCTTTTTCCTCTATCGCTTCCGGCATGTCCGCATCTTCGATTTTCTCCCGCAGTTCCTCGGCTTCGCCTTCCTTGCCGTCACGGTCGCCGAGTTCGCGCTGGATAGCTTTCATCTGCTCCCGCAGATAATATTCCTTCTGCGTACGTTCCATGGATTTTTTCACACGCTGGCCGATTTTTTTCTCCAGGCCGAGTACTTCCCGTTCATTGGAAATAATGCGGAGCATCAGCTTCAGTCTCTCTGAGAGATCCCGGGTTTCCAGTATTTCCTGTTTCTGTACTACTTTGAGTGGAAGATGGGAAGCTACAATATCTGCGAGTCTTCCCGGTTCACTGATATCCGCTACGGATGCAAACGTTTCCTGCGTAATTTTTTTCGATATTTTTGTGTATTCCTCGAACTGTTCCAGTACGCTCCGCATCATTGCCTGCTCTTCCACTGTGGCTTCCTGGCGCTCCTGGATCAGCTTGATATCGGCGGAGGCATAGTTGTCCCCGTCCTGCATACCCGTTACTTCCGCCCGCTCCAGTCCTTCGACCAGTACGCGGATGGTGCCGTTCGGAAGTTTGAGCATTTGTTTCACATTGGCAATTGTTCCAATTGTATAAAGGTCTTCTTCTTCCGGATCTTCTGTTCCTACTTCCTTTTGGGTGAGAAGAAAAATCCGGTTGTTATCGACCATCGCCTGCTCCAGCGCACTGACTGATTTTTTGCGTCCGACGTCCAGGTGCAGGACCATCGTCGGGTACACAAGCAGTCCGCGCAGCGGAAGCAGCGGAAGTTTTTCGGTTGTGCTGCTCATAATCTGGTACACCTCCATGTATTCACTTTCTTATGCTGTATATGTATTTATCCTTCTCTGACCAAAAGGAAACGCTTCTTTTTTCGTAAAAGAATAAATAACAAAAAGTCCTGATTTTGTTAAAACAAATTAAACGGTAAACGCCGGGATCCGGCAGTGACTTCATAAAAAAGGTGTGCTCCGCCAGGCGTCAGGCCGGAGAAAGGAACCCCTTTCTCCGGACCCGTCTCGCAGCGCCGGCTTAGCACACCTCATTTTATTGCAGTTTTACGCACTTTCTCTCGGCTCTTCAATTTCTCCGCCGTCTTTGTCGATAAGCGTCGGAGCTTTACTGTCACGGACCGTTTCATCCGTAATGATACATTTGGCAATATCATCGCGGGAAGGAAGGTCATACATAACATCAAGCATGAGTGATTCAATAATCGACCGGAGACCACGTGCTCCTGTTTTACGTTCAATGGCAAGCCGTGCTACTTCGCGCAGCGCATCATCTGTGAATTCAAGCTCAACCTCATCAAGCTCCAGCAGTTTTTTGTACTGCTTCACAAGCGCATTTTTAGGCGCCGTAAGAATTTCAATGAGCGCATCTTCGTCCAGATATTCAAGACTTGCGATTACAGGCATACGTCCGATAAATTCCGGGATCAGACCGTAACGCAGAAGATCTTCCGGGAGAATCTTGGAAAGATACTGGTGTTCCTCCAGGTGGGAAGTTTCCGTTTCCGAACCGAAACCGATCACCTTTTTACCAAGCCGGCGCTTAATGATCTGATCGATGCCGTCGAAGGCTCCACCGATAATAAACAGGACATTCGTAGTATCAATCTGGATAAACTCCTGATGCGGATGCTTTCTTCCACCCTGCGGCGGCACACTCGCTGTAGTTCCTTCAAGAATTTTAAGGAGTGCCTGCTGCACACCTTCCCCGGAAACATCACGGGTGATGGACGGGTTTTCGGATTTACGGGCTACTTTATCGATTTCATCGATATAAATAATGCCGCGTTCTGCTTTTTCCACGTCGTAGTCCGCTGCCTGAATCAGTTTGAGGAGAATATTTTCAACATCTTCCCCTACGTAACCGGCTTCCGTCAGTGACGTTGCGTCTGCGATAGCAAACGGGACGTTTAAAATACGTGCAAGTGTCTGCGCAAGAAGGGTTTTACCGCTTCCTGTAGGACCAATAAGACAAATGTTACTCTTTGCAAGCTCCACTTCGTCATTTTTGCTGCTTGCATTGATACGTTTATAGTGGTTGTAAACGGCCACGGAAAGCGTTTTTTTCGCTTTGTCCTGTCCGATAACGTACTCATTTAATATACCTCTGATTTCGTGTGGTGTCGGAATATCCTCAAGTTCCACTTCTTCTTCTGAACCGAGCTCCTCCTCCACAATCTCTGTGCAGAGTTCAATACACTCATCACATATATAGACACCTGGACCAGCCACCAGCTTACGAACCTGATCTTGTGTTTTACCGCAGAAAGAACATTTAAGCTGTCCTTTCTCCTCATTAAATTTAAACATCTGCTTTCACCCCTCTATTAAGTATTGAAACATAGGACCGGCGATTACTCAAAACATTTCACTTTTTATACGAAGGAAGGCTTCCCAGCCACTGCTCAACCCTTACTAAGGAGTGCAGCAAATATCCGGCCTGTCACGGAATATACATCAAGTAAAGTGTACCATAGTTTTATAAATCTTCCTATTATAAGAGACAGCCGTTCCTTCAGACTTTTCTAAGAATATTAAAGCGTACGGCCTTTGTCAAATGATTGCTTTATATGTACAAAACAAGGCACGAGAAGCTCGTGCCTTGCTGCTGTTTATTTTCATTATTTACTGGTCGGATGCTTCTGAGCTGGAAGCTTCTACTTCCTTGCTGTTCTCTACAAGGAAATCGATCGCTTTACGTACTTTAAGATCGTCTTTCAGCACGTCTGTACCACCCTGCATTGCGAGAAGCTGCTTGATTTCATCCACCGGACGCTGATACGTTTCGGCCATTTTTTCAAGCTCCTGATCCACATCTTCTTCTGTCGCTTCGATGCTTTCCTCATTGGAAATAGCTTCGAGCGTCATGTTCATGCGTACCCGCTTTTCAGCATCTTCTTTGAACTGCTCTTTCATGCCTTCCTCGTCCGTCTGAGCGAACTGGTAGTACATATCAAGAGACATTCCCTGAGACTGGAGACGCTGACCGAATTCCTGAAGCATACGGTCCACCTCTGTATCGACCATCGCCTGAGGCACATCGATAGAGGCATTTTCTGTAGCTTTTTCCACGAGCGTATCTTTCATGCTCATGTCAGCTTCCTGCTGTTTCTGGTCTTCCAGACGCTTTCGGACACCGCTTTTCAGGTCGTCAAACGTTTCATAGGAATCGTCTACGTCCTTCGCAAATTCATCGTCAAGTTCCGGAAGCTCTTTACGCTTCACATCGTGAACTTTTACTTTGAACGTTGCAGGCTTACCAGCAAGTTCTTCCGCGTGGTACTCTTCCGGGAATTCCACTTCTACTTCTGTTTCAGCTCCCGGCTTTGCACCGATCAGCTTTTCTTCAAACCCTGGAATGAACTGTCCGGAGCCGATTTCAAGCGAATGGTTTTCTGCCTGGCCGCCTTCGAATGCTTCGCCGTCAACGAAACCTTCGAAATCCATTACGACTGTGTCGCCTTCCTGTACTTCGCCGTCTTCTACAACGGAAAGCTCAGCATGTTCGTTCTGAAGGCGGGAGATTTCTTCATTCACTTCGTCTTCTGTTACTTCTGTTTCTGTCTTCTCTACTTCCAGACCTTTGTAGTCTCCAAGGTCCACTTCCGGCTTCACAGTTACTGTGGCGCGGAAAGTAAGCGGCTCACCTTTTGCCATGTCATCAAGATCGATTTCCGGCTGATCCACCGGGTCGATTCCTGCTTCTTCCACTGCTTCAGAGTAAGCTTCCGGAAGCAGAATATCCAGGGCATCCTGGAACAGGGCTTCTACACCGAAGCGCTGTTCAAAAATCGGACGCGGTACCTTTCCTTTGCGGAATCCAGGTACATTCACCTGTTTTACAACTTTTTGGAACGCCTTATCAAGCGCCTCGTCTACACGTTTACTGTCAACAGTGACAGTAAGAAGACCTGTGTTACCTTCTTGTTTTTCCCAATTTACTGACATAGGATATATTCCCTCCAACATTCATGTTCATTTTTTAACGTTACCTGGTGTTGACAACCACTCTATTATAACATAGGAGACAACCATTTCAACGATTTCCCTTTGATTCTTTGCCGGCCCCCGCACTGCAGTATTTGTAAGTTTTTTCGGTGAATTTATCCCCGTTTAAAAGCGGACTGTTAATAGTCGGGCACGACGGTGGACTCCATTTTCTGCAGGAGTTTTTCTGCTTCCTTCACATTCTGTGCCTCCACTTCGTACTGTTCAAACAATTCATCATCCGGTTCACTGAGAAGACGCTGTCCTGTGCGGTGAAGGGCACAGGCCCAGACATCTGCGTCCACTGGTTCAGGGGATTTCGGATATACGGCAAATAAAAAATGCCACCACATCTGACGCACCATGTCCAGCATCGTAGGATCCACCTGGTCCAGCTCTTTTTCCAGGCGCTCCAGCACTGCTTTTCCAAACTGTTCATGAAATACTTTTTCCAGGGAGGCAATATGTACGCTGTACTTTTCTCCAAACTTATGTACGGTGAACGTTTCTTCACAGCCGAGTTCCTTCAGAAGCTGCAGTACGTAACTTTTCAACACCGGATTGTTCTGCTCAGCAAGCAGAAATCTTCTGAAGGCTTCCTTTACGACCTTCAGATCATAGCGGCTTAGCTGCTGGATGGCTCCAAGCTGCTGATCCATGCTTCCTTCTTCGAGCTGCTCGATCAGCTCGGGACCCGGACGGGTAAGCTCAGGTTCTTCTATGTCCTCTTCTATTTCCTGTGATTCTCCTGTCATCTGCCGTGCAAACTGAAGCAGCTGATAAAACGATTCGGCCTTATCCGGCGGGAATTTATTTTCTTCCATTACCCCTTCGAGCATAAAAGCCACTTCTTCATAATCTCCAAGCTGGACGAGTATCGATATGTATACTTGAAGAATTTCGTAATAATCGCCGATTCCTTCATCGAGCATTGACCGGCAGTGTTCCTTTGCCTGCGGAAGGCGGTTCAGTTCTATACTCGTAATGACGAGTCCGTACCTTGCCTGGGCATGCTGGGGTTCCAGTTCGACTGTCTGTGTAAAGCACGACAGTGCATCGTAATATCTTTTTTCTTTCAGCGCACCCATCCCCCGCTCCACGAGACGGCTGATCAGTCCCGGAAACAAAATAACATTGTCGTCTCTCTTATGCTTTGTCATCCTTCCACCCCCTTTTTTAGTAGGCAAGCAATTAGGTTGTCCCTCTTTTTCAAAAAAGACAAGCAGTCCGGGTAGACGCCTATTATAGGACGTTCGACATTTTTCTTTACCCTCTCCCTTATATTGTAAACCTTTTCCTGCTTACTTTATAGGTTGTACTGCCTAATTTTCCTAGGAATATTGTGTATACTTGTGGATCTGTATAGTTTATAAAAATGGATCTTTCTACCAGCAGAGCTCTGCTTCGGATGGACGCTTTCCCGAGGGCTTGTCTTCAGCTGAATCCTCCGGGAGTCGCCATCCTTTACTGCGCTCCTGTTTAAACTGGAGGCATTAGGTTTTTAAAAACTAAGCTGTGTTAGATTTGGCTGACCGCAGAAGAAAACTCCGCTTCAACTCGGCCTGCCGTGGAGGAGATCTCCGGGTAGGCTTCGTCCTATCCTCCAACTTCCTTCTTCCATTGGCGTCCTCCGGTTTTCGCTTCATTTTTGTATCCGGCACAGTGAGAAGCCCTTAGCTTTCAGTAACGAAGTTTTATGTTTAAATAACAAGTACCAAAGGGCTTTTAAGATACTTCTGGAAAAAGTTTGAAAATCCTCCCAGATCCCAAGGAATCCAAAAGCTTTCTTCGCGGCGGGTTAAGAGAATCTTCTATATCCTGGAATATTAAACAACCTGCTTTTCCGTGCAAAGAAAGCTGCAGAAGACATGGGGGGAGCTCCAGGGCTATAAAGGACGAGCCCCGCTTCATCCGGCGGTCAGAGAAAGGAATCAGTTGAGGCCGGCCCGCTCGGAAAGCATTCCTCTTATCTATGTTTTATTTTCAAGCAGCCTGAATATAAGAAAAAAACCCTTGAATACCAAGGGTTTGAAAGTTAAATATAATGGCGTCCCAGGAGGGATTCGAACCCCCGACCGATGGCTTAGAAGGCCATTGCTCTATCCTGCTGAGCTACTGGGACGCGTAAAAAATATGTAGAGAAAGGAACTGCTTATAGAAAGCCTCGCCTTTCAGCGACAATACTTAATATAAACAATTCCTTCCTTTGTGTCAACCGTTTATTGAAAATGTTTTGGAGAGCTCTTCTACAGGCTCCCCTTTCATGTTCCGGAAAGAGATGTGCACTTCATCCTGATTTTTTTCCAGCAGGACGTACGTTCCTTCCGGATACTGACGCGGAAGGCGCATGCTGCCGGGGTTTATCAGCAGTGTTCCTTTTTCCTGAACGGCTGTCGGTGTATGGGTATGGCCGAAACAGACCACGTCCGCCTCTGATTCCTGTGCTTTATAGATCAGGTTCATTTCCGTCGTTTTGACATTGAGAAGATGACCATGGGCAGCAAAGAAGCGTATGCCTCCGAAATCTTCCACAGCTTCTTCCGGAAGTCCGTCATCCATATCACAGTTCCCACGGACGACAGTAGTGTTTTCGAACACCGGTGCGGAAGCATTCAATTCAGAATCTCCGCAGTGCAGTATTCCTTCGACTTCCTCTTTGTGGCGGTCAATGACTTCTTCCACTTCTTTTTCCCATCCGTGGCTGTCGCTCATAATGAGTACCTTCACATTCGAGTCCTCCCTTACTGATTCCAGTTACCCCACTCGTTCTCCAGCTTTTTGAGTGCGTTGGCACGGTGACTGATTTCATTCTTCTCTTCCCTGCTCAGCTCTGCCATAAAACAATTTTTTTCTTTGACGAAAAACAGCGGGTCGTATCCGAAACCGTGCTCACCGTGTTTTTCGGTACCGATTTCACCTTCTATCGTCCCGCGGACAGTTTTTGTACCTTTTTCCGGGTCGTACACAGCAAGTACAGAAACGAACCGCGCGCTGCGGTCGGCAATGCCGGTCATTTCTCTGATCAGCTTTTCATTGTTAGCTTCATCGCTCTTGGCTCCGCCTGCGTAGCGGGCGGAATATACACCCGGTGCCCCGTCCAGAGCGTCCACTTCGAGACCCGAATCGTCAGCAAGTACGGCAATGTTGAACTTACGTCCGATTTCCTCTGCTTTTTTGCGGGCATTCTCTTCAAATGTCGTACCGTCTTCTACGACGTCCACCGCTTCCGGCAGGTCCTGAAGCGACTTGACAGTAATATTTTTCGCTGCAAAAAACTCACGGAACTCTGCGATTTTCCCTTTGTTATTGGATGCGATAAAGATTTCAGTCTGCATGAGCGGTCTGAGCCTCTTTTTCTGTTTCTGCCAGCTTTTCTCCAAAGTCGCCGAGAATCTCCTTCTGCAGTTCAAACAGCTCTTCGATTCCGTTTTCCGCAAGGTCGAGCATTTTATTCAAGTCACGGCGGGAGAAAGTCGCTTCTTCCCCAGTTCCCTGCACTTCCACAAGGCGTCCTCCGCTTTTCATCACGACGTTCATGTCTACATCTGCAGACGAGTCTTCTTCGTAATCCAGATCAAGCAGTGCTTCTCCGTCGGCATCCATTCCGACAGAAAGCGCAGCGAGAAATCCAGTCAGTGGATTTTCCTTAATTTTTTCCTGCGTAAGAAGATCATCGACAGCCAGTCCGACGGCTACAAAAGCACCTGTGATCGCAGCTGTCCTCGTACCGCCGTCTGCCTGTATTACGTCGCAGTCGACCCAGATTGTCCGCTCGCCGATTTTTTCCAGATCTACAACAGAACGCAGTGCGCGTCCAATCAGCCGCTGAATTTCCATCGTGCGTCCTGCCACTTTTCCTTTGGATGATTCCCGGATATTCCGCTGGGACGTCGCCCTTGGAAGCATTGCATACTCAGCCGTAATCCATCCCTGACCTTTTCCTCTGAGAAACGGAGGAACCCGGTCTTCCACACTGGCTGAGCAGATGACTTTCGTATCTCCAAAAGAAATCAGCACGGATCCTTCCGGATGCTTTATATAACCCGGGATAATTTCCACTTCCCGCTTTCTGTATACTGGACGTTCATTAGTACGCATAACGTCGTCACTCTCCTTCTGTTTCCTATTCTATCAAAATGGCGTATTTTTGTCCTTCCCTATGATACGCCTATCGCATTGTATACTGCAACCGGACTTTCTGCACATAAAAAAGAAGCTGTCTCAAAAGGTTCATAGAGACAGCCTGAAAAGCACGAGTGGAGCCGGACCAAGGTGTTAAAACCCTGTCAGATCGGGACTTATCTGACAGGGTTTGGTCCGTGCGAAGCCGTGCTCCATCACTTATGGGACATCCCGCTTTTCTCATGTTCAAGCTGCAGTTCCTGTACCGGAAGTTTTTTTCCGAGCCACGAATCTGCAATACAGGCGAATGTTTTCACTGCCCCCGTAGTGTAAAAGCAGTGGGACGGTGCTCTTTCACCGCTGTACAGCAGCCCTTTGAAGTAAAGCAGGGAGCTGACTTCCCTTGCCGTTTCGTCCCCGGAAGCAATCACTTCAACCTCCGGCCCCATCACCCGGCTGACAACGGGAGCGAGCAGCGGATAATGAGTACATCCAAGAATGAGCGTATCCATATCGTACGAAAGCAGCGGTTCGAGCGCTTCCCTTACGACTTCCTCCACCGGATCACCGTCAAAAACGCCGGTTTCCACAAGAGGTACGAGCGTCGGACAGGCAAGGCTCACCACACGGACGCTGCTGTTAATACCGGTAAGCTCCCGGTAATACGCACCGCTGTGGATCGTTCCTTCTGTTCCGATTACGCCGACATGCTCATTGTCTGTCGCTTTAAGGGCAGCAACCGCTCCCGGGTGGATGACCCCAATGACGGGAATAGGCAGAGTGCCCTTCGCTTCTTCCAGTACGACAGCAGTAGCCGTGTTACATGCAATAACAAGCAGTTTAATATCTTTCGTCATTAAGTAACGGATTATTTCCCATGTATACGCCCTGACTTCTTCTTCCGGGCGCGGACCATACGGGCACCGGGCTGTATCTCCGACGTAAAGTATTTCTTCTTTCGGAAGCTGGCGCATCAGCTCAGATGCTACAGTCAGCCCCCCGACTCCGGAGTCAATAACACCGACCGGGCGCTCGTTTTTGTATGTTTCTTCGTTCACAATATACGTCCTCTTCCTGTGGTTAGAATGATTTCCAAGTTTCTGCGTCACGTTTCATTTCGTCAAATAAATGGTTCAGGCTGCTTTCCAGAAAATCAACATTCTCTGTTGTGAATCCTTGAAGCACATCCTGTAAATAAAGCTGACGCTGCTGAATAACTTCCTTGATGATTGTTTTTCCTTTATCAAGCAGATGAATACGCACAACCCGGCGGTCATTCGTATCTTTAACGCGCTCAACCAGCTCGTTTTTTTCCATACGGTCTATCAGATCTGTCGTCGTACTGCAGGCAAGGTGCATTTTGCCGGACAGTTCCCCTATAGTCATATCACCAAATTCGTGCAGCCACTGAAGAGCGATAAACTGCGGAGGTGTAATAGGAAATTCGTTTAATATTTCGCGCCCTTTTTGTTTCACAATATCAGCGATCATCCGGAGGGATTTCTCAATCGCTGCGACTTGTGCTGTTTCGACTTCAACAGCTTTCTCTTTATTTGCCATTGTCCTCTTCCTTTCCTAAAAACCGGGATAATACTATTCATTGTCCATGGTTTTTCAAAAAATATCAAGACCAGGAACAGAAAAAAACTGTATCTCTCTTCCCAGGAGATCTTAAATACCAGAATTCTGTGCGGCTTTTAAAGAATTAGCTATGTTCGCTGTTGACGGCTGGAGAAAACCTTCACTTCCAACCGGCCTGCCGTGGAGGAGATTTTCGGGTAGGCTTCGCCCTATCCTCCAATCTCCTTCTTCCACGGGCCGGTTTCCGCTACGTCTTTTCACAGTAAAAGAAAAGTGCTGCTTTTTATAAACGCTCCTCTTTTTTTAAAACCGAGGCCCGGGCAGAGACGCCTGCGGAAGCGCGCAGATCCTCCCGGATGAAAGGGACAGCCGCAGGCAACCTTCACTAACAACCCGGAGCTTTAACATAGCTAAAGAATTAAAAAAGAGCACGATGACAAATATGTCACCATGCTCTTCTGAAAAGGCCTCTGCTGGGCAGCGCTTTATAAAAACCGCTTTTCCACCATTTCCTGTACTTCTTCTGCTGTACTGTATGTCAGTGCTTCCTCTGCCGCTTTGGCTGCTTCTTCTTTGGAAAGCTGCAGCAGCTGGCTTCTTGCCGGAAGGACGGATGTCGCACTCATGCTGAATTCATCGAGTCCCAGTCCAAGAAGAAGAGGAATAGCGGTGCTGTCACCGGCCATCTCCCCGCACATGCCGGTCCATTTCCCTTCTTTATGGGAAGCGTCAATAACCATTTTGACAAGGCTGAGGATGGCCGGACTGTAAGGCTGGTACAAGTAGGAAACGCGCTCGTTCATACGGTCCGCTGCCATCGTGTACTGAATCAGATCGTTTGTGCCGATGCTGAAA
This sequence comes from Alkalicoccus saliphilus, assembly GCF_003044065.1. GTDB lineage: Bacteria > Bacillota > Bacilli > Bacillales > Salisediminibacteriaceae > Alkalicoccus > Alkalicoccus saliphilus. The sequence goes on from NZ_PZJJ01000015.1 coordinate 63,098, forward strand.
AAGTCCACTTCTTTTGCAAACTGCGGAGCCATAACGGCCGTGGATGGAATTTCCACCATGATGCCGAGTTCGAGTTTGTCATTAACGTCTGTACCTTCTTTTTGAAGCTTCTGTTTTTCTTCTTCCAGGATCGCTTTTGCTTCGCGGAATTCCTGAAGCGTGGCGATCATCGGAAACATGATTTTCAGGTTTCCGTAAGCACTTGCACGGAGCAGCGCACGAAGCTGCGTACGGAACATGTCGTCCATTTCCAGACAGAGACGGATCGCCCGGAAGCCGAGAAATGGGTTCATTTCCTCCGGAAGATCAAGGTATGGAAGCTCTTTGTCGCCGCCGATATCCAGTGTACGGATAACAACCGGGCGGCCATCCAGTGATTCTACAACTTTTTTATAGGCTGTAAACTGCTCTTCCTCTGTAGGAAGCTCCTCACGGCCCATATACAAAAATTCTGTACGGTAAAGCCCGATGCCTTCGGCGCCATTGTTATGAACGCCTTCCAGATCATCCGGTGTTCCGATATTGGCGGCAAGCTCCACGTGAACTCCGTCTTTCGAAACAGACGGTTCATTCTTGAGCTTTGCCCATTCCTGCTTCTGCTTTTCAAACTCGTCGTACTTTCTGCGGTAGGCTGCCAGTTCGTCTTCCGAAGGCCCGATAATAACCGTGCCGGATATACCGTCAACGATAATCATTTCGTGCTGCTCCGTATCATTTGTTACTGATTTCGTACCGACAACAGCAGGAATTTCCAGAGAACGTGCCATGATCGCGGAATGGGAAGTGCGTCCGCCGATGTTTGTTACGAACCCTTTTACAAATTCCTTGTTCAATTGAGCCGTATCGGAAGGTGTCAGGTCTTCTCCGACTACTATGACTTCCTCTTTGATTTCTGCAAGAGAAACAATCGGCTTGCCGAGAAGATGAGCAAGCACACGCTTGGACACGTCCCGGATATCAGCAGCACGTTCTTTCATGTATTCGTTATCCATGCTTTCAAACATCATGATAAACTGGTCTGCCAGTTCATTCAGGGCAAAGGAGGCGTTTACCTTGTCGTCCTGTACTTTTTGACGGACGGCATCGACAAATTCCGGATCACTTAGTACGAGAAGGTGCGCCGAAAAAATTTCTGCGTGCTCATCGCCCATGTCCCGTCTCGTCTTTTCTTTAATATCCTCAAGCTCCGCCCGGGATTTTTCGAGCGCTGCGTCAAAGTTCTTAATTTCCTTCCCTGCATCTACATCGGTCTTTTTCTCTACAGTTAAGTCCGGTTCTTCGTAGCGGAAGGCTTTACCGATGGCGATTCCAGCGGAAGCTGCAATTCCCGTCAGCTGGCTGCTCATTATTCTGCAAGCCCCTGCTTCATAACTTCATCCAGAGCGCTGATCGCTTCTTCCTCGTCCGGACCTTCCGCTTTAATGGATACTTCTGATCCCTGGCCGACACCGAGGGACATAACTCCCATGATAGACTTCAGGTTCACAGACTTGCCTTTGTAGTTAAGTGTAATTTCTGACTCATACTGGCCCGCCTTATTTACAAGCTGAGTAGCCGGACGCGCGTGAATACCTGTTTCTGCTGTGATGTTATACGTTTTTTCTGCCATGATCAAACACTCCTTCAATTTGTGTAGTTTTCTTCTTTTGTCACTTTCCCGAAAGATGGGTAATTGTAACGCTCATATGCATTCTATCTTACAAATGAACGCCTCAGTAAGCAAGTTATCTATTAAAAAAAGCATGAGTAAACAGCAGTCTTTCCGTATTACATATAGAAATACGGAGGTTCTGCCTGTTCACTCATGCCTGATCGTGTCAGTAACACGTAAACTACGCTTGATTATTTACTTCAGCTTCAGCTGCTGCCGTGAGAAAAACCAGCATCAGCTGGATCAGATCCCTTTCACCGGCAGGGACACCTGTTGCTTTTTCCATCATTCGGATGACGTTACGGGATATATTATAGCACAGCGGATAAGTCTGCTTCAACAGCAAATACATCTCCCGGTCCGTTTCGGCATCCGGACTTTTTACCGGAAGCTCCGCCAGCTGTTTTAAGTGCTGGACGAGCCTCTGAAAAGCGGCTGACCTGCGCTCGAAAGTGTATCCGAATTTTTCTTCGGCATAATGGATGCAGCGCGTAATCAAATCCGGGGCATGCCGGTCCGGATGACCGATAGCACTTTGAATATGCAGCGTAATAAAGCCTATTTCTGCTTCCGGAAGCCGGACGCCTGTTTCTGATTCTATAAAAGTAATCACGTCTTCCGCAATATGGTACGTATCATAGTAAAGCCACTTCGTTTCCGTTAAAAAGGGATTCTGAATCTCCGTCCGGTCCCTCGTGCGCTGCAGTGCGAGCACAATATGCTGGGTGAGAGCGAACAGCGTCCGCTCATTCAGCCGGTGACCGATAGCTTCATGAATCTTCGAAATTGCCTCATGAATAAGCAGCATCGTTTCTTCCGATTCTTCGAGTGCAAGGCGGGAATACTGCTTTCGTTCCTGTTCGTTGACGAGCGCGTATACTTTATCGTAATCGACCGCCTTAAAATCAGCCCCGCTCTTCATACCGAATCCGATCCCCTTACCGATAAAAACAGCCTCTTCTCCATCCTCCCGGCTGCAGATGACGACATTATTGTTCAATACTTTATTTACCTTGAAGGTCCCTTCCATTTTTACTGCCTCCCGCTTTCTTCTCGTTACATCATAGCGGGTCATATTCTAGTCTGCAAGTATACGGCTGGCTGCCAGCTTTTCTTTGACCTGTTCCTCCCATGCCGAGGGTCTTCCGGTTTTTTTATTGATCTGTACAATTCTGCCGCGTCCGGTCATGCAGATATCCCCTTCTTCATTTTTCACCATGTAGTGCATATCGAGGGACGTGCGGCCGACATGTGACGTCTTCACACCTACCTGCAGTTTTTCACCGAATTTCACCTGGCGTATGTAGTCGCACTGCAGGTCTCCGGTAACTATCATGGTTTCCCCGGTGACCCAGCTTTTCATCATGCCGAGTTCCTCAAAATAATTGATCCTTGCCTGTTCATAGTAAATGAAGGCGACCGTATTATTTACGTGGCCGAAGGCATCTGTTTCCGAAAATCGGACTTTTACCGGATCAAAAAATTCAAACTCCTTTTCCCACGTTTCCATGTTTTCGATGTACGACGGTATTCCCATAATATAAAGCCTCCTCTTTTATTGTTCAGCTATGTTAAAGTTTGGTGTTGGCCTAAGAAAATTTTGCTTCTGTCCTGCCGCGGATAAGACCTCCGGCTGTCACTCTTCTATCAACCTGGAGCTTTAACAAAGTCTATTGTTTATTAATACCGGACATCCATTCCGAACTTCGAAACAGAACTAAAATGAATGACCATTCATAATATGCGTATAAAACAGGAGCTGCCCAAATAATACATTTGCGGCAGCTCCTGAAGTGCTGATTCGTAAGTTATGCTGTGTTGTCGGAGCCGAAGAAGTTTTTGAACGCCTGCAGGGTTGTCGCGCGGTTCAGCGCAGCAATTGAAGTCGTTAACGGAATATCCTTCGGGCAGGACTCCACGCAGTTCTGTGAATTCCCGCACTGGGCAAGTCCTCCGTCCCCGTCCATAATTGTCGTCAGACGCTCTGCTTTATGCATTGCACCTGTCGGATGGGCATTAAACAGCCGGACCTGGGAAAGAGCTGCCGGACCGATAAACTGCGACTTGTCGTTTACGTTTGGACACGCCTGCAGACATACACCGCAGGACATACACTTGGAAAGCTCATACGCCCACTGGCGTTTTGCTTCCGGCATACGTGGTCCCGGTCCGAGGTCGTACGTACCGTCGATAGGTACCCACGCTTTAACACGCTTCAAAGATTCAAACATACGGCTTCGGTCGATCGTCAGGTCACGCATTACCGGGAACGTATTCATCGGCTCCAGACGGATTGGCTGCTCCAGCTTGTCCACAAGAGCGGTACAGGACTGGCGCGGTTTACCGTTGATTACCATGGAACATGCTCCGCACACTTCCTCCAGGCAGCTGGCATCCCAGGCTACCGGTGTGGTGTCTTCGCCTTCCTTTGTTACCGGATTGCGGCGGATTTCCATCAGGGCGGAAATGACGTTCATATTCGGGCGGTACGGAATGGAGAAATTCTGCTCATACGGTTTGCTGTCCGGATCTTCCTGACGGAGAATGATCAGCTCTATCGTTTTTTGCTCTGTTTCTACACTCATGCTTTTTCACCGGCCTTTTTCTTAGAAGTATAGTCGCGCTTACGAGGCGGAATGAGCGACACGTCTACATCTTCATACTCAAAATCCGGAGACTCCGTATTCGGATTGTACTTGGCTTTAGTTGTCTTCAGCCAGTCTTCATCGTTTCGTTCCGGGAACTCCGGTTTATAATGAGCTCCGCGGCTTTCGTTCCGGTTATAGGCACCGAGCGTAATTACGCGGGCCAGGTTGAGCATGGACTTCAGCTGTCGGACAAACATCGCACTCTGGTTCGTCCACTTCGCTGTGTCTGCAAGATTGATACGCTCATAGCGCTCAAGCAGCTCCTGAATCTTGGCGTCTGTTTCTTTCAGACGTTTATTGTCACGGACTACGGTTACGTTTTCTGTCATCCACTGACCGAGTTCCTTATGAATTTCAAACGCGTTTTCCGTACCGTTCATATTCAGTACATGATCGAAAAACTCCCTGTCCTTTTGCAGCTGACGTTCAAAAATAGAATCCGGAAGGTCTTCTGCAGACTTTTCAAGGTTTTCGATATATTCCTGTGCCTTTGGTCCGGCCACCATTCCACCGAAAATAGAGGAGAGAAGAGAGTTCGCACCGAGGCGGTTCGCTCCGTGAATGGAATAATCAACTTCACCGGCTGCAAAAAGACCCGGAATGTTAGTCATCTGGTTATAGTCAACCCAGAGTCCACCCATGGAATAGTGAACAGCAGGGAAAATTTTCATTGGAACTTTGCGGGGGTCATCCCCCATGAACTTCTCATAGATCTCCATGATGCCTCCGAGCTTGAGATCAAGCTCTTTTGGATCCTTATGAGATAGGTCTAAGTATACCATATTTTCGCCGTTAATTCCGCGCTTAAGGTCTACACAGACGTGGAAAATCTCACGAGTTGCAATGTCACGCGGAACGAGGTTTCCGTAGGCTGGATACTTTTCTTCAAGGAAGTACCACGGCTTGCCGTTTTCGTCATACGTCCAGACCCGTCCACCTTCGCCGCGTGCGGATTCACTCATTAGACGAAGTTTGTCATCCCCCGGTATAGCAGTCGGGTGAATCTGAATGAACTCCCCGTTCGCATAGTAGACACCCTGCTCGTAGACCGCTGCTGCAGCGTAGCCTGTATTGATCATCGAGTTGGTGGATTTACCGAAGATGATTCCCGGTCCCCCTGTTGCCATAATAACGGCGTCCGCCCGGAATGCTTCAATTTCAGAAGAGTTCAGGTTCTGGGCGGTAATTCCACGGCATGTGCCTTCATCATCGAGGACAGCGTGCAGGAATTCCCATCCTTCGTACTTCGTAACAAATCCGTTCGCTTCGTGGCGGCGCACCTGCTCGTCCAGCGCGTAAAGAAGCTGCTGGCCGGTAGTTGCTCCCGCGTAGGCTGTACGGTGGTGCTGTGTCCCTCCGAACCGGCGGAGCGAAAGCAGTCCTTCCGGTGTACGGTTAAACATAACGCCCATACGGTCGAGAAGATGGATAATTCCCGGAGCTGCTTCCGCCATTGCCTTCACCGGCGGCTGGTTGGCAAGAAAGTCCCCGCCGTAAACAGAATCGTCAAAGTGTTCGTCCGTGGAATCTCCTTCCCCCATCGTGTTGAGTGCCCCGTTAATACCGCCCTGGGCACATACGGAATGGGATCGTTTTACCGGCACGACGGAAAATAGCTTCACGTGCTTGCCTTTCTCTGCTGCCTGAATGGTTGCCATCAGCCCGGCCAGACCGCCGCCGACAACAATAACATCGCCTTTACTCATTTATAAGACACTCCTTCTTTTGTTATCCTAGAATACCTGCGAATGTAAGGATGGACTGAAGTCCAATGAACGTAAGTGCCAGGAAGATACCGGCAGAAACATATGTAGCCACCCGCTGGGATTTATGTGATACAGTAATGCCCCACGTAACCGCAAATGACCATAGACCGTTTGCAAAATGGAATGTTGTCGCTGTAATACCAATAATGTAAGCGATAAGTGCTGCTGGATTATCTACGATATCCGCCATCATCTGAAAATTAACTTCCGCACCGAGTGCTGCTGCTATTCTCGTTTCCCACACGTGCCACGAAACAAAGATCAGGACAAGAACACCGCTTATTCGCTGAAAACGGAACATCCAGTTTCTGAAGTACCCGAAACGCTTTGTGTTGTGACGTGCTTGGAAGGCGATATACAGGCCGTAGACGGCGTGGAGAATGATAGGAATAAAGATGAAGAATGCTTCCAGGAAGTAGACGAACGGTAGATTACTCATAAAATTTGCTGCCTGATTGTAGGCTTCTTCCCCGCGTGTGGCGAACCAGTTGACGGTTAAATGGGCCACCAGGAATCCCCCGATCGGGATTACTCCCAGGAGTGAATGAAGCCGCCTGAAAATGTACTCGCGATTTGTTGACATCTGCCTTTTCCCCCTAAACGATGATTTCGAACGATGCTGCCGGACAAACGCCCCTTCCTGAATCAATAAAAATTACAGTGAAATACAGGAAGCGTTTATCGGAAGATTGTGAACAATGTTTATTCTACTCCCCTGAACCTGCCTCGTCAAGAAAGCGTATTCACAGTTTTATAAACTCAAAAAGGCTGTCTGGGCGGTCAGATCGATCGTTTTTCGTAATAAATTGTATCATATATTCTGGTATATTTGAGCGTTTTCGTGAAATATTGTGCAAATATTCTTTTCTGCGTTAACCGGCTAAAAGAAATAGTTAAGTGCCCTGCGTACTGTTGATAAACTATCTGTATATATCGGTTTACCCCTCCCCTCCTCCACCTTCGCAGCCTGATTTACGGACGGGGAGCGATGGTGCCTATGATAAATCAAAAAGCCCTGCCGGCGTCAGGGCTTTTCATATATTCGGGAGGTTGTTTTTATCTATCCGATAATAATTCTCTCTGTCGGATAGCGGTAATGGGTCTTTTTCTCTTCTGCACGGATGGCGAAAAGAAATGCTACAAGTCCGACACGTCCGATCAGCATCAGAATCATCAGTGTAATCTGACTCGCCTGGGAAAGGTCCGGGGTGATACCCATGGAAAGCCCGACTGTTCCGAACGCTGAGCTCGTTTCAAAAATGATTGCCATCAGGGCGAAATCCCCGCTTCCTTCAAAAGCAGAAATCATAATTACCGAAGCAAACAATCCGACGGCAAATACCGATAGGACGATAAATGCCTTCTGCTTATCCTCCGGATGAATTTCCCGCCCAAAGACTTTTACGTCACTTCGTCCGAGTGCAAAACTGCGGATGGTCAGGAACATCACTGCAAGTGTCGTCGTACGTATCCCTCCTCCTACACTGGACGGACTCGCCCCAATAATCATCAGTCCGGACATAAGGAGAAGACTTGCGAGCGTCAGTTCATTCATATCCATCGTGGACAGCCCCCCGCTTCTTGCCGTAGCGGAATTGAACATCGAGAAAAACAGCTGCTGATGCCACGGCATTCCATCGTAAAACTCTGTGCGTTCTATCAGCCAGAGCCCTGCACCACCGATCGCGAAAACGATAAAGTACGTTGATACGGCAATCTTCGTAAACAGGCTGAAACGGAAGTGCGGATTTTTGGACGAAAAATATTCTTTAATCTCCATTAAAACCGGAAAACCAACCGCTCCGGAGAATATCAGCAGTATGTGTACGAGCTGCACGAAGTAGTCATCCACAAAAGGAACGAGCGATTGCCCGGTTATATCAAATCCTGCATTCGTAAAAGCTGCAAGCGCACTGAACGTTCCCTGGTAATAAGCTTCGAACGCGGTATCAAAATAATTCAGGTAGTATGTGCCGAGAATCAGGGCACCGATCAATTCTATCGCAATTGCGACGCCGAGAATCCCCCGCATGAGCTTAACGAGCCCGGAAAAGGAAATCTGGTTCTGGTCGACCATAATGAGCATCCGCTGCGAAAGTGGAATTTTCCGCCCGAGTACCATCCATACGAATGTTCCAAGCGTCATGACTCCTATACCACCGAGCTGAATCGCCAGAGCGAGAATAACGATTCCGATCCAGTTGAACGTCTCCGAAACGTTAATAACCGTCAAGCCGGTGACACTCACTGCACTGACTGACGTAAACAGTGCTTCAGAATAAGAGACTGAAGTCCCTTCCTGTGTAACAAAAGGGAGAAAGAGAAGCAGACTAAAAAAGAACATTGCCACCACATAGGATACGACAATGGTCCGGAAAGGACTTAAAAATTTATTTAAACCAAGCCGCATTTGCAACACCATACTTTCCTTTACATTCGCGGATTAGTATATCACGTAACTTTTCGGACTGCTATGCTGAAACAGACATTTTCCGGAAAGTACGGCTTGTCCCCCGCTTTTGTTTTTTTAATAGTCTGCCGAATAAATGTTATGATGCATACCAATATCAGTAAAATAGATTAATAAGTATGGCTTTTGCTGGAGACGGAATCTCCCCCCTTGGCCTGACTTCCGCTCCTTCTTTTTTCGGTTATTGACACAGAGAAGGTCCCCGATTTTTCCAGTGTAAAAATTCAGCGGTCTGCAGAAACATTTCAGCAGAGCCTGTGATAAAAGCAGCGATCGCTGACATTGTGTATGATAAAATAATGCTGCTGTCTCTACTAATTTTAAAAAGGATGATTGCCGATGTCACAGAATTCCCGGGACACTGTTCCTGCCTACAGCTATGATATTCTCCGACATGAACTTCTTCCTCTTCTGCTAGGAGAAGAGGAAGAAATGATTCTTTACTGGGCAGGAAAATCCCTTGCCAGGCGCCTCCACCTCCAGTCGCAGGAAGAACTTGAACGTTTCTTTAATGAAGCAAACTGGGGCAGGCTGACATTAGTAAAAGAAAAACGTCATGGACGTCTGTATGAAATAGAAAGTACAGGAACCGATCCTTCCCGTCCATTTACGCTGGAAGCCGGCGTTATCGCACAGGCTGTCGAAAAGGATAAAGGACTGCTTGCAGAAGCCTCCTGCACCGTTTCCAAAAAAGCGCCCCTGATTCTTCACATAGCCGTCGAGTGGGATAAAAAAGATCCTGTTCATGAGGCCCGCTGACCCCTTTCGCCAGAAGCCCTGAAAGTCTGCCGTTCGGAAGCTGTGTTTTTCTTCGGCTGTCAGCAGCGAACACAGCGGTTAATCAAAAGGTTTCAGGCTGGAATGGGGCATTTTTTCATGTTAACGCCTGTTTTAATGCCCCCTTCGAAGAAAACCTTCATTAAAGCGGATTTTCTCTTTGCACATTGGTAGTTCAGCGGGTAAACTACATATAAACCCTGCACTTCCTGAAAGGAGTGGTTATGATGGAGGAAAAACGACTTCTGGAACTGATTGAACAGTATTCGAATGTTTATTTGTTTGCTACTAAACGCCTGGACCGGGTGCTCGTGAATCGTGCCATGAACATTTCACTGGAGCAGTTCAGTATTCTTCGGGCGCTGGACAGCAGCGGATCCCTTACTGCTAAACAGCTCGCGGAAACGATGGATGTCCACAAAAGCGCTGTTACAACTAAAATTGCCCGGCTGGAAGAAAGAAAGTTAGTCACACGCGAAGCAGATGATATGGACCGGCGGAGCTTTAACATTACACTTACTGATGATGGCCGGAAAGTACTCGAGCATAGCCGCCAGGCAGTAACAGATTTTATCCGCCCCTACTTTGAGCAGCTTGATGAAAACGAGCTTGAAAGCTTTTTGAACGTGTACGAAAAACTTAATACCATGCTTTTAGAGGAAAAAGACTGATGCACCGGTGGTTATATGTACTGCCTGCTGTCTGGGCCGCTGCGGGACTCTGGCTCTTTTTCAGCAGTCCGGACATGGAGGAGCTGGTAAGAGAACGGGGGCAGTTTGATATTCCTGACGAATATCAGACTGCCCTTACTTCTGACATCCTGGAAAGAAACGAAGGGGCGTCCGGGGAGGATATTCTCCTCGTTTACCATGACCAGGATGGTTTATCTGATTCGCAGCTTGCTTCTGTTGAAGCCGGGCTTGAAAATTTCCCGGCAGAGATAGAAGGTTTTCCAGTCGAAGAGATTACCTCCCCTTTTGAATCGGAGGAAAACGACGCTCTTTTCAGTGAAGACGGGACGACCCTGATGGCCGTCGTGTCCATGGATATGACGATCAACGATGTCCCCGAAGTCCGCAGTGAAATAGAGAGGCTCGCTGAAAGTGACGAAGCCGAATCTTTTGTAAGCGGCGCAGCCATCGTGGAGGATGACGTAATTATCAGTTCCGAGGAAGGGCTCGCGACTACAGAAATTATTACGGTCGTCTTTGTTATTACGATTCTGCTGTTCGTTTTCCGTTCCGCCGCAGCTCCTCTCATTCCACTTATTACCGTCGGGGCTGCTTATTTTACGACTGTACCAATCGTGTCGCTGCTGATCGAACATATGAATTTTCCGGTATCCAATTTTACTCAGATTTTTATAGTCGCTGTTTTATTTGGTATTGGAACGGACTACTGCATCCTGCTTCTCAACCGTTTCAAAGAGGAACTGGCTCTCCGGGACAACCGGATAACCGCAGTGAAACAGACTTTCCGTGCCGTCGGGCCAACGGTTTTTTCCAGTGCCCTGACCGGCTTTATCGGATTTGCTGCTATCGGTCTGGCAGACTTTGACTTGTACCAGTCAGCAGCCGGTGTCGCTGTCGGCATCATCATGCTCGTCCTCTCCCTTGCTGTCTGGGTGCCTGCTGCTCTGCTTCTTCTCGGCGAAAAGGTTTTCTGGCCTTCACGGCGTGCTCTGGACGCTTCCGACAGCAGGATATGGCTTGGACTCGGACGTTTTTCCATGGTGCGCCCCGGCTGGACGTCGCTCATTTTAATTGTTCTTCTTCTTCCGTCCATCTGGTTTTATGATCAGCGGCTTTCGTTCCATTCGCTTGATGAAATCGATGGAACGACAGAATCTGTTCAGGCAATCGAGCTCGTAAGCGAACGCTTCGGAACAGGCCACTCTTTTCCGGCCAGAATTGTCATTGAGTCAGAAGAAAGATGGGATGAAGCCGACCGGCTCCCCCTGATCGAACATCTCTCCTCCCAGATTGCCATGCTGGAGGAAGTCGATGAAGTACGCAGTTTCACCCGGCCGGACGGCCATGTTGTCGAAGATTTCCGGGTGCCTGTCATTGCAGGTGAACTCGCTGAAGGAGTAGAAGAAACGGAAGAAGGACTGACAGACATTGCAGATGCTCTGGAAGAACTGGAGGAAAACCTCGATAATGAGCAGGCCTCGGCTGACGAGGCGGCAGAAGATATAGACGAACTGGCTGATGGGTCAGAGCAGCTTCAGGAAAGTCAGCTGGATATCGCTGACGGCATCGGTGAAACAGGGGGAAGTGCAGAAGAACTTGTCTCTGCCCAGGAGGAAATTGCTTCCGGTATGGATGAGGTCATCTTCAGCATCGAGCAGATCAGTCTGAACCCGGCTCTCGATCAGGAAACACTTTCCGCTCTCGAAGAGCTGAATGCCGGCCTCCGTGAGCTGCAGTCTGGACTCGATGAGACAGCAGAAGGAACCTCCTCCCTCGCTGAAGGACAGGGGGAACTGGAAGACGGAGCGGAGGAGACGGCGCAGGCCCAGGAAGATATCACCAGCGGACTTCGTGAAACAGCCGACGGTTTCCGGGAAGTTGGAGAAGGGTTTGCAGAAATAGCAGAAGCTGTCGGCGACATTCTTGAAGGTGTCGAAGAAATCGAAGAAGGTCTCGGGGAAATTTCCTCGCTTCTTGCAGAGATGGAAAATCAGAACAGCCATCCTGTCGAAGGGTTTTTCGTACCGGAAGAAGCAGCAGACGAGGACGAATTTACCGAACTTGCCGACCTTTACACAACTCCGAATCGTCAGACTGCCCTGTTTGACGTTGTCCTGGCAATCGACCCGTACAGCAACGAAGCTATGCAGACAATCGCGGAAATCAATGAACAAACCGAAAGAGTTCTGGCATCTTACCCGGAAAATTATACGTATTCCCTCGGCGGACTTCCGGCTTCCAATGCCGACCTGTCCGAAATTTCGGATCAGGATTTCTACCGTACAGCTGTCATTATGCTCAGTGGAATCTTTCTCGTGCTTATTTTCATGCTCCGGTCCTTCGTGATGCCTGTTTATATACTCGCATCGCTTATCGGTACCTACATCATTTCCATGGCCGTGACAGAGCTTATTTTCGTAACGATTCTCGGTTATCCCGGCATCAGCTGGGCTGTTCCGTTTTTTGGATTTGTCATGCTCATGGCGCTCGGCGTCGACTATTCCATTTTCCTTATGGCCCGTTTTGCAGAAAATATGAATGGATCCGACGTGGAATCCGCCCTTCTGGAAGCGATGAAAAAAATCGGCACGGTTATTTTGTCGGCAGCCATAATTCTTGCCGGCACGTTCGGTGCTATGATGCCGTCGGGAGTGCTTTCCCTCGTACAGATAGGAACACTCGTCCTGACCGGCCTTCTGCTTTACGCTTTCGTGATGCTGCCTTTGTTTGTGCCTCTCATGGTAAAAATGTTCGGAAACAGCAACTGGCTCCCGTTTAAACCACCGGGTCAAAAGCAGGCGAAATAGACTTCCGCTGACACATTAATAATAAAAGCCCGCCGGAATTCATCCGGCGGGCTTCCAGAGTGTTGATTAAGTCTTGGTTTCAGAATAATTATTCTTCTGAGCGTATAGCTTTCTCCTGCACTCCCCGGCGGAAGCTTGCCGTGGGGCTCGTCATCAGCTATTTTCCAGCCCTTCGGCCA
>NZ_PZJJ01000016.1 GCF_003044065.1 Alkalicoccus saliphilus
GGCTTCCCCCCGAAGGGTTCCGCCGGTTTCCTGCGCTCGACTTGCATGTATTAGGCACGCCGCCAGCGTTCGTCCTGAGCCAGGATCAAACTCTCCGATAAATCGTCGAAGTTTGAACTTCTGACATCGCGAAGCAGGATGCTTCGCTTGCAAAACGGAATCTGGCTAAAGATTCTTTAAAAAAAAATTGACAGAGAATGATTCATTCTCTTTTTCCTTCACAATCGTCTTTTGTTTAGTTTTCAAAGGGCAAATCATGTGTTCAAATTGATAATGGTGGGCCTGAGTGGACTCGAACCACCGACCTCACGCTTATCAGGCGTGCGCTCTAACCAGCTGAGCTACAGGCCCAAAACACGTATTAAAATAAAATGGAGCGGGTGATGGGAATCGAACCCACATCATCAGCTTGGAAGGCTGAGGTTTTACCACTAAACTACACCCGCTTAATAGAAAAAACGTATTCTGTTTAACTTGCAGTGCATGGAAATGGTCGGGAAGACAGGATTTGAACCTGCGACCCCTTGGTCCCAAACCAAGTGCTCTGCCAAGCTGAGCTACTTCCCGTTTTCGCTCACTACTTAAATAAACAAGTATATGGTGCGGTTGAGAGGAGTCGAACCTCCACGGGTGTTACCCCACTAGGCCCTCAACCTAGCGCGTCTGCCATTCCGCCACAACCGCCTGTGCTGGTTTTAAAAAGTATGGTGCGGGTGGAGGGAGTCGAACCCCCACGCCCGAAGGCACTAGATCCTAAGTCTAGCGCGTCTGCCAGTTCCGCCACACCCGCATACTAAGTTAAAAGATAAATATATAAAATTAAAATGGCGGTCCCGACGGGAATCGAACCCGCGATCTCCTGCGTGACAGGCAGGCATGTTAACCGCTACACCACGGGACCTTATAATAGATGGTGGAGGATGACAGGCTCGAACTGCCGACCCCCTGCTTGTAAGGCAGGTGCTCTCCCAACTGAGCTAATCCTCCGTGAATTAAGTAAATGGTGACCCGTACGGGATTCGAACCCGTGTTACCGCCGTGAAAGGGCGGTGTCTTAACCACTTGACCAACGGGCCATCTATCTGTTTTATGGATGTATATAACTGGCGGAGAAGGAGGGATTTGAACCCTCGCGCCGCTTGCGCGACCTACACCCTTAGCAGGGGCGCCTCTTCAGCCACTTGAGTACTTCTCCAGGATGGCTCCACAGGTAGGATTCGAACCTACGACCGATCGGTTAACAGCCGATTGCTCTACCACTGAGCTACTGTGGAATAGTGTCATTCCTTTAATGGGACAAGTAATATCTTAACATCGAGTTAATTATTATGTCAATATTATTTTTAAATATTTTTCGGTGTGCGTAATGCGGCATTTGCTGCGCTGCCGTTTCGGCGACTTTTATAATGTACCACAGGCGGTGATTTTACGTCAACGCTTTTTCATTATTTTTTGTGCGAACTTTTTTCAGCTTTCCTCTGCACTTTCCGCACACGTATTTTTCTGTGTTCATACGGCGCTTCCTTTCATACTCATGGGCACATGACGTGCACTCGTATACGTGAAAAACTGTCTGCTTTCCACCTCGCTGCGGCAGATTTCTGCAGTGTCTTGAGCCGCCCACTTCTTTAAGAAGCTGTTTGAATTCCGGATCCCGGTGGTGATAGCCTTTACCCTCCAGATGAAGATGATAATGGCAGAGTTCGTGCTTAATGATGCTTACGACTTCTTCCATCCCGTAATATTCATAATGCTTCGGGTTAATTTCTATATCATGAGAGTGCAGGGCGTACCGTCCCCCGGTTGTACGAAGACGTCCATTAAAAAAAATCCGGTGCCGGAACGGTCTGCCGAAATAATCTTTGGACAGATCTTCAGTTAGATGCTGCAGCTTTTTATTGTCCATACTGATTTGCTCCGCACCCTTTCTGTATATGTTATTTTCCATCATATCATTTACCTCCCATTATTGAGAAGTACTGCCTTAGTAATTTTTGTACATCAGAAAAAGGCGCCTTTTTAAAAAGACGCCTCCATCGTGCTGGTTATTCGTTTGGCCTGCCGTCAGGCTGAAGCATCGTTAAGGCGATCCTTCCTTTATCTTTATCAACATTTTCCACCCAGACAGTAACGACATCTCCTACAGAGACGATATCCATCGGATGCTTAACAAACCTGCGTGCCAGTTTGGAAATATGCACAAGTCCATCCTGTTTTACTCCGATATCAATAAACGCACCAAAGTCGACGACGTTTCTCACTGTACCCTCCAGCTCCATTCCGGACATAAGATCTTCCATTGAAAGAACATCTTTTTTCAAAAGTGGTTTTGGCACATCATCCCGCGGATCTCTCCCCGGCTGCTGGACGGCCTGCAGTATATCTTCCAGCGTCGGAACCCCGACTCCAAGTTCGTCCGCCGTTTGTTTCAGGTTCAGCCCCTCATATGCTTTGCCGGCTTCTTCTGATCCTATATCATCCGCAGTGAGCCCGAGTTTTTTAAGGAGTGCCTTCGCTGCCGGATAGCTTTCAGGGTGGACCGGCGTAGCATCCAGCGGTTCGTCCCCTCCTGCAATACGAAGAAAACCGATACTCTGCTCGTAGGTTTTCGCTCCAAGACGCGGTACTTTTTTCAGTTGTCTGCGATTGGTGAATTTCCCTGCTTCCTCTCTCGCTTTAATAATGTTTTCGGCTACACTTTTAGATAGTCCGGAAACGTACTGCAGAAGAGAAGAAGAAGCGGTATTTACATTAACTCCGACACGGTTAACGACCGTCTCTACAACAAACGTGAGACTTCCGCTCAGCTTGGACTGGGTAACATCATGCTGATACTGGCCGACCCCGACAGATTTCGGATCGATTTTCACGAGCTCTGCGAGTGGATCCTGCAGCCGCCGGGCAATCGAGACGGCACTGCGTTCTTCCACCTGAAGATCCGGAAATTCTTCTTTGGCAATTTTAGAGGCCGAGTAAACACTTGCCCCGGCTTCATTCACGATCAAGTAATACACTTCCTTGTCCAGCTGCTTCATTACTTCAGCAGTAAACTGCTCCGTTTCCCTGGAAGCTGTTCCGTTACCGATCGCAATCATTGTTACCCCGTGCTCTTCAATAAGATTTTTGACGGTTTTTTCAGCTTCTTTCACTTTGTTCCATGGAGCTGTCGGATAAATTACACCGGTGTACAATTTCTTCCCGGTGTCATCCACGACTGCCAGCTTGCACCCTGTCCGGTAAGCCGGGTCGATACCGAGCACAACGTTACCTTTCAAAGGGGGCTGCAGCAGGAGCTGGCGGAGATTCTGGGAAAAGATATCAATCGCATGTTCTTCTGCTTTTTCATTCAGTTCGCTTCGTATGTCCCGTTCAATCGAGGGGTGAAGCAGCCGTTTAAAGCTGTCTTCTATCGTTTCCTTTAATAACGCTTCTACGGTAGATCTTTTTCCACCGAGCACCAGCTTTTCCAGCCAGGAAAGAATTTTTTCTGCCGGAGGATCAATTTTCACACGCAGAACATTTTCTTTTTCTCCCCGGTTTACTGCCAGGATGCGGTGTGGCACCATTTTTGATACGGTTTCTTCGTACTCATAATACATCCCGAAAACTTCCTTCTCGTCTTCTGCTTTCGGTTTTTTCTCGGAAATCAGCTTCCCTTCTTTCCAGGTCGTAAACCGAACGTAGCGGCGGATATCCGGATCATCAGAAAGGTATTCTGCTATAATATCTTTCGCCCCTTGAAGAGCTTCTTCCACTGTATGTACTTCCTTTTCTTCGTCCAGAAAGGAAAGGGCCTTTTCTTCCGGCTTTTCTGTCTGCGGGATGGAATACAGCCACTCCGCCAGAGGCTCGAGCCCTTTTTCCTTTGCTGTGGTGGCCCTCGTCCGGCGCTTCTGTTTATAAGGCCGGTAAAGATCTTCAACTTCCTGCAGCCTGGACGCACTGTTTATGCTCTCCTGCAGCGCTTCGTCCAGTTTTCCCTGTTCATCTATGAGGCGCAGCACTTCTTCTTTCCGTTTTGCAAGCGCTTGAACATAGGCCCACGCATCAAGAATGGCACGAATCTGCTCCTCGTCAAGCCCGCCGGTCATTTCTTTACGGTATCTGGCAATAAAGGGGACTGTATTCCCCTCTTCGGAAAGTTCAATTACTTTCTGTACTTTTGTTTCCGGCAGTGCAGTCTGCTTATGTACAATCTGAAGATGTTCTTTATTCATTGCGATTCCTCCAATTATGCTTCCTTTTCTCCCTCTCAGTATACATGTTTCCCGCCTCAGGCTCCATCGCCCCTTTTTATTTTCTCCTGGTAAAGGAGCTTCGGACACCGTCACATCAAAATGAAAATTCAATACAAACATAAAAAAAGAAGCTATCCCGATAACTTCAGGATAACTCTTTTAAAAACTATACGTAAGCTTTGCCAATCATTACTGTGGCATCATCATCCACGTATTCAAACAGGCTGGAGATTCTATCCATGATTTCCTCCGGCGTGTCCTCGTAATCAAAAACCCGGTTCGCAAGCGGATC
This sequence comes from Alkalicoccus saliphilus, assembly GCF_003044065.1. Lineage (GTDB taxonomy): Bacteria > Bacillota > Bacilli > Bacillales > Salisediminibacteriaceae > Alkalicoccus > Alkalicoccus saliphilus. The sequence continues at coordinate 4,531 of NZ_PZJJ01000016.1, forward strand.
CTGAGGAAACCCGTCGGAATACATGCTGAAAACCATCCCTTTTTCATAAGGCCAGGTCTGAACACGCAGTTTCTGCTTTCTTCCGGACAGGTACCCGCGCTGCGGTACAGGACGAATCATTTTTCCGTCCGGATGATAAAAATTGCAGGTGATGTTGCCTACATTGATGTATTCGCACGTTTTGTCGGCAATATAAATCCTTAGAATAGAAAGCACAGCTCCGCGTGTTCCCCACATTTTTTCATTACACCGTTCCATCAGCGTTTTCAGGTGCAGACTGTGGTCTTCCGCGATGACTTCCATCGCCTGTTTGGAAGCATGCATCGCTTCCTCTCCGCTGCCCAGACCATCAGCCACGGCAATGAGTACGTATCCATCAGCACGGACACCATAGTATCCGTCCCCTGTGCACCAGTTCCCCTGCTTGGCTGTTTGATAAATACTGACATCCGCATCCTGCAGGTGTAAATGATCAAACATGCTAGAAAGCCTCCGTAGGCTCGATTCGAATAGATTCACGGAGTTTCTGAAGGGCGCGGCGCTGAAGCCGGGACACATGCATCTGGGAAATTCCGAGCTGTTCTCCTGTTTCTTTCTGGCTCATGTTTTCAAAATAAGTCAGCTGGAGAATCTGCTTCTCTCTTTCTGTAAGTACGGCAAAAGCTTTCTCAAGAAGAAGCTGCTGATCGGTCTGTTCATATCCGCCTTCATCCTGACCGACAAGATCCAGCAGCGTTACTGCACTTCCTTCATCATCCGCTTCTATGGAACGGTCCACAGAAAGGGCCTGATAGCTTTTTCCCATTTCCATCGTTTCAAGTATTTCTTCTTCAGAAACACCGAGATGCTCGGCAATTTCTTCCACTCCGGGAGAACGCTGCAGCGTCGTCGTTAAATCTTCGACGGCACCTTTAATTTTGGGCCCGAGCTCTTTAATACGCCGCGGAACGTGAACACTCCACGTCTTATCACGGATAAAACGTTTAATTTCACCCACGATGGTAGGTACAGCAAACGATTCAAAGCTCCTCCCGAATGAGGGATCAAAACGGCGGAGTGCTGCAAGCAGGCCGATCATACCAACCTGAATCAGATCTTCATCGTGGCGCTGTCCCCGTGAAAATTTCCGCGCAAGAGCATGCACGAGACTTTCGTACTCCAGCACCAGCTCCGTCTGCAGTTCTTCATCATTCGTTTCCTGGAATTCTGCGATCTTTTCCAGCATTCGTTTTTTCGATTCACTGGTGTTCTGGTGATTCTTCTGAGGCTCTTCTGCCATTCGGTTCCACCTCATCTCTTTGCAGGAACTTTGTCATAATGATCATGACGCCTTTTTCCCCGCGGATTTCTACCTCATCCATCAGTGTTTCTATCAAAAAGAGGCCGAGCCCTCCTTCCTTTAGTTCGTCAACAGGCTGGTCCTTGGATACCGGGCCGCGTTCTCTGTTGAAAAATTCCGTATCAACCGCACCGCCTTCATCTGCAACTACGAGCTCGAGACGATCCTCATGCACAGCAAAGTTAACATGCATATCATTTGAAGCGGACTGCTCCGTATACGCGTGATTTACTACGTTTGTACACGCTTCTGCCACAGCGATTTTAATATCTTCAATATCATCATATGAATACCCGAGACGGCTTGCTACTCCGGAAACAGTAAGACGAACGACACCAACATACTCCGGTTTTGCCGGAACTTTCATTGCTATGTTTTCAGCTGTTTGTACCATTCTTACGCTTCCTCCCTCTTATCTGCTTCAATATCAATAACTTCATGAAGTCCCGTGATTTCAAACAAACGGCGCACGCGTTCGTTGAGGCCGGTCAGCTTCAATGTGCTTCCGGATTTTTCCGCGGCCTTTAGAGCTCCGATAAAGATTCCGAGTCCGGTACTGTCAATGTACTCTACGCCGGACAAATCTATCACAAGACGGTGATTTTCTTTTTCCGCCAGAGGAATCAATGTATCCTTAAGTTTTGCAGCTGTATAAACGTCGACTTCCCCCGTAACCCGGGCAATACTTTCATTTTCATGTTCTTCTACCTGAATATCTAAATTCATAGTTCCCCTCCTGTAATAAACCTCGAGCTATAATTAATCCTAGTGCCTTTACCCCAATACTGGACAGGTCAAACCTTTCTTCTCACAATCATAAGTGTAAAATCGTCACGCAGCTGAAATTCCTGGGCTTTCTCCAGCTGATAGTAAACTTCGTCCACGATCTCCTGTGCCGGGAGATGAAGGCGCTCCCGGATCATGTCGACGATTTGATCCCGTTCGATAAACTCTCCATCAATCCGGCTTTCCGTCACCCCGTCAGAAAGAAAAACAACCAAGTCTCCCGGATCCAAAGGAAGCTTTTTTTCTTCGTACCTGACTTTCGGCGAAACACCGAGTACGAGGCCTTTCGCCTCCAGTGAAACAAAAGTATCTTCCTGTGCATTATAAATAAACCCTGGCTCATGACCAGCGCTTGATATGGAAAAGCTGTGCTCCTCCGGATAATATACACCGTACATCATTGTAATAAACATGTCTTCATCGATGTTCCGTTCCACCACGCGGTTCAGACTTTCCAGCACAGCCGACGGCTGCATCTGTTTGTCTGTCAGTGTGTCCATCGCGTATTTGATCATAGACATCGACATCGCTGCCGGTACACCTTTTCCGATAACATCGGCCACCGCTACAGCAAGATTGCCGTGATCATCCAGGTCATAGTGGTAATAGTCGCCGCTCATTTTACCAGCAGGGACACTGACCACACCAAAATCCACTTCCTCCAGATCAATCTTTTTATCCGGAAGAAGCGTCCGCTGCATCTGGGCAGCTACGTTTAATTCAGACTCCAGTTCCTGCTGCCTGTCCCGCAGACTTTGATGCTCACGGTAGGCAAGACCATAGCCGATCATAACCTCCAGAAGAAGATCAAAAGAATCTCTCACTTCTTCCGGCATATTCTGGGAGAGGTCCTCGAACACTGATACATGAAGGCTCACCGTTTCTTCCGGAGACATATCCTGTTCCATCATCTGCTTGCTGAACTGCTGGGCGTGATAAAGCGCATGTTCACTTTTATCTTCCAGATAGCTCGTCAGCATATCTTTATATAACTGGTACATTGATACCTTCATATCCTCCAAATGACCGCACCCCCCTTATCTCAGCCATTTTATTGTAGTGATTACCGTTCCTTCGTCCTGCTCTGATTCAATACCGAATTCGTCCATAAGTCTTTTGACGCCGGGCAGGCCTGCTCCGAGCCCCCCCGAAGTTGTAAAACCATCTTCCATGACGCGGCGCAGGTCCTTGATACCCGGTCCCTCGTCTGAAGCTATGATTTTCATACCGCGTTTACCTGACTCTGTTACTTCTTCTATTTTGATCTGTCCCTGATTTGCGTACAGGTAAATATTTCGTGCGAGTTCGGAAATCGCGGTCGTAATTCTCGCCTGATCCACGGACCCGAATCCAATCTCACGCGCAAGTTTCCGCCCCGCCTGTCTGGCTGCTACGATGCCCCACTCACTGTTTATATCAACATGGGTCTGAACCTGCATAATTAACCCTCCAATTCGAGCTGGAGACGTTCCAACCCTTGTTCAAGGTCCAGTGCAGTCGGGACTTCGTCCAGCACAATGCCCATATCGATCAGCGTAATCGCCACTGCCGGCTGAATACCGGTGAGTACAACACGTGCACCCATCAGATTAGACATGTCCACTACATCTCCGAGCACTTTGGCTATAAATGAATCGATCATTTCCACAGAAGTCAGATCTATAACAACACCGCGTGAACCTTCTTCATGAATTTTCTCGAGCACATCTTCCTGGAACCGGAGGGCAGTCTGATCGTCCAGTTCTACCTGGACAGATATCAACAAATAATCGTGTAGTTTTAAAATTGGAATCCGCAATGCTGTTCCCCCCCTAAGATTCAAGTTCAACGATGTCACGTTTTGTCATTCGAAGTGCCGTTTCGACACCTTTTTTCAATGTACTTTTTGTCGGAAATTTGCCAAGGTCAATACCGAGGTTGACGATTGTCTGAGCAATTTCCGGACGGATACCCACCAGAATGCACTGTGCCCCGACGAGCCTTACCGCTTCGGAAGCCTGAATAATATGATGTGCAACCATTGTATCCACGACCGGCACACCGGTTATATCAATTAAAACGACCTGCGAGCGGTGTTCAATGACACCGTCAAGAAGGTTTTCCATGATCAGCTTTGCCCGCTCAGTATCAATCGTCCCAACAAGCGGCATAACACTGATATTTTCAAATACCGGGATTAAGGGAGCAGAAAGCTCTTTTAAAGCCATTTTTTGAAGAAAAACTGTATTCTCCCACGATCCGGAATACTGGTTTACGAGAAGGTTAACTATTTCGTCCACCCACTCTTCGATTTCTTCGATCATGCGGAACTGATCCTCATTATTATCAGTTTCCTGAAAAATAACTTTTACGGATACTTTCCGGAATTCCTGAAGACCCCGTGTAATGTAGTTGAGCGGCCATCCCATCTGGATCAGACGCTCGACAAATTGATTCAGCTTTTCATCGCTCACTTCGTTTTCTTCCACAGTAAGCAGCAGCTTATGAACAAAATCACGGCTGGTACTTTCGTAAACGGAAGCTGAGATGCTCTGCAGCGACTCATCTGTCCGGAATTTTTCGATCTGCTGCATCCAGTCTTCAATAATAAGGTCCTGATGCTGCAGTATATTCTCTCTTACTTTCGGGATCATGACTGTCAATTCCTCCACTCTCTGCGACAAATTATAAATCTATTATTTCATTGATTAATGGTTTATGCAAACGTTCAACGGGGGAATGGGAGTAAAAGAACCTAAAGAATTCTGTGACGATTAGAAATTATAGCACATAATGCTGTCACAGCGTCTAAATATGCCTATTCTTACTTATAAAGTAAAAAAGGATCGGACAACCACACTTTGTCCGATCCTCCTGATGATATTTAAAAGTCAATAAGGCCTATACTTATATTTAACGCGTCATTCACTTTTAACATCATATTATCATCCAGCTGCGTAATTTTATCCGTCAGCCTCTGTTTATCAATGGTTCTGATCTGCTCAAGTAAAATAACGGAATCGCGGTCAAAACCGTAGCGCTCGGCATCAATTTCCACATGAGTCGGCAGCTTGGCTTTTTGAATCTGTGCGGTTATAGCAGCAACGATGACCGTTGGGCTGAAACGGTTTCCGATATCATTCTGTATAATAAGCACAGGTCTTACTCCACCCTGCTCAGAACCTACTACAGGGGATAAGTCCGCGAAATACACGTCACCACGTTTGACAATCAACTCCGCTACACCCCGCTTACTAGGCGGTCCAGCGTGCTTTCAGCCTCCTCTTCAGCTAAAAAGGACTCCGTGGCAATGTTAAGGTTAATCTTCGCCATTTCCATATAGCCTTGCTGCATTGTTTCACGAATGTGCTCTTTTTTCTGCTCCTGTACATAGCGTGTAGCTGCATTCTGAATAAAATCGCTGCGTTCCAAGACATCCCCTCCAGTTGAAGCGTCTGGTTCAGTTGCCAACTCCTTTGGTAAGCTTATCGTCATCTCTTCATTACCATTCATAGAAAACGAACACCTCCAAACAACTCTCTGCCTGCTTCTTTTTCAAGTCTAATCATATCATTTGACACCTTTGACTGCAAACGTCTTTTTTAAGATTCCCGAAATTCTTTCTTATTTTTTTCACAATGAAGGCGTTTTCTCACCACAATTTTAGAGGACCCGATTGTGCACAGCTGCTGTTTTCCCGTCTTTTTTCAATACTCTCGGTACACGGGCGCTTATAATACAGGGTATCTCGTAGCTGATCGTTTCCAGCCTTGCCGCTATCTCCTCCACTGAAATAAATTCGGTGCCCTGCCCGCCGATAAGTGTAACAAGTGTATCTACTGCTGCAGGATGTTCAAGTTTGATCAGCATCTGGTCCATACATATGCGGCCTACGATTGGAGACCGCTTCCCATCTACAAGCACGTCCCCCCCCTGGTTTGCCCGTATCCACCCGTCTGCGTAACCGATAGGTACTGTAGCAATCCATTCTTCTTCTGAAGCGGTATATGTCCGCCCGTAACTGATACTTTCTCCCGCCTGGAGCTTTTTCACGTGAGTGATTCTGCTGTGCAGCGAAAAAGCTTCTTTCAGTTTGACCGGGAGAAGAGGTTTTACAGCCGGTGAAGGCGCCAGACCGTACATGGATATTCCGACACGGACCATATTCAGCCCCGCTTCAGCATACAGAAGTGTACCTGCGCTGTTTGCAGCATGACGGCACGCGACCGGTCTGCCAAGCTCCTCTTCCAGCTCTTCCCCCATACGCCGGAATTCTTTCAGCTGTTTGAGAGTGAAATTTCGATCGAGCTCATCCGCTGCTGCCAGGTGAGTATACATGCCGGTTACTTTTATCGAGGGCGATGCGGAAACAGCTGAAGCAAAGCGGCTGATTTCTTCTTTTGATTTCATTCCTATTCTGTTCATACCGGAATCCAGTTTCGCATGGAGGGAGAGAACGGCGCCGGTTCCTGCCAGCGCATCAGACGCCTCTTTTATCCACTCGTCCTGAAAAGCTGTCAAAGTAATGTCTTTTTCTGCCGCAGTCGGCACGTCCTGCGGTCTCGTCACACCGAGCACAAGAATAGGTGCGGTAATACCTTTTGCACGAAGATCCAGCGCTTCATCCAGAAGAGCCGTTCCTAAAAAACCGGCTCCCGCTTTCAATGCTTCTTCTGCTGTTTCCAGGGCTCCATGCCCGTAGCCGTTAGCTTTAACAACGGCCATAAACTCTATTTTATCCGGCAGTGTGGATTTAATCCCCGCTACATTTTCCCGGATCGCATCCAGGTCTACTTCTGCCCACGTGTCCCGGTAAAAAACCGTGGCACTCTCCGGAACTTTCGGCTGATTCACTGTCATTCCTCCTCCTGATCCTCTGTTTCTTTCAAACTTGTTCAGCACCGGGTGCTTTTTCCAATCCTGCTGCAGTTCCTTTTTCTTCGTCTTCCGTGAAAAATTTCTGCTTTTCAGCATGCATCCCGGCTGCTTCATTTCGCAAACTTTCAGCGTGTTTCGATAACAACATGAGCACATGCATAGTCTCTGCTGTGGGAAACTGACAGATGGACAATATTCGTTTCACCTTCGGCTTTCAGTAATGGTCTGCCTTTTTCATCATTTGAAACACAGATATCCTTAAAAGCAAGCTCAGCACCGATTCCACACCCGCAAGCTTTGGCATAAGCTTCTTTTGCTGCAAAGCGCCCGGCAAGAAACTCTGTTTTCCGCCTATCATAAAGAGTGTCATACTTCTTTTTTTCTTTATCGGTAAGAATACGGGCGGCAAGACGCCCTCCTGTACTTTCGATTCTTTTTAATTCGATAAGGTCAATTCCTATTCCTTTTATCACTTCCAGCCAGCCTTTCCTTTATGCTTTCTCTTTATATTCTGTGCTAAAATAAAGTCGGTATTATTTTTCTAATTATAAAGGATGTACTGCCGGAACACACGTAAAAAAAGACATTTTATAAAGGCAGCTTATTAAAAGGTGGGATGACATGTTTCTTCGCAGTGAAAGCTTTGACGAATATATACGGTCTTATAAAGTTGTAACTGTCCTGATTGCGATTAATTTATTTTTCTTCGTCTGGACGGGCATGTTTACGTTCCTCGGCGGCGCTGAGATCCGTGCGCTCGGGATCGGAAACAATTTCTTTATTGCCGCCGGAGAGTGGTGGCGCATCATTACACCGATTTTCCTTCATGGAGGCCTCATGCACGTGGCTTTCAATTCGTTTGCTCTATTTTTATTCGGCCCGGCTCTGGAGCGGATGCTCGGCGGTCCAAAATTTCTGTTTGTTTATCTCGGCACCGGTATTTTTGCCAACATTGTCTACTTCTTTCTCGGGAGCCCGATGGTTTCGCATCTTGGAGCATCCGGAGCTGTATTCGGCCTTTTCGGCATGTACGTGTACATGGTGCTTATGCGGAAAGATCTGATTTCCAGCATGAATTCCCAGATGATTACGGTTATCGTTGTGATCGGGGTCATCATGACATTCGTAAACCCGGGGATTAACATCATCGCCCATATTTTCGGCCTGATTGCCGGAGCGCTTATTGCCCCTGTCGTCCTCTCCGGAGTCCGCTATACTGATCAGTTTGTTTCCAGAAGCGTCCATGATCCGGACGAAATCGGCTTTGATCCCGACCGGTGGCGTAAAAAAGAAGCGAGAAAAAAGAAACGCTGGTTCTACATCGGCGGTGCTTTCCTGGCTATGGTCACCTTTTTCTTTTTAGTTGACCTGCTCCTGCTGCCTTAAATGATCAAGCGGCTGCATGGAGAAAAAACGGTTCATACATGGGTTACACTCACACAGAAAGGTTCAGGACAGATAAGGTCCTGAACCTTCTTTTTATTTTACGGTACCGGAGAGTTTGGTGAGAATAGAGATGGATTAGCGCCGGTTTCCTCAGCACCACTGCCACCAGAGTCCAGCCTTCTGATTCCGGAGACTATCTTCCGGGTACTTTTGAATTCAGCCTCCCTCTGCGGTTCGTCGATCATCTTCCATTGCAATTCTATTAATTTTACAGAATCGCTGCTGTCTTTACACAGAAAACAATATGCTTCTTCTTTTTAATTCGATTGGAGGGGGATCAGAGTAATTCTACCAATAATAGAAGGAATACTACCGCCACTTTCCGGAATAGTTCCGACTCCGCCGGTTATTTCTACCACCCTCCACTTTATTTCTATTAAATAAGGATAATAATTCCAAAAAGGAGCTTAATACTGCCACCTCTCCTCTCATTTCTACCACTTACCGAGACCATACATGTCTTTTCCTTCAATAAAGAAGACCTTCCCGCTCTGGCACAGGAAGGTCTTCTTTATTCATTCAATACACTAGTACCGCTTCAGCAGGTAGTGCAGAGGAATAATCGACACGAGCACAATGAGGAGTGCCCCGGGAGCAGCCTGGTGATATATAGCTTCCGAAGCTTCGTAGTACACCCTGACTGCAAGTGTATCAAACCCCGGCGGCCTCAGCATAAGTGTTGCCGGCAGCTCCTTAATCGAGCTTACGAATACGAGCGCCCCGCCGGCGAGCACCCCGGGAAGGATCGATGGCAAAGTTACTTTCAGCATTACTTTCCATGCCGGATATCCAAGGCTCCTTGCAGCTTCGTCCATCCTCGGCGAAACAAGACTGAGAGATGCCTCACCCGCCTGCATCGCCTGCGGCAGAAAGCGGACGACGAATGCAATAGCTATCATATAAAACGTGTTGTACAGAAACGGAAGGTGATTGTTGAAAATAAATACCATCCCAAGAGCCACAATGACTCCCGGCAGTGCATAACCAGTGTAGCTCAGTTTATCGATCACTGAAGTAATAGAGGACGGATGTCTCGATTTCAAATAAACAAGCGGCGTGGCAAGAACCATACAGATCAGTGCTGCCAGCCCGGAAACTTTCACACTGTTCCATGCATATTCAAGGAAATCTGAGTCGATTACTCCTGCTCCAGCACCGATAATCGTCCAGTAAACTAATACAAATATCGGCAGGATAACCGCGAGGCTGAAGACAGCTGCCACATAAAAAACAGCAAGCGGCTTCCATTTTCCAAGACGGAGAATTTCCGGCGGGCGGAATGTATTGGAAGTCTGATAAAATTTATTCTTTCTCCGCGTATAGGATTCGATCCATAAAATAATGACCGTCAATACAATCAGCACAAGACTCAATACAGAAGCTGAAGGGATATCGAATCCGGCCCGCTGGTAATAAATCGCCGCAGTAAAGGTGACATACCTCATCATGGCAATCGCACCAAAATCAGAAAGCACATAAAGTGAAATCAGAATGGCTCCCGCGCCTATTGCAGGCCGGAGCAGTGGCAGGTTAACTTTCATAAATATCTGCGACGTGGTCATCCCCTGGGACCTCGCCACCTCTTCGTAGTTACGGTTCATCTTTCGAAGCGAAGCGCTCGCTATTAAAAAGACATACGGATACGTAAACATCGTCATTACGAAAAACACACCGAAAAATGAATATATGTTTATCGGATAATTTCCGAGCACCTGCAGAAAACCGTCATTCCACAGATCCCGCATCCAGCCGCTCGGGCCAAACACAATAATGTACGTCACAGCTCCAACGTAGGGAGGAATAACGAGTGGAATCGCAAGCAGCCACTGCCAGACTCTTCTTCCCGGAATATCCGTCCGTATAACGAACCAGGCAAGGGAAACTCCAATGACGATTGCAGCTGCAGTTACAGCTGCCGTCAAAGACAGGGTATTCCACATCAGCCCCGGGATTCTGTCTCCGAGAAGCCGTGCCCAGCTGTCCACCCCGGCACCGATCGAGCGGACAATGACATATATCAGGGGCACAGACATGAGCACCCCGGTGATTATTCCTATCGTAAGCAGAACAAAACCTGGAGGGTTTCCATTCCAGAGATTTCTCCAGCGTTTCTGAAGAAAGCGCACACCCGAATTGCCGGCAGTACGTGATGCATTTTTCTGTCTGCTTTCATCTTCTTTCTTCATGACAAACTCTCCTGACATAATACGGCTCTTCCGTACAGCATTCCCTCTCCTATTCAACCATAATTGAGAAGAACATGCCATACAAGGTATCTGCATTTTATGAACCTTCTCTGAAAATGCAGAGCAGTATGTCTTCTCCTTTACAGTAAAGAAATCAATGAACTTATTCAGTCACCTGTTCTTCCTGCCATCAAACCGTAATGACGGTCCTGAAGTAAATAATTTAAGCGGTGCTCCGTGCCGTCCCCTGAAGGACCATCAGCTCCATTCCGAGGTGTCTTTCATCGGCACGGAGCTTTAACAAATTCCTGCTTTAAAAAAGGACGACCCGGAGTCGGGCCGTCCTTTTCTATGGAAACTGCGGGCATTAACGTAGTTCCAGATCCAGTCCGGCATCTTCAATAAGCTGCCTTGTATCCTGGAAGTAGTCACCCAGTTCGCGAAGCGGCATGTTCTGTACATGCAGCTCACTGAAAGGTACTGCTTCTTCAAATGGAGGATCAAGATCTTCGTTGATCGGTACTTCCAGTGACTCTCCGACAAATGCCAGCTGGTTTTCTTCCTCGAGTAACCAGTCCATAAATGCTTCTGCATTTTCCTGATTCGGTCCACCTTCTACAAGCCCTGCACCGGCAGCATTAACAATGGCTCCCATTTCGTCTTCTTCCTGGTCAGCATAAACGAAGCCTACGTTGTTATCAGTCGGCTCTTCCAGCTGCTGATGATAGTAGTAGTTATTGACAAGACCGAAAGCATGCTCACCGGCACCTACAGCCCTGCGGATATCTCCGTGCCCTTCAAAAATACCGGAAGCATTTTCCTGAATAGCTTCCACCCATTCCTGTGTTCTTTCGTCGCCCCATTCATAACGGAGGGCAGATACGTTTCCAATCATGCCTCCATTACCGCCACGGGTAATTGCGTAGCCGTTTTCCACATCGCCATAGGAGTCTTCAAACAAATCTTCCATTCTGGAAGGAACATCTTCTTCGTCAATCATATCCTGATTGTAGATAAATCCGCGCGCACGTGTGGAAATGGCAACCCATTCATTATTATCCGCCCGGTACTGTTCATCGATCGTATCAATATTTTCCGGATCGCTCTCTGCGAGGAGACCTTCCTGGTTTAAGTATTCGAGACCGCCGACATCATTTGAAATAAAAACATCTGCCTGTACATTGCCGGCTTCCTCCTGAATCTGAAGCGGCTCTGCTTCATGAAGCGCCTGTACTTCCACACCTGTATCTTCCTCAAATTTGTCGAGAAGCTCATCCACGAACTGCTCGTTACGTGACGAATAAACAACAAGCTCTCCGGACAGGTCTTCTCCTGCAGCTTCTTCCCCACTATTATTATCTGCGGCATTTTCCGCTTCGTTATTCTCCGATGTGTTATTTTCACCGGCATTGTTCTCTTCCGCATTGTTCCCGCATGCCGCGAGCAACCCCGCAGCCGCAATGGAAGTAATAAGTAATTTGTAAGACCTTTTCACTAAACTCCAGCTCCTTATGTTTTAACTTGTTAACAAAATGTGTCCTATGTCTTTCTGTTTTGAATTTTACTGCGAATGAGAATCATTGTCAATGAAAATTAGAAAGTATTTCTATTGATATGGCTACGGGAGGGGTTTGTATCACAGCTGGCTTTCAAAAATGGCCCTCCCCCCAGTATCAGTCCTGGATGAAAGCAGGAAATGAGAGCCTGGCAGATTATTCAGTTCCAGCAAAAAGAACGGCCCAAATAGGACCGCTCTTAAAAATGTGCTGTTATTCAACCATTGCTACGAGTTCCGGTTTGATATCAAAAGAAACGATCGATCCGATTTCAACGTCCTGTTCCACCGGAGCATAAATGATCATCGGTGCTTTGGAAAGCTCGGGCTCGTTATGAAGTTTCACGTGCAGCTCCTGGTACTCCCCACCGTACGTCACTCTTTCCACACTTCCACAGTAGGCGCCTTCTTCAGAAAGCATGCAGCCCTCCGGACGGATTGAAAGGGTTACATTTTCCATCCGTTCCTTCGACTCTTCAGGGAGCGTCACTTTACCGATGTGTGTATGGATATTCCGCAGATCATTGTCCATTTTACCGGTCAGAAGATTTGTTTTACCGACAAATTGTGCTACGAAGCAGTTTTTAGGACATCGGTACATTTCTTTAGGAGCAGCAATCTGCTGAATAATACCTTCATTCATGACAACTACCCGGTCAGAAACAGCGAACGCATCTTTTTGATCGTGTGTCACGATGATAGCCGTCGTATTTGCACGCCGAAGAATATTCGTCACATCAAAACGCATCTTTTCGCGGAGACCGGCATCCAGGTTACTGAAAGGTTCATCCATCAGTACGACGTGCGGTTTAGGTGCAAGAGCTCTCGCAAGCGCGACCCGCTGCTGCTGTCCTCCGGAAAGCTGGGTTGGATAGCGGTCAGCGTATTCCTCCAGCCCGACAAGTTCCAGCACTTCCTTTGTCCGGACCTTCTTGTCACGCATCTTCCACTTATTCAGACCAAACATGACATTTTTAGCAATTGTCATATGAGGAAAAAGTGCGTAATCCTGGAAAACCATACCGATCCCCCGCTTTTCAGGAGGAAGGGCGCGGGATTCATTAACAATGGATGCCCCGTCTATTTTGATCGATCCGGAAGATGGATTTTCAAACCCTGCGATCATCCGGAGAGTTGTCGTTTTTCCACAGCCACTCGGACCGAGAAGAGAAATAATCTCCCCTTCTTTTATTTTAAGACTTAATTTATCCACCGCCGGCTTTCCCTGCTCGGAAAATGCTTTTGTTATATTGTCGAGTTGAATAAAGCTCATGACTTTTCCTCCCTGTACTTTCTCCAATGCAATTTCAAAAACACGGCACGCCTTCATAGAGAAACCCGCTTTATAAACAAAAGCGGATATAATGCTTATTTAGAATTCTTATAATCTAGTTGAGAATGATTTTCATTTCTACTGAAGTATAGCACAAATTTTTAAAAAAGGTCAATGTGATCCGCTTTCAACAAAGAATTTTTCCAATGTTATGATACTTTCTTTCACCGGGCGTAGGGAAAACCATTTTAGAGGCACATAAACAACCGGCCATCGATTTGTAAGGCCGGTTGTTTGTACTATATATTAGAGGAGTTTTTCTCCAAAAAGAGAACCAATAAGAGCAACTGCGGCTTCTGCCGTCTGGTTTTTCATGTCCAAAATCGGGTTGACTTCAACGAATTCCGCCGACGTCACAATGTTTTTCTCAGCAAGAATCTCCATTGCAAGATGCGTTTCCCGGTAAGTCGGCCCCCCGACAACCGGCGTTCCTACCCCCGGGGCATCACTCGGATCGAGGGCATCGAGATCGAGGCTCAAATGCACGCCGTCTGTACCGTTTGTTACATATTCCGATGCTTCCTCCATTACCTGCGGCATACCGATCCGGTCAATTTCATGCATCGTGTAAACTTTTATTCCTTTTTCCCTGATCAGCTTACGCTCTCCCTCATCCAGAGATCTGGCACCAATCAGGACGACGTTTTCCGGCTTTACTTTCGGGCTGAAACCGCCTATCTCTGTCAGACTTTTATCTCCAAGACCAAGACTAACAGCGAGCGGCATACCATGAATATTTCCGGATGGGGAGGTTTCCCCGGTGTTTAAATCTCCGTGGGCGTCGTACCATATAACACCCAGATTCTCTTTATCTTTTGCTGTACCTGCAAGCGAACCAATCGCAATGCTGTGATCTCCTCCGAGTATGAGCGGAAAAGAACCGTCCGCAATCACTTCTGCCGTTTCCTCCGCAAGCAGACGGTTTGCTTCCACTACTTCTTCCAAATCTTTAAGGTTTGATTCATTTTTTACGTCAAATCGTTTCGGCCGGCCTATTTGAATGTCCCCCCGGTCCTCTACCTGCCAGCCCAGCGCTTCCAGTCGTTCGACTACACCGGCATAGCGGATAACACTCGGACCCATGTCCACGCCCCGCCTCATCTGGCCAAGATCCATCGGTACTCCAATAATTGCAATTTTTTTATTCAAAACTGTCACATCCCATTTGTTTTATTTAAGCCGGTTCAGTATCACACCGAGTTTTATTGATAATTTTTCTGCAGAAAAACGGATTTATTTGGAAAGCAGCCCCCGGAAAGCAAATGTAATGTTCTGCGGCCGTTCAGCAAGCCTTCTCATGAAGAAGCCGTACCAGTCATTTCCAAACGGCGTGTATACACGCATTTTGTAGCCTTCACGGGCGATTTCTTCCTGCATTTCCGAGCGGAAGCCATAAAGCATTTGAAATTCAAACTGATCTTTTCCGATCCCGTTCTCTTCCGCAAATTTTTTGACCTCTGCAATAATATTATGGTCGTGGGTGGCAACAGCGGCATAGCTGCCGTTCAGCATGTGACGCTTAATAATGCTTAAGTAATTGTCATATACTTCTTTTGCGTCCTGATACGCCACTTCCGGAGGTTCATTATACGCTCCTTTAATGAGACGGATGTTGGTTCCTTTAAGCGTATCCACATCCTGCCCGGCCCGGTAGAGATACCCTTGAATCGCTGTACCGACATTGTCATATTCTTTCCGGAGTTCCATAAGAATATCCAGTGTAGGCTCCAGGTGCGAGTAATCTTCCATATCTATCCGTACAAAATTACCGTATTGTTTTGCCTTGGCAAGAATGGACCGCATATTATTTAAACAAAGTTCCTTGTCGACATCCAGACCGAGCTGTGTCAGCTTCAGGGACAAATTACAGTCCACCCCCGCTTCTTCAATCGCTTCAAGTGTACGTATACAGTATTCCGCCGCTGCCATCGCCTCTTCTTTATCGTATACAAATTCTCCGAGATGATCGACAGTGGCACTAAGTCCCTTTTCGTTCAATTTGCGGACTGTATCCATCGCTTCCTGCAGTGATTCGCCGGCAATTACTGACTTTGCTCCAAATTTCGGGCCCCATTTTGTCGCTTTATTTTTAATAAAGTCGTTTTTCGCTAAAAACAAAAAGAAGTTTCTTGTAATCATTTTTCTTTCGCCCCTTTCAATTTCTTCAGTATGTGCAGGCTGGTCAGCGTGGAATGGAAACTGCCGCAGGATTCGCTGCTTTGGGATAGTGCAGATAATTTTTTAAAAAGTCTTACTTTTCCCTTCCCTTTTTGCGCGCCTTTCAACCTGAAACGGAACTGACCGGAGGAAGTTCCTCTAATACAGTAATATTGCAAAAACCATGCCAAATATGAGAGCGCTTTCCTAAACGCTTTTTTTCTGAAAAAAGTGTTTGATTTTTGAGCACTGTCTGTAGATTTTGCACCAGAATGACAATATTTTTTGCACTTGAGACTTCTCCCTATTACAATGACAGAAGAAGACATACTGCCGGGAGGACAAATATGACGCTGCCAATCATGCCTGAAGTTTATAAACAGCTGCTCGACGCTGTCGACGCAGGTATTCATGTAATTGATATGGAAGGCCATTCTATACTTTATAATCAAAAAATGTCTGAGATTGAAGATATGAATAAAGAAGAAGTGCTTCGTAAAAACATTATGGACATATTTCTGTTTCAGTCCGAAGAAGAAAGCCGACTTATCCAGGCGCTCCGGCATGGAAGGTTCCATAAAAACGCGAAACAGACTTACTTTAATTTTAAAGGGCAGGAAATCACGACAATCAACGATACGTTTCCATTAGTATATGAAGGAAAGCGCATCGGTGCCGTAGAAATCGCGCGGGACATTACGAAACTTGAACGTCTTTCCCGGGAGAATGCCCGTGAAAAAAGAGCAGCGGGTTTTACATTCGACCAGATTATCGGAAAAAGCCCGGTTCTTCGGGAAGTTATCCACCATGCCGAAAGAGCGGCACGAACGTCGTCCTCTGTGCTGATTTACGGAGAGACAGGCACCGGCAAAGAGCTGTTCGCCCAAAGCATTCATAATGCGAGCGTACGGGCGGCGGGACCATTTGTCAGTCAAAACTGTGCAGCACTTCCGGAATCACTTATTGAAGGGATCCTTTTTGGTTCAGTGAAAGGGGCCTTTACCGGTGCATCAAATCATGCCGGATTGTTTGAGCAGGCAGAAGGCGGCACACTGCTTCTTGATGAAATTAATTCTTTGAGTGCCCCCCTCCAGGCGAAACTGCTCCGGGTTATACAGGAAAAATCCGTCCGGCGGATCGGAGACGTTAAGGACCGTCCGGTAGATGTCCGTCTTATTGCAGTGATGAACGAAGACCCCGCAGCTGCGATTCAGGAAAACCGTCTTCGTGAAGATCTGTATTACAGGCTGAGTGTTGTTTCTATTATTGTTCCCCCGCTCCGCCAGCGGAAGCAGGACATTCCGATCCTTACCGCGCATTTTATTGAAAAATATAACGAAAGATTTCAGCTTGGAGTTCCCGGGGTATCCGACCAGGTGAAAACGATATTCTCATCCTATGAATGGCCCGGTAATGTCCGGGAACTGGAACATCTGATCGAAGGGGCAATGAACTTGATTTACCGGGACGAAACCATTGAGTACAGCCACCTTCCACTCCATATACGGACGAAATTTTCCGGCGGAGCGCCGGCACTTCCCGCTCCTGAGCCGGAAGCTGCAGTCATCACTCCGAAACCATTAAAAACTTATCTGGAAGAAGTAGAAAAAGAGTACATCGAGACGATGCTCACGAGAAATAATCAAAACATTACCCGGACTGCCGCTGAACTTGGAGTCAGCCGCCAGAGCCTCCAGTACCGTATCAGGAGACTGCGTTCTGAATAATCTGTGCCTATGAAAACGCTGTGCTGAAGTGCGGTGCCTGAAAAAAGAAGTGCTTCTCCTTATTAAGAGTCCGCTCTTTTAACAGAAGTATAAAAAAAGACTGCGCCGGTCGTACCGGAAGGCGCAGTCTTTTTATGGCAGCTGCACTGGAAGCAGCGTTACTTCTTTTTCTTCTTCGTTGACGAGCTGTACCGTGTCGAGCGTAAAGTACTTGGCTGTCAGCTGTACCGCTTCTTTGAATGTTTCAAAAGATTCTTCCGAGTTTTCTTCAGCGGTGTAGAAAACATAAGCAGTTTCCCCTTCATACCTTACATCTTCAATTTCCACGGTGTCTGGCACCGCTGGTTCGTACCAGTCCTGCCCGTTGACTTCCTCCATCTGTGTGAGCGTTTCGTCGAAGCTGAGCGGATCACCCGCTCCACTCGTCATCGGTTCCCCCGCAGCTCCTGCACTGACAAGTCCTTCTCCACTGCTCAGCGGGTAATAGCCGCGGTTCAGCGTTGAAAGGTCAACTTCTGATTGACCTGACTGCCCGACGAGCAGCTCTTCTTCTCCTGCTTCAAAATTCACTTCGGAAACTTGATAAAGGGCCAGTGTTTCCTGAAGTACCTCTTCCATAAAATAATACTCTGCACTCGATAAAGAAGCCAGCTGGTTCTCTTCCGCGAAACGGAGTGTTAAGGCATTGGACGAACCTCCATTAAATTCGGCTTCTTCCAATGCTTCAAAGTAACTTCCAGAAGTCGGGTCACTTTCCTGAAGAGCATAAACCACTGCTTCTTCCTTAGACATCCCGTCTGCTGCTTCCGGAATACCGTAATATATTTCATCTTCTTCCAGCATGGCTGCCGTAACGAAAAGACTTTCTTCTTCTTCCACCGAATATCCTTCATCGTCCGCTGCAAAATAGTTATCATCCTCCGGAACCTCTTCCGGACTGTCTGCAGGCTCGTTGTTTCGGTTATTGTCTGATTCGTTCACATTGCTGCCGGAGTTTTGATTTTCGTTTTCATTGCTGATGTTATTTCTATTTTCGTTTTCACTGCTATTGTTATTTCTATTTTCGTTTTCATTGTTATTGCTGTTCCTATTTTCATTTTCAGCCGCTTCTTCGGGTGCAGAAGATTCACTGCCGTCGGTATCCGGGCTGACCGTATTCGTATTTTCCACATTCTCTTCATTATTCTGCACAGAAAAACTGTTATTATTTTCGGACGCCTCGTTGTTATCTGCTGCATCGAAAGTATTCGTCTCTCCGTTATCAGCTGGTGACGGGCCGTCACTGGATGAAAACATTCCAGTGTTCATAAAGGAAGGAATCATAAGTACGATCAGAAGCAGAGCTGCTGCCGATGCCATCGCCGGGAAAAACCAGGTTTTAGAAACTTTACGCTGTGGTGCTTCTTTGTCCGCCCGCTGCTTTACTGCATGAAAAAGTTCGTCTTTTGTCTGCTTATCTTTTACCGGCGGCATACGTCTCAGCGTGTCCTCCAGCTCTTTTTCCGACCATTTATCGTTATTCAAGGGGAACCCTCCTTTCCTTGTACATTTTCACCATCAGCCTGAAGATGCTTCTGCAGAGTTTTTATCGCCCGATGCTGGGTCGTTTTCACTTTGCTTTCTGACCATCCGAGAATATCGGCACTTTCTGCGATGGACAGCCCTTGTATATAGCGCAGAACAATCACCTGCTGCTGGTCTTTTGTACATTTTTTCATTGTTTTATAAATATGCTGAATCTCATCCTGCTGGGCCACGATTTCATCCGGCAGCGGCTGCTTGTCTTCAATTTCAAATTCCCGTTCACTCCACTCGTATTCCTTCCCCTCAAACTTTCTTTTCTTTCGGGACTGGCGGCGTATCCAGTCGATCGCTGCGTGCTTGGCGATAGAATAAAGCCATGTTTTCTCGCTGCTTTTTCCCTCGAAAGTTTCGTAGGAGTGGAGTACTTTTATATACACTTCCTGAACGAGCTCCTCTGCTGTTTCCCGGTTCCGGACGAGGTAAAATAAGTATTGGAATAGCTGCTGGTGATAGGCAGAGTACAGCCGTTCAAACTCCTCTCTCACGTCATTACCTCCCTGCTTCATCTATTTGACGCTGTAAGCGCTGAACATGTTACAAATTTTTGGATAGTTATGTAACTTTCCCGAATATGCTTTCTTTATTGTAACAGATATCGAAATAGAACATGCACGCCTTCCCCGCCTCCGTTTTCATCGTCATCCGGAGACCGAAGCTCAGTACATAAAATTCTTCAGACCACACCTGAAGCCTTCTGAAAATTTCCCTGTATATAGAATAAAAAGGATAGCCAGGGATTAATACACCCTGAAAAAAGTTTTTATATTGACTGCCTTGAACAAAAAAAGAACGTCTGCTTTCGTTTCCATGGAGAGGCTTTCCAAGCGGGCCGGCCTCAGCTGATTCCATCCTCCTGTTTAGAATAAGAGGTAACCTTGCTGGAAAAGAACCTTTTCATTCCTCAAGGTGCAACGGTTGTGCATGAGTCGCACTTTTAAAGCTCAGTGTTGTTTTTGAAGGTTTCCTGCGGCTTCTTTTTTCTTCGCTTGCCGCGGGGCTCATCGTCAGCTGATTGCCCTCCGGCTTTGAAAAGGATCTTCCGACTTCGCTTTATTCCCATAGGCGTCCCCGCCGGACGTTCCAGAGGAAAAAGCCTTTCCTGAATGGAAGAGAAGAAAGGACGGAATCAACAGGTTTTTTTAGAAGAGAAAACGTCTTTTTATTTTCCTGCTGGATCTGCAGCAGGCGACTCCGAGGCGAGATAGGACGAGTGGAAGATCCATTTCTTCCGGTTGATGGGCGGAAGAAATTAGCTGAAGTCGGCCCGCCCGGAAAGCGTCCTGTTGAGGCGAAAGCAGGGAAATGTATACACATCTATAAAAAACACTTTATAAACAGCCGGTTTCTTTCTCCAGGAGAAAGAACAGCGTTAGAAAAAGGAGAATCGGGGGACTGAAGCGCCCTGAGAAAACTTTTTTTAAAAAAAGTTTTCTCAGCATCCGGAATTAACCTGCGGAGTGTATCCCTTTATAACACTAAGGGTTTGGCAGCCCTTACATTACTTAAGAACTAGACAATGAAGTGTCGTAAGTCCTTACAAGTACACACCAGACAAAGGTGCTATTTCTTGATAATTATAGTATTATAAAGCTAACTACCTTTCACAGCAGTTCACCGGCGCTTTTCCGTCATTTTGGAAACTCAGACCTATTCACACTGTTTGTCATTTCTCTTCGTGGCACGTATAGTAGAAAAGGTTGATTTTCTCATATTTTTTTAGAGTTGGATACTAAGGCATTTCAGCCGGCCTATATGTGTAGAAGTAAAAATAATAATCGAGGTGAGCTCTTTGGCGAAAATTGAAGTCCGCAATTTGACAAAGGTCTTCGGCAAACGCCCCAAACCGGCGCTTGACATGCTGAAGGAAAAAAAGTCGAAAGATGAAATATTGGAAAAAACCGGCTTAACCGTCGGTGTGAACCGTGCAACGTTTGATGTTAATGAAGGGGAAGTCTTCGTTATTATGGGACTTTCCGGGAGTGGTAAATCCACGCTTGTCCGTCTGCTGAACCGGCTGATTGATCCAACGGACGGTCAGATCCAAATCGAAGGAGACGATCTGGCTAAAATGGACGACAACGCTCTGCGGGAAGTACGCAGAAAGCATATGAGTATGGTCTTCCAGAAGTTCGGTCTGTTCCCTTTCCGTACAATTCTGCAAAACGTGGAATACGGTCTGGAAGTACAAGGTATCGCAAAGGAAGAACGCAGAGAGAAAGCGATGAAATCCCTGGCGCTTGTCGGCCTGCAGGGTTATGAAGATCAATTTCCGGACCAGCTTTCCGGCGGGATGCAGCAGCGTGTCGGCCTTGCCCGCGCGCTGGCGAACGATCCGGATGTTCTGCTGATGGACGAAGCGTTTTCCGCGCTCGATCCGCTGATCCGTAAGGATATGCAGGATGAACTGCTCGATCTTCAATCCTCCATGCAGAAAACTATTATATTTATTACGCATGATCTGGATGAAGCGCTCCGTATTGGAGACCGTATTATGATTATGAAAGACGGTGCGGTAGTACAGATCGGGTCCCCGGAAGATATACTTATGCATCCGGCTGATGATTACGTCCGCCGCTTCGTAGAAGATGTGGATCGTTCAAAAGTCTATACAGCGGAAAACATTATGACACGCCCTGAAACAGTAAACATGGAAAAAGAAGGAACGCGTGTGGCACTGCAGCGTATGAGAAAGGCAGACATTTCGAGCATTTACGTTGTTAACCGCACCCGGCAGCTGCAGGGAATTATTCATGCCGGCGATATTGCAGAAGCTGTCAACCGGGATGAAAGTGATATTACGCCGTATGTTCAAAAGGACGTGCCGACGTGCAGGCTGGATACACCGATGCACGACCTTTTCAACCTTTCCTCCACTTCTCATGTACCGATCGCGGTACTCGGGGAAAACGACAAGCTTGCAGGTATCGTTATCCGCAGTAAAATACTTGCAGCACTTTCAGGAGAAGAGGTGAATACAAGTGAGTGAAACTTGGGAAGCAATTTACGCATGGTTTGATGCAATTCTTGATTTTATGCCGGAACTTCCGGTAGGTACATGGATTGAAGATTTTGTAGACTGGCTTCAGAACGCTCAGTTTATTTTTGACGGTATCCGTGGCTTTGTAGCCTGGGTCACCGGAATGTTCAACAGCTTTTTCGGGTTGATACCGCCAATTTTGTTCATTCTTATTCTGACAGTTATCGGCTATATGCTCGTACGCAAGTCTGAAAAATTCGGTCTGCCGATTCTTATTTTTCTTGGACTGCTGTTCATTGAAAGTATCGGCTACTGGGATGAGTTGATTTTAACCCTTTCCCTCGTTATTACAGCAACACTCATTTCTATTGTGATCGGTGTCCCTATCGGAATCTGGATGGGAAGAAGCGATCTCGTTAAAAATATTGTGACACCGATTCTCGACTTTATGCAGACAATGCCCGCGTTTGTTTACTTAATTCCGGCGGTTGCCTTTTTCAGTATCGGTATCGTTCCGGGAGTTATTGCATCGGTTATTTTCGCCATGCCGCCTACCGTCCGCCTGACCAACCTCGGAATCCGGCAGGTACCGGCAGAAATGATCGAAGCTTCCGACGCATTCGGTTCCACCCCTGGTCAGAAGCTTTTCAAAGTACAGCTTCCAATGGCCAAGGTAACAATTATGGCCGGGATCAACCAGACGATTATGCTCGCACTCTCCATGGTAGTTATTGCTGCGATGATCGGAACAGACGGGATCGGCCGGGAAGTTTACTATGCCGTTGGACGAAATGACATGGCAATGGGATTTGAAGCAGGTATCAGCCTCGTAATTCTGGCTATTATTCTTGACCGTCTTACACAGGCTCTGAACCCGGAGAACAGGAAAGCATAAATAACAGGTATAATGAAATACCAAATAAATCCACTACAAAGGAGTAGATTTTTTATGAAACGAAGACACCAGTTTGGTTTAGCAGCAGGTTTGTCTCTTTCCCTTCTCGTAACAGCATGCGGGGCAGATAACGAGAACAACGCAGATACAGCAGATAACAATACTAACGCAGAGGAAAACACGGCGGAAAACAACGCAGCTGACGAAAATAACAACGCTGTGGACAATGAAGACAACGAGGCAGCTAACGATGGCGAAGCTGGAGGCGGAGACTACGCTGAAGAGCTTGAGCACACAATTACCGGGATTGATGCCGGTGCCGGCATTATGTCGGCTGCTGACGAAGCACTTGAAGTATACGAACTGGAAGACTGGACAATTACAGCAAGCTCTGACTCTGCAATGACGCAGGAACTTGCAACTGCCTACGAAAATGAAGAGCCGATTGTTGTTACGGGCTGGACACCGCACTGGAAGTTTGCAGAGTACGACCTGAAGTTCCTTGATGACCCGGAAAACGTATTCGGTGAAGCGGAAGATATTCACACTTTTGTACGTGACGGTCTTTCTGATGATATGCCGGAAGCCTATGAAGTGCTCGATAACTTCGAGTGGACAGAAGATGACATGAACGAAGTTATGATGGAAATCCAGGAGGGCACCGACGAAGAAGAAGCTGCCCGCAACTGGATTGATGCTAATGAAGATACTGTCTCTGAATGGACAGACGGTGTAGATTCTGTAGATGGCGAAGAAATCGACCTCGTCTTTGTAGCATGGGAATCTGAAATTGCTTCTACAAACATGATCGCTCTAGTTCTGGAAGATCTCGGCTACGAAGTAACGATGGATCCACTGGAAGCAAACTTTATGTTCCAGGCTGTTGCAACCGGCGAAGCTGATGCGATGGTAGCAGCGTGGCTGCCGCTTACGCACGAGCACCTCGTAGAAGATTACGGTGATGACATGGAAGATCTCGGAGCGAACCTCGAAGGCGCCCGCACAGGACTCGTTGTTCCTGAATACATGGACATCGATTCTATCGAAGATCTTAACCAGTAAATCATTTTAAAAAACTCTCCCGCATTCGTGTGGGAGAGTTTTTAATTTACCTTATGAGAATATTTGTTTTTTTACGATGGATGAGTTTGCCCGGCTGATGAAAGCACGGTGCAGGACTCCAATACATAAAATGCTTTATTAACACTTTGGGATTCCCGCAGTTCCAGGCTAATTTTTAAAGTCCTCCCACTTTTTTTCCGCCTTTTTTGCAAGGTAAGTATCCCTGACCCAGTAAAGAATAAACCGGATCGCTACAGCGTGCATAATCACTCCACACACCGTAAGCAGTGTTACCGTAATGGTCCCTGTTATAGACTGGGGATCAATGTAGGCATAACCGAAAAACACAAGAGAAGACGCACTCCCTAAAAAGGCTTCAAAATAATGATCAAACCGCTCCCCTTCCGCCCAGTACAGCGGGGCTGTGCTTAGAAATATGATTACTGCAAGTCCGGAAACAACATGGGTGACCTTCTGTTTTTCCAGAAGCTGTACGGCCGGTTTCATATAATATTTCGTCATCGCTTTTAAACGTAGAAAATGCAGTACCCGCGCTATACGTGCAAATTGAAAAATTGCATCAAGTGGAATAACCGCTATGACGATAAACGGATGCGCTTTAATAAATTCCCATTTTCGTTCCGCGTTATAAAAGCGGACGCAGAAATCTATGAAAAAGATGCCCCATGTCCCCCATACAATGACAGGTTCGAGGCTTGTCTCAAACCAGATAGTTGCTACAGCAGCAAACGCAAGGACTGCCATCAGTGCTTCATATACGTATTCTATACGACTGTTCCGCTGTGCCGCTGTCATCACTTCCTTTCCCTCACTACCAGTATAACGGATTTACACATTCCCGTGAGTATACAGTCTGCATTTTTCTCCTGGTAATTATTCCAGAAATTATCTATAATAACCAAGTAATTGTAACCCCCGGGTCAAATAAGCGTCTACGTTTACAGATGGGGATATTTTTGCACTCTGTTCTTGTCATTGCTGCTTTGCAGAAAGCTTCCCGGCAGTCACCGCTCCTTTTTTCAATATATAGAACAAATGAAAAAGGCTTCTTTTCTGCGTTTGATGCACTGCAGTGGAAAGTAACAAACTATAGAAAGGTGGAATAAATGTATGAAGAAAATGTCTTTTGTGCTCATAAGCGCCCTAACTATCGGAGGGCTGACAGCGTGCGGCCAGGGGGGAGAAAGTCCTGTCGATGAAAATACCGACAAAAATACCGGAGGCGCCGATGAAGTGGAAGAAAACCTCAATGAGATCAATGAGGAAAATAACAGCGGTGGTTCCATAGGTGAAAATAACAATAATGAAAACAGTGAAAATGAAAATGATACAAACACGAATAATCAGGAAGATAACGGAAATAATATGTCAGACGAAAACAATGAACATAACGACAGCAATGATAATTCTAACGAAAACAGCAGCAATACTGATGAAAATTATGAAGAAGAGAACGAAGAAGTCAATAATGCTTCCAACGAAGAAAATGCCAGTGAAGAGGAAGCGGACGAAGAAGCATCTATGGTCGATCCACTCTACCTGTACTTCTCCGATGATCAGCTGCTTGAGACTCTCCGCGTCGAAGCAGAGCCTGTAACAATGGACGAGAGCGGTGCAGAGGAAGCGATGGATTTGTGGGCTGCCGGACCGGATGACGAAGAGCTTTACGGGGTATTTCCAGCGGAGGCAGAGGTTCAATATGTAGAATTAGATGGAGATACCGCTAACGTTTCACTTTCTCCGGAAGTGCAGAATGCTAATTTGGGATCCAGCGGAGAAGGTCTTATGACAGAGCAGATCGCAATGATGATGGAGCAGTTCGGAGCTGCTCAGACAATGATCCTCATTGATGGCGATGAAACAGAGGAATTTCTTGGACATATGAGTCTCACAGAGCCTGTGGAAGCAGATTCTCCAGAGGATTACGATACTCATTAATTTTCTTTCATAAAAAAGCTCCCGGAGGCATCGTCTTCCGGGAGCTTTTTCAATCAGTCCGCTTCATTCGTTCTGCCTTTCATGCTACACTGAATCCGGAACAAATGATAAAGGAGAAAATATATGAATATCCTTCAAAAAGACCCGGAAAAATACATCGAAAAAAACTCAGAATATTATAAGAAAAAGTGGAATGCTCATAAAAACCCTTTCCTTTTTGCCGGCTGGAACTGGGCCGCTTTCTTTTTTGCGCCTTTTTGGGCTGCTTCGCGTCATATGTACGGTGCTGCTCTATTTTACTGGCTTTTCTATCTTGGTTTTGCTCTGCTGGAATCTTTTCTCCCTGCTCTGATCGACGCTGGGGCCGGAGCGGTGCCTTCCTTATGGCTGCTTCTTTTCCCTGTGCTTTTAATCCATTCGTTTTTCGGCTTGTTCGGTAATGCTCTTTACGCTCGGAAAGTATCCGGTTTGACAGCGAATGAAACTACCCAGCACCTGCCCCCAATTTTCAATAAAAGTGGATGGAGTCCTGCAGCAGGCAGTCTTGTGCCGCTTCTGTTTATTTCCGTCCTTGCCTGGCCGCTGCTCACCATTTCTCAGTGGTCTTATAATCCTGCTCTTGAAGAAGGGGTCTACGTTTACGGGGACGATGGAGTGTCGCCACAGGGGCAGTTGGACGTGAGCAGAAACCCTCTGTTTGAAAAATATGAATCCCGGATTAATATGTTTTACGTAGGGGAAGCCCTGGATAACCGGGCACTCAGCTACGAACTGCTGTATGAAGAAAATGATCAGTGGGTACCCGTCCGCGACCAGAGCGTGGCTTTCTTTTCCACTGACAAAGTTTCTCTGGAAATACTGGACGCAGAAGATCCCGCTGTTCAGACGGGGAACTACCGCCTTGAAGTCTACGTGGAGGACATGCACTTTGACGCCGTTTCCTTTGAAATAATAGAGCCATCTTTTTAAAAACAGCCTCTCTAAAACACTTCAGAGTTATTAACGTTTTGAAGGCCGTCTCCTTCCTGAGACGGCCTTTTTTATCCGATTTTTGTACCGTTGGGCACTGGCTCATCCGGTTTCAGAAGCACCACGTCCCCTTCACCAGGTATTCCTCCTAGAACGAGCACTTCCGAAGAAAAGCCCGCGATTTTACGCGGAGGAAAATTCACCACTGCCGTGACCTGTCTGCCTTTCAGCTGCCCCGCTTCATAACGTTTAGTAATCTGCGCACTGGACTGGCGGATTCCAATTTCTTCTCCAAAATCAATTTTCATTTTCAATGATGGCACTCTTGCTTTTTCGAGTTCCCCCACTTCTATAATTGTTCCAATGCGGATATCGAGCTTTAAAAAATCATCAAATTCAGCCATTAGTTTCTCCTTCCAATTTATTCAACTCTAAAAAATAATAAGAATGTGCCGGTAGATTCTTATCCCCGCCTCCTTAATTAATTATCGATCGACCTGGTATTTTCCTTCTTTATACTAATCATTTATAACAATTATGCCAGATGTTTCAAATACGTGTTTTCGCGAGTGGACATTAGGGGAATTAAACAGTAAGATAAATGTCGGCTCATTTTTTCAAATTTGCAGCTTCGTCATTACATACCGAAGGGGGGGAAGTATCCGCGTTCTGCGCGGGTATGCTTACATTTATGAGCGATCATTATTCGTACGAAACGAAGAAACCAAGCATTGTCTTTTTCATTTCAGCTCCGCTGGTGGCTGCGTTTGTACTTTGGGGATTTCTTGGGCCGGAATCCCTGGAAGCACGGTCCAATCAGGGCCTCGCATTTACATTAAATAATTTCGGATGGTTTTACATGCTGTCCACCGCCTTTTTTATCGCTTTCGTTCTTTTTCTGGCCGTCAGTCCGTTTGGGAAACTGAGGCTCGGTAAAGAAGATGAAAAACCGGAGTATAATTTTTTCACCTGGATCGGCATGCTGTTTGCTGCCGGTATCGGCGTAGGCTTCGTCTTCTGGGGAGTTGCTGAACCTGTCCTTTATTTCTTCGACCCCCACCCTGACTATGTCGGAGCAGGGGAAGGTACACTTGCGACAGCCGGCCTCCGGTATGGGGTTTTCCACTGGGCACTTCACCCATGGGCTATCTTTTCTCTTGTCGCCCTCACGCTTGCTTACGTGCAGTTCCGTAAAGACCAGCCGGCACTCATCAGTTCTGCTTTTCACCCGATCCTCGGAGATAAAGCATACGGGGCATTCGGTAAAGGAATTGATACGCTGGCAGTTCTAGCTACTTCCACCGGGGTGGCCACTACATTTGGCTTAAGTGCCCTGCAGATATCCGGAGGTTTTTCATACTTATTCGAAGGAATTGAAAATACGGCACTGACGCAGATGACAATTATAGCGATCGTTACTGTGCTTTTCATTTTCTCGGCAGCTACCGGAGTCAATAAAGGTATCCGGATTTTAAGTTCTATCAATCTCGTTATAGCTGCACTTCTGCTCCTATTTGTGATTATCGTAGGACCGACTCTTTTCATAGCACAAAACTTTGTAACAACGATCGGCGGCTACATGTCGAATGTCATGTCGATGAGCCTGGATCTTGATCCTTTCGGGGACGGGGAATGGCTCGGTAATAACACCATCTTTTTCTGGGCATGGCATATTTCCTGGGCACCGTTTATGGGTATCTTTATTGCCCGTATTTCCCGGGGACGTACGATCCGGGAATTCGTTGCCGGGGTGCTGATCGTGCCTTCTCTTCTTGCCGCTCTTTGGTTTACCGCTTTTGGAGGAACGGCACTCGATCTTATTCTCGGTGGAAATGAACTGATCGGAGATCTCGTTATGGAAGAAGTCGAACTGGCGCTGTTTACTACCCTTGGTGAACTGCCGCTCGCTGCGATAACGAGTACGCTTGCTATATTCCTCATCATTATTTTCTTTATTACTTCTGCCGACTCTGCTTCCTATGTTCTCGGAGCAATGACGAGCAGCGGAAGTCTGAGCCCGAAACTTTCAGTAAAAGTAATCTGGGGCTTTCTCATCGCCGGTACAGCAAGTGTGCTGCTCCTGAGCGGTGGTCTGGAGGGGCTGCAGACCGCCTCCATTGTCGCCGCCCTGCCATTTGCAATTATAATGATCGTCATGATCTTTTCGTTGCTTATTATGATGAGCAGGGACTTGAAAGTTGAAAGTCTTCGCAGACGCAAAAATGAACGCCGACGCGTCAAAGATGAAGTTTACGGCGGTATGAAAGAAAATGTTTACGACGATATGAAAGATGACGTCCGGGAAGAAATTAAGGACGATTTCAAAGAAAATATGCGGGAAGACTTCCTGACAGATGAAGTGTACGAAGAAATGAAAGATGAAGTGTATGAACAGGTAAAAGATGAAGTGTACGACGATATTAAAGACGAAGTATACGAAGAGTTTAAAGAAAAAATTTATGAAGATCTGCGTGACGATCTTGAAGAGCAGCTTGGTGAAGATGAATCGGACAGCTCCGGCTCAAAAGATAAAGACAGGCGCTGATTCAGTATCCAAAATTGTTCATTGAAACATTGAAAAGCCTCCGGAAATTTCCGGAGGCTTTTTTGATTAATCGAGCATATCATCAGAGAAGCCGAAGAGCCATGTTAAGGCAAAGGCAACTCCTGCTGCGATAAGGTTTGTCAAAATATATAGAATAAGCGTAATCGCCGATTCTACGTAAAGCAGAGTTCCCGGAATGACCGTAATAGCCATGCCTGTTGCCTGCAGATTGAACAAAGAGGCAAAGAAACCACCTGCTGCACCACCGACCAATGCAAGAACAAACGGCTTGATATAACGAAGGTTTACACCAAAGATCGCCGGCTCGGTAATTCCAAGAAATGCGGAAAGAGAGGATGGCAGTGCCAGTGCCTTCAATTTCTTGGACTTTGTTTTAAGACCGACTGCAAGAGCTGCACCACCCTGGGCTGCAATACCAGCCGTAATCAGTGCGTTGAACGGGTTGAGACCGTTGTCTGCCAGCAACTGAATTTCAAACAGGTTGAATATGTGATGGACACCCGTAATAACGATAACCTGGTGAAGACCACCGATAATCAGCCCGCTGATTCCAAACGGCAGATCAAGTACAAAGTTTGCTCCACCCATAATTCCAGCTTCCACTGCTGAGAAGATCGGTCCTAGTACAAACAGGGCTGCTGTAATCATAATGAGAAGTGTCAGGAACGGTGTGAGTATTAAATCGAGTGCTTCCGGCACACGCTGACGGAGCCATTTTTCCAGCTTCGCCCCTACGAAACCGGCGATAAATGCCGGCAGTACGGATCCCTGATAGCCGATGACAGGTATAAACCCGAAGAAATACAGCGGATCTATATCTCCGGCACCCACTTCGTAAGCATTCGGAAGTGCCGGGTTAACGAGCATTAAACCGAGCACGATACCAATAACCGGACTGCCCCCGAATACCCGGAAGGCCGACCAGGCGACGAGCGCCGGGAGGAAGGCGAACGCTGTATCCGTTAAAACTTCTGTGTATAGAAGAAAGTTATCCGGCAGTGCTCCCGGGAAAATGTTTGTAATAAGTCCACGGAAACCCATAAAAAGACCCGTCGCAACAAGTACCGGAATAATCGGCACGAAAATGTCACCGAACGTACGCAGCAGCCGCTGCAGCCAATTGCCCTGCTTCTTTGTTTCTTCTTTCTGTTCGGACTTCGAAGCTTCCGGCATGCCGATCGCTACCATCTGTTCATGGATGCGGTTAACCGTTCCAGTTCCGAAAATAACCTGGAACTGCCCGGCATTATAGAAAGCTCCTTTTACTTTGTCGAGTTCTTCTACGCGGTCCTGATCAATTTTCTCTTTGTCCTTTACCATGATCCGAAGTCTTGTAGCACAGTGGGCTATGGAAGATATGTTTTCTTCCCCGCCGACAGCCTGTACCAGTTCTTCCGCTATCCTGCGATTTTCATCAGCCATGATAATAACCCCTTTCTAAAATAAATACACACTAAACCTTGGCCAACAAACATGTGTGATCGATTCCACAATGAACATAAAAAAACAATGTAATCGGTTCCATGTTCATCGTAAACTATCCCGTTTTAAAAGTCTATAGTCCATTTGTGATTTTTCGACTTTTTTTGCGCGGCCAGTAATCGCTTTTAATAAAATTCCTGCAGATACTTTTCCGGCTTCTTCATAATAGTAGTCTACTGTTGTTAAAGCCGGGGTTACATAGGCGGACATATCCGATGCTCCCATCCCTGCCACCGCCATTTCACCCGGAAGATCGAAGCCCTCTTTTCGAAGTGTCTGCATCACTCCGACGGCCAATCTGTCCGTAACAGCGAGTACAGCTGTTGGAAGTGTTTTCGACTGATCCAGCAGTCTGGCGGCTGCCTCTTCCCCCGCCGAAATACTGAAGGAAGCAGTCTGCATCCATCCGCTTTCCACGGAACAGCCGTTTTCTTTTAGCGCATCAAGAAAACCTTTCTTGCGGAGAACACCAACGGAATAATCTGCTTCATCTACACCGATAAAACCAATTTTCGTATGGCCTGCACGCAGAATTTCTTTCGTCAGGGATTTGGCCGCTTCGTAATCATTATAAACGACGGAAGATATGTCAGGCAGATGCTGGCCTACAGCTACAACAGGCACACTCAAGTTTTTCACTGCTTCCAGCAGTTCCGGTTCCCGGTTTGTTGCTACAAGTATAATTCCGTCTACTCTTCTGCTCTCCAAAAGCTTCAGCTGCTCAATTTCTTTCTCTTTATCAAGACTGGAGCTGGCCAGCAGTATTTGATACCCTTCCTGCTGCAGAACTTCATCCATGCCATTTACTACCCGGCTCATCGTTTCCGTGCTTATCTTCGGAATGACTACTCCAATAACTTTCGTCCGCTTTAACCGGAGTGACTTCGCCTGCTCACTCGGTACGTAGCCTGTCGCTTCGATAACGCGGCTGATATTTTCTCTTGCTTTTTCGCTGACATATCCGGATTCATTTATAAATCGTGACACTGTTGTTCTGGATACACCCGCGCGCCTCGCTATATCGTTAATTGTTACCATACAAACCCTCCTTTCTGTCAGGCTCTTTTCTTTATTTATAGAAGACAACTCTAAAAAAAGCAATAGTGAAAATTATGCCGTTCACTGTACTGCTGTAAAATGATGTATTTGCAGGTTGGATTTAATTGACTGTTGAGAAGTTAAGGATCCACCGTTCTTCTTCACAAAGAAACTGTAGAAGAAACGTCTACAGCGACTCCAACGCCTTTAAAAACGTTGGGGTCATCAACAAACTGTCCTGCAGCCGTCTAGTATTTTCCCGAGCACCTGTGCTGTTACTTACAACTATGGCGGCTTTCAACACTGGCTTTTATATAATAAAAAGCTGCTCCCTCCGGCCTGTGTAAGGCCTGTGTGGGAACAGCTTCCTGCTGTTTGTATTTATCTTTCCCGCAGAAATATTACAGTGCTACTACGTTGGATGCCTGTGGTCCGCGGTTTCCTTCTACGATTTCGAATTCAACGTCCTGACCTTCTTCAAGCGTTTTGAATCCTTCTGCCTGAATTGCAGAGAAATGTACGAATACATCGTCCCCATCTTCACGCTCGATAAATCCAAATCCTTTTTCAGCGTTAAACCATTTTACTTTACCTGTCATAATACATCGGCCTCCTTGCCTGAAATCTTTGAATCTCGTGAACCATTTCTTGCCTGCTTTCAAACGAGGCCGAAGAATGTTTCCGAATTCAAACCTTTTACACAGATGATAGTATCACAATCATTATCCTAAATCAACACAAATTTTCCAAATTAACGGATAATTGAAATCGTTTGCATTTTTTGATGTCTGCTTTTGAATTTGCAGACGGTAAAACATTGTCAGGATGATGAATCCGGAAAGGAACTCGTTACGTGGCCTTCCAGCATGCACTTTACGGCGTGTGCTTTGTTTTTTCAGAAGCAGGGAGCAGAATTTCCCCCGCTTCGGGAATAGTACCAACACCCATGGTGACAGCTTTTTTGGTACATCCTCTTCTTTTTCAAAAAATCGGGAGTTCGCCTTTATTGTGGATGATACCAGCGGGACTTCTGATGTTTTGCCGTCCAACACACTTCCGGGTTCATTAAATCCAATATGACCGTTCTCTCCAATTCCAAGCACTTGTACATCGACCCCTTCAAGGCTTTGAATCAAATCTTCATACTTTTTCCCTTCCGCTTCCGGATCTTCTGCATCACCATGCGGCAGACGGACTTTATCTTTCCACCTTCTATAAAGGAGGAAGGCCCCCCTTATAAATCCAATAAAAGTGCCCTCGGAAAGCTTTTTTCATATCCGACCTCTCCTTTTTGCAATAAAATATATTAAGTTGTCTATATCTACAAAAAAACTTTAGTTCCCACTTTTACTTCTGTTCAAACACTTCAGTTGTGAACTTTTTTCAACAAATTAAAAACAGCTGTTAAAAAGAGAAATAATAAGTATATAAAAGATATATGTATATGATTCACGCTTACACGGCGTTTTGCATTTTTTGAGGAACCTGTTATACTCCTTTTGTTCTCTACGGACCGGATCTTTCTTGGAAGGATCCACAACTGAACATCCGGGCCTGCTTTTTTTTATGCCTTCTGTCTGATATCGACGAAAAACACCGCCTGTTTTTCTCCGGCAGCGAGCCACAGCTTGCTGCCCGGCATCAGCGGACTCATCTTAAAAAGCCCCGTTTTTTTAGTCATAGAACAAAACAAAAATATGAAAGAGGTGCAGATGTTGACTACGGTAGAAAAATTGAAAAGTGAGTGGTTTGGCAATGTGAAAGGTGACGTGCTTTCTGGAATAGTTGTGGCGCTTGCGCTGATTCCGGAGGCTATTGCCTTCTCCATTATTGCTGGTGTTGATCCAATGGTAGGACTGTATGCCAGTTTCTCCATTGCTGTTGTTATTGCTTTTTTAGGCGGAAGACCTGGAATGATCTCGGGAGCTACCGGGGCAATGGCGCTCCTCATGATTACGCTGGTCGCCGACCATGGGCTCGAATACCTGCTCGCTGCAACGATTCTGACCGGGATCCTGCAGATTTTATTTGGTATCTTTAAGCTCGCAAAATTCATGAAGTTCGTACCGCGTTCCGTCATGATCGGCTTCGTTAATGCGCTGGCGATTTTGATTTTCACGTCGCAGCTGCAGCATTTCGTGAACGAAACGTGGGTCATGTACGCCCTTGTAGCTCTGACCCTGGGTATTATTTACATTCTCCCTCGTTTTACGAGAGCCGTTCCGTCAACGCTTGTCGCAATTGTGGTCGTTACAGGACTTGCTATTATGATGAATTTCGGTGTCCGGACGGTCGGAGATATGGGAACTCTCCCAAGTACACTTCCGGTCTTCCTACTTCCTAATATTCCATTGAACTTTGAAACCTTAGCAATTATTTTCCCTTATTCTTTTGCGCTTGCAATGGTCGGTATTCTCGAATCTCTGCTCACGCAGAACATTGTCGACGACATGACGGATACAGAAAGTGACAAAAATAAGGAAAGCCGCGGCCAGGGTATTGCCAACGTCACCACCGGTTTCTTCGGTGGCATGGCCGGCTGTGCTATGATCGGCCAGTCTGTCATTAACGTCAAATCCGGCGGTACAGGACGACTCTCCTCTCTAACAGCGGGGGTTGTACTGATGTCTATGATTATTTTATTGAATAACATTGTTGTACAGATTCCAATGGCAGCTCTCGCTGGTGTAATGATCATGGTTGCCATCGGGACATTCGACTGGTCTTCCCTCATGAATATTCATAAGCTGCCACGGACGGATGCCATTGTTATGGTCGTGGTGGTCGCTACAGTCGTCTACACGCACGACTTGGCAATCGGGGTATTCGCTGGTATCATTTTAAGTGCCCTGTTCTTTGCCTGGAAGCTTTCCAAAGTGAAAGTGGAAGAGCATTTCAATATGAAAGCCCAGACACTTACGTATGAAGTGCACGGTCAGCTTTTCTTCGCTTCCGTGCAGGATTTTGTCGAAGACCTTGACTTTGACGCGGATGTAAAAAAAGTCGTGATTGATCTTTCCAACGCCCACCTGTGGGACGATTCGGCAGCAGGGGCTATCGATAAAATCGAGCACAAATATGAACAACGGGGTGTCGAAGTGAAAATTACCGGACTCGATAAAGGCAGTGCGGAACTGATGGACAAAATCGGCGGCCTCAGTAAAGCTTCCGGTCACTAATGGAGGGAACGACTGATGTTTAAAAATCTACTACTTGCAATTGATGGATCAGATCACAGTAACCGCGCGACAGAAAAAGCAATTGAGCTGGCAAAACTGCAGAAAGATGCTTCTATCGAAATGCTTTATGTAGTGGCTGGTAATAAATCAAAAACAGATGTGCTTCATTATGGAGATTCAGATAATGCTTCCCGTAAAAGAAAGCAGCTTCTCACAAAGTATGAAACTATTATTAAAGAAGCCGGCATTCCTGTTGAAGTTACTGTACTTCACGGTAAGGATGGTATTGCTGAACCAATCATTGAACACGCGAATAACGGTTCTTATGATGCGCTTATCCTTGGAAGCCGTGGTCTTAGCACGGTTCAGACAATGGTACTCGGCAGCGTCAGTCATAAAGTGATGAAATACGTGAAAGCACCAGTACTGATGGTGAAATAAGAAAAGAAGCCGCCCACGAAAATGTGGCCGGCTTTTTTTTATGGAAAAGGAAGGCCCCTTTCCCCTCTCCACTTAAGCATTTTTGATACTGTATCCTCATGATTCATGACGGGCCTGTAATGATTTAATATTCCGGCCGCCTGGGAACGGCAACTTCTTTCTATCTCGCGAAAGCCGTCTCCCTCTTTTAAATTTCTCCACGTGTTATACTGAGATTGACTTTTTACAGAAAGCGGTGCTGACAATGCTTGAAGATACCGGAGAACGAGTGATCCCGGAATACATGAAAGAAGACAATGCTATGTGGCTGGAACATCTGGCACGCTATCATTTTGCTATGCCCTACGCGAGAGACCGGCTTCTGGATATTGCCTGTGGAAGCGGCTACGGTACAAAGCTGATGGCTAAGCGGAGGAAACGGGAGGTAACAGAAGCTGTAGGTGTGGATGTAGACAGCGAAACTATCGAATACGCCCGGGGAGCCTTCTACCATCCCCATGTTGCCTACAATCAGGGAGATCTTCTCGACCCTTCCCTTCCGGAAAAAATCGGCACATTTGATACGGTGCTTTCGTTTGAAACATTGGAACATGTACCTGATGACTACGCAGCCATGAAAAGACTAAGTAACCTTGTGACACCGGGAGGTACTCTTGTACTATCCACTCCTTTTGGCGCAGGAAGAAATGAACCTTGCAGTTCTCCTTTTCATTACTTTCAGCTGACTGAAGAGGAATTCAGGGAACTATGCCGGAATAAAGCTTTCGCCTTTAAAGAAGTGACTTTTTATTATCAGAACGGTGTCAGTTTTGAGCCTTTTAAAAGAAACGGCCTGCACTATCCGATCGGGATCGCTGTCTGCCGAAAATAGCTGTCTGAAGACGAAAGAAAGCTGTCCTGCTTTAAAAGACAGCTTTCTTTTTCTATTGGGCTGCTTTATTCAGGATACGCTGCTGGCTGGCTCTTTATTCTCGTTACTCCGATCCTTCTTATGAAAGAATAGTGTCCTGTCCCGGTAGAGGAAATAAGCCGAGAGAGCAAAAGCGAGAATATCTGCGAGCGGAAAGGCAAGCCACACTCCCCAGACCCCAATAAACGGTGGAAGAATAAGAACAAGCGGAATAAGAAAAAGCACCTGTCTTGCCATGGATAGAACGAGTGCGGGCCTTGATTTACCGAGAGCCTGGTACAACCCGCCGCTGATCACCTGAACACCAATAAGAAAAGCAGCAGCAAAAATGATCCTCATTCCTTCGGTACCTGCCTGGATAACGTCCGGGTCCGTCGTAAAAACAGAAAGCATCAAATCCGGTATGAGCATCGCCAGTGCAAAAATCGTTACGGAAAATGCCGTGACCACCTTGAGGCCGAGGATGATAACTTCCCTCATCCTGCCGAACTGTTCCGCACCGTAATTGTAACCAATGATAGGCTGCATTCCCTGAAGAATTCCCATCATCGGCATAAGTGTAATCATCGCAACACGCTGCATAATACCGAAAACCCCGACATAAAACTCTCCACCGTATTGAATGAGCATCGCATTAATCGCAATCATCATTACGCTTCCGGCAACCTGCCGGGCAAAAGCCGGCAGACCAACCGTCACCACTTCTTTCACGATACGAAGCTGTGGTGTCATTTCACTCAAACGTATTTTCAAGGAGCTTTTTCCGCTCAAAAAGTAGTGAAGAACGATGATGGAGATGCTCCCCTGGGAAATAACAGTAGCTATAGACGCCCCCTGAACTCCCATATCCAGCAGAACGATAAATATCGGATCCAGAATGATGTTAAGTACAGAGGGGATAATCATCGTCATCATCGCAAAGCGGGCGTGCCCTTCCGAACGGATAATGGCGTTTGTTGTGAAGGCAAACGTAAAAAAGATCGTAGCCATTGTAATAGGAAAGATATATACCACTGCCAGATCAAAGATTCCCGGCGTTGCACCGAATATCGTAAGTGTCGGCTCCAGTACTGTATAGGATGCTATCACACCAAGTATTCCTGTAATGAGTACGAGGGTAATAATGTTACTGAACACCCGGTTTGCTTCTTTTTCTCTTTTTTCTCCAAGTCTCCGCGAAATGACCGAGGCTCCCCCCATACCGAGTGCAGCGGCGACTGCCATCATAATAATCATAATGGGAAAGGCAAGTGTAACGGCTGCGACGCCGTCGATTCCGACGAAAAAGGAAATAAAAATCGTATCGACGACGTTGTATAAAGACATGACGAGCATGCCGATAATCGCCGGAATAGATAAACTCCGGAGCAGCTTCGGAATAGGCTCCGAGCCGAGGCGCGTACTCTGCTTTTTTTGATCCATAGCGTTATTCCTCCAAATCTTCCTGCAGGCGCTCCTTCATGCCTTTCAGTATTTCAAGAAGCATTTCCCGATCTTTTTCCGATAAACAGGCGGTAAGCTCTTCATCTGCCGTCAGTGCTTCCTGCCAGAGTGTTTCTTCCAGGTTGCCCCCTTTATCTGTCAAAGCGATCATCTTCTGCCTGCGGTCTTTTCCACTTTCCTGTTTTTCCACAAGTTCATTTTTTGTAAGGGACTCCACAATGCCGTTCATCGTAGAAGGCTGAATATACAGCCGTTTCTGAAGTTCCGATTGGCTCTGGGTACCGTACCGCTGCAAGAGCGAAAGAACTTTCACCTGGGCCCGGGTCAGTCCATGTGCGGCCAGGCTGCGGTTATGTTTATTCTGCAGTAAATGGGCCACCAGCCCAAGCTGATAGCCGACGATTTCTTCTGTATTTCGTTCCATTATATATAAACACCTTTCCATCTCCACAAATTACTTCGTTCCCTAATATTACGCCAGACGAAGTATTTCGTCAAGCAGAGCTGCAGCTGACTAATAATAAAAAGAAAAAACACCCTTTTAGTGGTGTTTTTGTCAGCTTGTGAATCAAGTCTTATTTATGGAATAATTATTCCAGCGTATAGTTATCTCCTGCACTTTCCGGCGGAAACTTGCCGTGGGCTTGTCTTCAGCTATTTCTGCCGAAGCTGAGCTTCTTCAGAAAGGATCTTCCGACTTCGCTTATTCCCACCGGCGTCACCGCCGAACGTTTCGAAGAATAAAAAACACTTTATGTAAGAAACAGGCCTGGACAGCGTCTTCCTTTTAGGTCAGAAACCTTCTTTATTACTTTTCTGCTTAATCGACTCCCTTGGCAATAGAGGACGAACCAAAGATCCGTTCTGGCGGAGAAATCAGCTGATCTTTTCCCGCCAGAAAAGCG
Organism: Alkalicoccus saliphilus; assembly: GCF_003044065.1. Classification (GTDB taxonomy): domain Bacteria; phylum Bacillota; class Bacilli; order Bacillales; family Salisediminibacteriaceae; genus Alkalicoccus; species Alkalicoccus saliphilus. Next base: position 43,327 of record NZ_PZJJ01000016.1, read on the forward strand.
TTTCACGGAGGCGTAAGTATGGAAGCATCTCCCTATGCATAAAAAAGCACTTTATAAACAGACTGAAAAAAACGCCCTCTAAGAAGCGTTTTTTTAATAGTTACATTTGTTAAGAAAGACGGACTTAATAACCAGCTTCGTAATCGACTACATTCACCGGCAGTTCTTTGTTTTCCGTGTATGCCTGGAGGTTTGGAATAAAAATATCACGAATAACACGCTCATTGTATTTTTCGGTGGACCCTGCGGTGTGGGGAGTCATTATGACGTTTTCCATCGTCCAGAACGGATGGTCTTCCGGCAGCGGCTCTTCTGTAAAAACATCCAGACCGGCTCCGGCAATGTTTTCCTGCTCGAGTGCAGCGATCAGAGCTTTTTCATCTACCGTATCCCCCCGGCCGATGTTCACAAAAAATGTTTCGGGATTCATCTTCTCGAAAATAGTTTCTGAAAAAAGATGCTTTGTTTCTTTTGTAGAAGGAAGCGTATTAACGACGTAATCGTATTCCGGAAGTTTTTCTGCCGCTTCCTCGAATGTCATGACTTCGTCCGTATACGGGGTATTTTTGACAGTGCGGCGTACGCCTGCGACGTGCATTCCAAACGCTTTGGCAATTTTAGCTGTTTCTTTGCCTATCGCGCCCATCCCGTAAATAAGAACAGCTTTCTCATGCATTTCTTTTTTTAAATGAGCATGATGCCATGTTTTCTTCTCCTGCTGCCGCACATACGTATGCAGCTTTCGTGTCCAGCCTAGAAGAAAAGCAAAAATCGTTTCCGAAATCGGATAGGCATGTACGCCATTTGCACTCGTAACTGTGTATCCTTTCTGCTCGTATTCCCGAAGCGGCAGCTGATCCACTCCGGCGCTCCACGTCTGAATCCATTGGAGCGGCGCCTTTTCTATTAACGATTCAGCCATTTTCGGTTTCCATCCGGCAATGATTTCCGCTTCGTTTATGTACGGCTCCCATGTGGAATTGTCTTTCCCCGTTATGATTTTATAGTCTGGAGCAGCTTTCTCCACCTCTTTTTTTAATTCTTCGTTAATATTTTGTGCAATAATGATTGTTTTCTTCATAATTTCTGCCTCCTTTTTTGTCTTGATCGTTCTATTATATTCCCTCTCTTTCTTCTTAAAGAAACATGGCCCGGAAAAATCATCGTGGTCCATGCGAACTTCCGGACACGTTATTGAAGAAGTACTTTCAAACGAGTCTCCCACTTTCTCCAATCCCCATTCATCTGCTTTTCTTGCCCCTGTTGGAAGTGTATCTCCAGCTCTTCTTTTACGGGAAGTGAAGTTTCCTCCGGCAGCCACAACCGAACGTCTACACAGCTTTTATTCATCTGTCACAGAACTTTCTTTAGCAGGAAATGAAGTTTTTTACTATACTAAAAAAAGTATGATTAATTTGATAAAGGAGTTTTTGTTATGTCCTACAGTAAAATACTTCTGATCGCTTCGGCCGTCTTTGGAGTGATCGGTACCTTCATGGGAGGACACATGGCAGGAGCAGGCTCACCGGCTCTCCGCCCTGTACACGCCCACATTCTTGTCGTCGGCTGGCTCTCTCTTTTTTCCTGGGCCATCTACTATAAAGTGTACCAGCCGAAAAAAAGCTGGATGACAGCCGCTCATGTCTGGACCGCTCTCATCGGAACTATCGGTCTGACTTCGGGTATGTATGTTTTTATGCTTGATACTATTCCGCTGCCTGATCTTTTCAGCCTGCTTTTCTATATTATCAGCGGTACGATTCTGACAGTCAGCTATGTACTTTTTCTTATTCTGGCTGTGAAAACGCCGGAGTAGCTCATGCGGAAATCAATTAGCTGGAATAACAGGGGTGCCGTCTGCGGGGGAGCAAAACTGTGATAGAACTGATGGAAGCCGTCTGGACACCCCTTCTTCTTTCACTCCGAGTGGCACTTGTGGCGACAGCCGCAGCATTTACTGCAGGGGTGCTGCTTGCCTGGTTGTTTGCTTTTTATAAAAACCGCTGGACGAGTTTTTTGTCCATTCTTGTAACTCTTCCACTCATCCTGCCGCCGACTGTACTCGGTTACTATCTGCTGGTTTCCATCGGCAGAAACAGCTTTATCGGCAGAAGCTACGAGCAGCTCACAGGAGGTCCGCTCGTCTTTACGTGGCAGGCTGCTGTTATTGCGGCTGCTATCGCGGCCCTGCCACTTCTTATCCGGCCGATTCAGGCTGCGTTTGAATCTGTGGATATCGAGTATCTTGGAGCCGCAAAGCTGGACGGTGCTTCTTCGTGGCAGCTTTTATATTATATTATTATGCCTCTGGCCTGGCGCGGTATTCTTGCAGGCCTCGTACTCGGCTTTGCCAGAGCCATGGGAGAGTTTGGGGCCACGCTGATGGTGGCAGGAAGCATTCCGGGCCGTACTCAGACGCTCTCTCTCGCCATTTATGACGCAGTCCAGGGCGACCGTATGGCCGAAGCAAACATGATGGTACTGATTTTATCTGTTACAACGATCACTATTCTGCTCCTGGTACACCGGCGCTTTTCAAACTAACTCCAAAGCAGTCATAAATTAAACAAAAGGTTCAGGGCATCGGCCCTGAACCTTTTGTTTATGCTTCCTGATTATCCTTCGTTTCCAGTGATTCCATTGCCTGTTTGACTGAGCCGTATGTTTTGAGGGAAGAAAAATCAATTTCCAGGCCACGGGTTTTCATAGCTACAGCCGGTGTAATACCAGTTACAATCATTTCGACTCCTTTCAGCTTCAATAGATCACCCAGCTGAAAGATGCCGATGGTTGCCGTTTCATCGATGTCACTGAAACCCGATAAATCGACAATCAACATTTCAATATCTCCCTTTTCCAATTCCGGAAGTACCCGGTCTACGATGATTTCGATACGGTGCTCGTCGATATTTCCGATAACCGGAAGAATAGACACCCCTTCTTTTACTGGTACAAGAGGCGTGGAAAGCAGCTCTATTTCTTTATTGTAGGCGGCAATTTTCTCTTCAGCTTCCTTTGTCTGTGTAATATCTTTTTGAATTCCGACAAAATAGTACTGACCTTCTGTCTCGAGATAAATCGGGTCGATGTGAAGCAGATTCCAAAAAGGTGTCCCATCCTTTTTGTAGTTTAAAATCTCGACAGACAACGGCTCCTTCTTTTTCACTGCCTGACGAATCTGGTCCAGTGCTGCTTCCTCCGTCCGCTCTCCTTGAAGAAAGCGGCAGTTTTTGCCCATAATTTCCTCCCGGTCATAACCGGTAAGGTTTGAAAATCCCTCATTCGCATAAATAATTGGATTATCCGGCTGCTCGGGATCGGTGACAATAAAGACGAGCTGTGTTTTTTCCAGTACTTTATTTTTCAAGGCCTGCAGGTCCTTCATTTTTTAAACCGCTCCTTTTTATCCTGACGCTCTCTCTATTTTACCTAAATTATTCAAAGAGTAAAAGACAAAGTGGATAGAATCACGTTTCGTTCTTAAAAAACCTCTGCTGATAATCCGGGATCCCTCCCGGATTTAATACCGCAAAAACTTTTTTGAAAGAAAATGATTGTTTTTGATTGCTTTTGATTGATAAATCATTTATGATGTAGTTAATCAACTAAACGAGGTGACGTCTATGCTGACTTTCGAACGTCAGGACATGATTCTTTCTTTATTAAAGCAGCAGAAAGTAGCTAAACTGTCTGAATTAACTGAAGCGACCGGTGCTTCTGAGTCTACAATACGAAGGGACTTGAGTGAACTTGAGCGACAGAATAAATTAAAGCGCATACATGGCGGTGCCTCCCTCCCTTCGAGGAAATCAGAGGAACCGGGAATGACAGAAAAAAAAGCATCATTCACTGCGGAAAAACAGCTGATCGGCCGACATGCAGCTTCTCATGTTGAAGACGGAGACTCCATCTTTGTCGACGCAGGAACGTCTACTGAAGCAATGATCAGTCATATTCAAGCAAAAAACGTCATCATCGTGACAAACGGGCTGAATATAATCGAAGCCTCCCTCCGATTCGGTTTTCGTACGTACGTCCTCGGTGGATATGTTAAGTCAGGAACACATGCACTGATCGGCAAATCTGCCGTGGAGGCGATGCGGCAGTACCGCTTCGACAAAGCCTTTATTGGAACAAACGGAGTAGATGCTTCGTTCGGTTATTCCACTCCCGACCCGGAGGAAGCCTATATTAAACAAATTGCGGTGCAGGAAGCCCAGGAAGCCTATGTACTGGCAGATTCCTCCAAGCTGAACCGCACCTCCTTTTCCAGGTTTGCCGGTCTTCAGGATGCCGCTTTAATTACAGAAGCGGGAAGCGACTCAGAAGAATACTTGCAGCAGCTCTCCGAATTAACATCTATCGAGGCGGTGAAAATATGATATATACAGTTACTTTAAACCCGTCCATTGATTATTTAGTGACCGTGGATGATTTTCATTTCGGTGCTACAAACCGGGCAGATGAGCAGCACATTGTTCCAGGAGGAAAAGGAATTAACGTTTCCAAAGTACTCGCATCGTTCGGTCTTTCTTCCCGCCTTTTTGGATTTACAGCAGGGTTCACGGGGGATTTTATCGAGTCCGAATTAAAAGTTCAGGGTCTCCAGACTGATTTCATCCGTGTAAACGGAACGACCCGGATTAACGTAAAGCTGAAAACCGACACAGAAACAGAAATTAACGGACGCTCCCCTGTTGTGGAAGAAAAACATCTTCAGCAGCTGGCAGGGCAGATCGCTTCTCTTTCTGAAGGAGATACACTCGTCCTTTCCGGAAGCCTTCCGAAAAGCCTGCCGGCGGACACGTACCGGAAACTCACAGAAGAAGCTTTCCGAAACGGTATCCGGACGGTCGTTGATACGAGCGGCGCTCCGCTCCGGGAATCGCTTCAGGCTGCTCCGTTTTTGATCAAACCAAACATTGCAGAACTTGAAGCACTGTACGGGGAAAAAGCGGAAAATGAACAGGATGTTATCCGCCTGGCAGAAAAAGCTGTCGAAGAAGGAGCAGAACACGTACTCGTTTCCCGCGGCGGCTACCCGGCCCTCCTCGTTACTAAAGACAATGTTTACACCGCTTCTGTTCCAACCGGTGAAGTGAGAAACTCCGTCGGTGCAGGCGACTCTATGGTCGCCGGCTTCCTTTACGGCCTGGAACAGCAGCATGATATAAAGAAAGCTTTTCAGTACAGCATCGCTTTTGGATCCGCCACGGCATTTTCACTTAAGTTTGCGGAGAAAGAATCAATGGAGAAACTGCTGCCTGCCATTCATATTACACACGAAAAGAAGGGGGAAGTAACATGAACATTACTGAGCTGTTAAAAAAGGAAACGATCATTCTTGATCTTTCTTCCCGCTCCAAAGAAGATGTTATTCATGAACTCGCTGCAGCACTGGATAACGCGGGCCATCTCTCAGACCGCCAGTCGTTTATTGACGCAATTAAGGAAAGAGAATCCCAGAGTTCCACCGGGATCGGGGAAGGCGTAGCTATCCCGCACGCTAAAGTTGCCGCTGTTACTGAACCTGCCATCGTCTTTGGACGTACGCAGGACGGCATCGACTACGATTCCCTCGACGGGGAAAAAGCCCATCTGTTCTTTATGATCGCTGCAAGCGAAGGCGCAAATGAAACCCACCTGCAGGCGCTGTCCCGTCTTTCCACACTTTTAATGGATGAGGATTTCCGCCAGACGCTTCTTACTTCAGATACGCCGGAGGGAGTTTTGAAAGCGGTTGATTCAAAAGAAAAAGAAAAACTCGCTGCTGCGGAAGCCGAAGAAGCGGAACAGGCAGAAAAAGACAAGCAGCGCGAAGCTGCCTCTGAAGCCTCCCGCCCGTACTTTGTTGCTGTAACAGGATGCCCGACAGGTATTGCCCACACGTATATGGCTGCGGATGGATTAAAAGATGCTGCCAAAAAGCTCGGCTATGACATCAAAGTAGAAACAAACGGGTCGGACGGCGTGAAAAACCGCCTCACGCAGGACGATATCAACCGGGCAGATGCTGTCATTATCGCAGCGGACACGAAAATTGAAACCGACCGCTTTGACGGTAAAAAGCTGCTTAACGCTCCTGTTACTGCCGGTATCCGGCGTCCCGAAAAACTTCTTCAGGAAGCTGAAAAAGGGGATCTTTCTGTACACCGTGCCTCCGGCAAAGGCTCCAAAGAAGAAAAGTCCCAGGGAGGCGGAACCGGCATCTACAAGCACTTGATGAGTGGTGTATCCAACATGCTTCCATTCGTTGTCGGTGGTGGTATTCTCATAGCCATGTCCTTCTTCTTTGAAGATCCGGTCACCGGTGAGATGGGAGCCTTCGGAGAAATTCTCTCCACGATCGGCGGAGCGAACGCTTTCTTCTTCCTCGTCCCTGTTCTCGCCGGGTTTATCGCCTACAGCATCGCTGACCGTCCCGGTTTTGCTGCCGGTATGGTCGGTGGTCTCATGGCTCACACCGGAGAAGCCGGTTTCCTCGGCGGTATTATCGCTGGTTTCCTTGCCGGTTATCTCGTTCTCGGTATCCGTAAGCTGTTTGGATTCATGCCGGCATCTCTGGAAGGTATTAAAACGATTCTCGTCCTTCCACTCTTTGGTATATTTACAACTGGTTTCATTATGTACTTCCTTGTTGTCCCGCTCGCTGCGGTACAGTCAACGCTTGTAGCATGGCTCGGCGGTATGGAAGCAGGCAACGCCGTTATTCTTGGATTGATTCTCGGCGGTATGATGGCTATAGATATGGGTGGACCTGTTAACAAATCCGCTTACGCCTTCGGTATTGCTATGATTGATGCAGGCAACTTTGCACCGATCGCAGCCATAATGGCCGGCGGCATGGTTCCGCCGCTCGGTATTGCTCTGGCAACAACGTTCTTCAAGAAAAAATTCACGAAAGAACAGCAGGATGCCGGTAAAACGAATTACATCCTCGGAGCTTCCTTCATCACGGAAGGGGCGATTCCTTTCGCAGCTGCCGACCCAGGCCGTGTCATCCCTGCGATCATTGCAGGTTCTGCAACAGCCGGCGCGTTGGCCATGTTCTTCGGTAATTCCACCCCTGCACCGCACGGCGGTCTGTTCGTAATCGTTACAGGCCTCGTAGAGAATGCGCCACTTTATATCGTAGCCATTCTCGCAGGTTCTCTCGTAACGATGGTTCTTCTCGGTATCTTGAAAAAAGATATCGAACCGTCTGCCACAACAGACAAAGCAGCCTGATCATAAAAAGCGTCCCGATTGCTGACAATCGGGGCGCTTTTTTCGGATTATTTTCTTAAAGTTTTTGATGCCATCGTTACCCTGTTGTTTGTGTACGTCTTTTCTCCCCCTTCTCCACAGCCCGCCTTACCCAAATCGGGAATCGCCCCGCAGAAACAAAAAATCGCACACTTATTTTTTCATAACACACTGTTCAGGCCTGGGATTATTTCTTCTATGATGAATTTATTTTCTTTTCAGAGAACTTTTTCACTGTATTGTATTGTAAACAGGACTATTTTATGACATATTTGGTATATGAGGACTGGTACATATTACAAAATGAGGAGTGGTTAAGGGTATGCTTAAAAAATGGATGATAGGCATCAGCAGCGCTGTTATTGTTACGTTCGGCGGCATGACAGCGGTCCATGCGGAGCACAGCGACACGAAAAACTGCGGGGATTTCGATACTGGAGAAGAAGTATGGGAATTCTGGACAGAGCACGGCTACAGCTCGGAAAATGACCCGGACAGACTCGATGGTGACAGCGACGGCGTTCCTTGTGAAGACCTGACTCTCAGCGCAGGCCTGGAAAGTGATTTCCTTGCCTACGATGAAGACCAGACAGGCAGCGAAGACAACAACAACAATAACAATGAAAATAACAACAATGAGAACAACTCTAACGAAGAAAACAACTACAATGAAGCTAATAACGAAGACCACAACGAAAACAATAACAATGCGAACCACGAAGATGAGGAGAACAATAACGCAGCAGCGGGCAACAACGACGAAGGTGATGAAATGGCGGCTACGTCAACATCGTATCCACTCATGGCTCTTATCGGAATTATCGCTGCCGGTGCCGGTGGCTTTATGCTCTTCGGCCGTAAAAAAGCTGCACAGGCTTAATATCGTTTCGTACCGTCCTCATCTTCAGAGCCGTACTGGATATTCCAGTACGGCTCTTATTTGTTTTCTGAAGTATTTTAAAAACAAGAAAGTCTGCTTTATGCTGAAAGACTTCTACACTTCTTTCTTTAAAAAACACCTTCTATCTTTACGTGGAATAAGATACACTATAATCAAATAGTCAGAATATACGATAAACATTTTCTTTTCAGCGTCCTGCCTTCCAGCACGTCTTTTCTTATTCTGACAGCGGGACTTTACCCTTTTTGTTTCATATATTTCTCCATGCGTGCATCATCTTTCATGTCCTTTACTACCAGAATCGCATGAATAACGCCCGGCACGTAAAAAATGAGTGTCAAAATAAGATTTATTAAAGCCTGGAATGGCTTTCCTGCAATAAGAACCGCCACCGGAGGCAGCAGGATGGCTAACAGCCACATCATACGTCTTCACCTCACTTTATTTTTATGATTCCCTATTCCCCTATTAGGAGGTATTTACGCATACCAGCTTTTAAAAACTTCTCCCCCTGCTATTTTCTTTTTTGAACTAATTAATTATACAGCCACTTTAAAGGAGGAATTCGATGAAAAAAACTCTCTGCTTGTCTGCTCTTGTATTTTTCACAGTAGCTGCCTGCTCTTCCGAATCCGGTTCCGAAACACCGGAAAGCAATGAAACAACAAATTCTGCATCCCCCGAAGAAAACAATAACGAAGAAATAGAAGATGAGGAGGAAGAGGAAACGTGGGAAGCCATTACTTCCTACGAGCAGAACCTGGATAACGTTCATTACGAAACGGAAAACAGCAGTACCATTCCCTCTCTGTTTCCGGAGGACTATACATATGCTGAAGGGGTGCTGACGTTCCGTGGAAATAACCTGCGCGACTCCCCTTCTTTCGGCTCTGCGCAGGTCGAAGAAGAAAAGCTTGAAGTCATATGGGAAAAAGAGACCGGCCGCAGTGAAGACTGGGGAGGCGGTGCCGGATGGACCGGACAGCCCGTCATTGTAAACTGGGACGACAGCATAAGAGAAAATATGGATCTGCATGAAGAAAAAATTCTGAGGAGCTTGTAGAAGTTATTCAAGGTTCCCTGGATGGAAATGTGTATTTTCTCGACCTGGAAGACGGCAGTGAAACGAGGGACCCAATTGAGATAGGAAATCCAATCAAAGGAAGTGTCTCCCTCGATGCTTCCGGAAGCCCTATTCTTTATGTCGGCGACGGCGTACCCGAAGGAGAACCGTTCGGCTTCCGGCTTTTTGACTTATACACGAACGAAAAACTTCACTTCCAGACCGGCCGTGACGATTACGCCTACCGGGAGTGGGCGGCCTTTGACAGTTCGGCTCTATTCAACAGAGAAGATGACGTACTTCTTACAGGCGGAGAAAACGGTCTTCTTTACAACGTTGAAATGAACACAGAACATGATGCGGAAGACGGCACAGTTTCTGTAGATCCGGAAGTGAAAACGAGCCGCTATGAAGCAGATGATCACGAGTATCAAGGAATTGAAAGTTCTCTCGCAGCCTACAAAAATCTTACTTATTTTGCTGACAACAGCGGTACGATCACTGCCTACGACACGGAATTGAATGAACCTGTGTGGATGCTTCCTCCACTGGACGATACAGATGCCACTATCGTTCTCGAAATAGAAGAAGGCCACCCCTACCTCTACACCGGCTCTGAAGTTGATAATGTAGAAGAAGACGGAACTTCCTATTTAAGAAAAATAGACGGCCTGACCGGCGAGGAAATATGGCGTGAGGGATACGACGCCTATTATTACCCAGGAGTAGTCGGCGGCGTCCTCGCTACACCTGTCGTCGGAAAAGATGATATTGACGACTTGATTATTTTTACGATCGCCCGCACGACTGACGTTTATGCCGGAACGATGGTAGCTCTCGACAAAGAAACTGGTGAAGAAGTCTGGACATGGGAAATGGAAGACTACGGCTGGAGTTCTCCGGCTCCTGTCTACCAGGAAGACGGACCTACCTATCTGATTCAAGGTGACTGGCAGGGAAATCTTCACCTGCTTGAGGCAGCTACCGGTGAAAAGAAAGACGAGCTGTTCCTCGGGGCAAATATCGAAGCCTCTCCGGCTGTTTACGACGATACGATCGTTCTCGGCACGCGTGCCGATACTATTTTCGGCATCAAAATAAAATAGACAATCCGGGTTCACGCTTCTGATAAACTATTTTAACTCTGTGCCTGGTTTCTGAGGCGCTGGCCTTTAATCATTATAATAGATAGTATTAACTTTAACGGGGACGGTTTAATCATTATAGACCGGTTATTTGTCAATAAGATCGTTTTTAATCATTACCGGCTGTTTTTAATCAATATTTACTGATCGCCGGGAGGAATTAATCATTACAGACCTGCCGTTAATCATCAGACTGCACGCATCACAAATTAAAGAGGAGCTGTCCTATTTGTTCAGGACAGCTCCTCTTTAATTTGTTATTGAAACATTTTTTCCAGATGCTTTACGGTCGGTGTCAGATTCATGAAGAAATATGCTTCCCGCAGGCGCCGGCCGTCCGCACTCGTCTGCAGATAAGCCGAGCCTCCGGCATGCATCATCGCTGCGTGCACGGCGTCCATCGTTAAATAGACGGTATCTTTCCGGACCGATAGGATCCCTTTCCAGGACACCCCGGTTTCCAGCAGATCTCTGAACTGTTCCTGAACCGCATCGAAACGGACTTGAAGATCCTCTGCCTGTACCGGAAGATACTGATTGGCACCGCTCTGCTTGTTCACACACTTCTCTACCGAACGGATAGCAGCCTCTATTACTCCAAGACCAACAGGCACCTGATACGTCACGAAATACGGCCGGATTTTCTGCACGAACGTATCCGCGTCTTCTGCAAGCACCTGGCTGTCAGGGATAAATACTCCGTCGAAGCGGCAGGCAAACGTGGCACTGCCGTTCAGCCCAAGGTAGGATACTTTTTCTTTCAGCTGCAGATTTTCGTCACTGCATGGGACAAAAACCATAATGCGCCGGCCATTTTCTGAAGCAACGGCTCCAAACCAGTGCCCCTCCCCCAGGTTGGACACCGCAGGAAGAGCACCATTCAGCTTGTAGCCGCCGTTTACACGCTCGGCTTTCAAGTGCAGCTTTTCAAGGTCTGCATAAAACTTCATCGGGTTGGAAAGCCCTGTGGCACCGAGGATTTCTCCATTTTCCAAAGCCGGAAGAAAACGTTCCTTCAATTCCTCGTTTTCAGTATGACGCACGTAAGTCAATGCCGCCATATGGCACCAGAGATTGAAACCAGTCGTCATACAGTAGGAGGACACCTGCTGCACTACTTTCACTTCCTGCACAGCTGCTTCCGCTACTGTCTTATCTTCTGAGGATAAAAAACCATTTCTGCCTAGCTGCAGCAGAAAATCCCGCGGGTAATATGCTTTTTCATCTATTGCCCGGACGAGCGGCTTCAGTTCCTGCTGAAGCAGGGTATCCAGTTGTACATCATGATTGATTGCAGGCACGGCAGGGTCCTCCTTATTATTGAGCTTTTATTTTTTGTCGGAAAGCTGCGTAATACTGTCGATCGGGGCTTTTACTGCTTCTCTTGCACGGACAACAGATTCATCATCCGGAGCATCATAGAAGCAGAGACATTTTGTCATATCTTCGCAGACGTACGTACGGGAAAAAGATACTTCCGGTACTTCCGCATAGTGAACGGAATTTTTCTTTTTTCTCTCGAGATACTGATCCATTGTCAGGTTATCTGGAAGGTTCCACTCGACAAGGTAGTTGATTTTTTCTTTTTGCTGCTTTGCTTCCTCCAGGTCCTGTCCTACGATGCGTACTTCTTTGGAGAGGTCCACTGGAAGCTCTTCTTTTTCCAGCTGCTGTTTCAGGCTGCTTTCATCGTCTGCCTCAAAAATAAAAAAAGCACGGCCGAAGTCGGAAGCTACCTGTACTTCAATCAGTTCTTCCTGAAGATTTTCTTCAAGTTTCTCCACCTTTTGTTCAAATGCCTCTGTATTTTTCAAGCTTTCATTCAGTGATGATTCAATTAAATATAAACCCATGTGTAATTCCTCCCTGTTTGTATTAATCCTATCAACTTAATAAGGATTATTCTACCGCACGAAGTTAAAAAAAACAACCCACTAGCTTGAGAAAGTTTTTTTCTCCGGTATAATAGGGTTTAATTCAATATGTATTGGTTTAGAAAGAAACTGAGCAAATGAAAAATAATCCCGACTATTTAAGGTGGTTTTATCATGAAACAACGTTATCCAATGGAATGTAATATTGCCCAGACCCTGAACCTCGTTGGTGACCGGTGGACGATGCTCGTGCTTCACGAAGTGCTGATCGGCAGACATACGTTTAACGAAATGAAAAAACAGCTTTCCGGTATCTCCGCCAATATTCTTTCTGAACGGCTGAAGCATCTTGAAACACTCGGGCTCGTTGAAAGCAAGCTTTACACAGAGCACCCTCCCCGTTTCAGTTACCGCCCTACAGAAGCCGGCAGTGCTTTCTCTACCGTTTTTGACGCACTTCTTTTATGGGGCAGGGACCACCTTGACCCTTGCTACAAGAAGCTTATTCATACAGAATGCCGGACAGAAGTGGAAATGAGCTATTACTGTTCCTGCTGCAGCCGCCGCGTAGACCGTGAAGAGCTTGAGCCGGCTGTACTGGAAAAAGAAGAAGCCCGCTGACAGGCGGACTTCTTCTTAATTTGTTAGCTATGTTAAAGTTCGCTGTTGATGGCTGGAGAAAAACTTCACTTCCAACCGGCCTGCCGTGGAGGAGATTTTCAGCTTCCTCGCGCTTACGCCCTGCGGGATCTTCCAATCTCCTTCTTCCACAGGCGTCCGCCGGTTTCCACTCCGTTTTTTTCAAAGAAAAAGAAAAGATCTGCTTTTCATGAACGTTGTTCTTTATTCCACCACACCGAGCCCCATGCGATTTTTCGAGACACCTGCGGAAGGGCGCAGATCCTCCCGGACGGCAGGTGTCCAGAGGTGCAGGCAACCTTAAATAATTACAAGGAGCTTTAACAGGGCCAATTTGTTAAACAGAAACCCTATGATCGCGATAGAAGCCGGTCGAGTTGAAAATTAATTTTTCAGTGACGGTCTCCGGACTTTATTTCGACGCATTATTTATTGAACTATTGGTTGAAACAATTTATACAAAAAAAAGCTGCCTTTGTCGATTTTATTCGACAGAGGCAGCTTTTTTAAAGGAAAATATGCTGTCAGCCTTCTGCTCCCCACTGACGCCCGATCCAGCGTTCGAAAACGCCGATCGATTTGTCGAGAAGCAGCCCAAGTACACCGATAAAGAAAATACCTGCGAGCACGAGATCCAGATCAAGCGCGTTTCTCGCATCGACGATCAAATAGCCGAGGCCGGACTGGGCTCCGATCATTTCCCCTGCAACGAGGAAAATCCAGGCAGTCCCCACCGCAATGTGCAGCCCGTTGGCGATATAAGGGAACGACGCCGGAAAGATAATTTTCCATAGCAGCGACGTCCGGCTCAGCTCCATGTTTTCTGCCAGTTTCAAATACGTTGGATCAATTTTTTTCACTGCTGATACGGTAGAAAGCAGCACTGGAAAGAAAGCGGCAATAAAAATAATGACAATGGCAGGCATATTGCCTATCCCGAACCAGAGCACGATAAATGGCGACCAGGCGACAGGTGCAACCGGCCGGAGAACCTGTACGACAGGGTCGACTATTCTCCAGATGTGGGTCGTTCTCGCGAGAAGAAGTCCGAGCAGAACGGCTGCTACGACCGCTGTTAAATACCCGGTAAAAAATCGGAAAAGGCTGATTTGCACGTGGGTGAACAGCGTGCCGTCCTGAATAATGGAGACGATTCCCCAGAAAACCATAAGCGGAGACGGCAGCAGCGCTTCCGGATAGTCACCGATCCAGATGATCGACTGCCAGATAATAATTACGATTATAAATGCGGTAAAAGCATATAATATGGATTGACCAAGCTTCATAAATTACCCTCTTTCCTCCAGGTATCGGCGGTTTACAAATTCTTCGTAGGAAGGCGGTTCATCTACCAGGTCCATGTCCACGAGTTTCTCCCGAAGATATTCATACTCATCTTCTCTGATATCCAGATCATCGTAGGAAATCCATTCCAGAGAAAGTTCCAGCGCCCCTTCTTCCACGGGCAGATAATCTGCATGCGTACGGAGAGATTCTTCCGATCCGTCCCCTGCCTCCTCACTTGCTGCAAGATACCCTTCCATAAACTGATCCGCTGTTTCCGGGGAGTCTTCCATGAAGTCCTCCCGCAGTACGAGAGCGCAGCAAAGGCAGTTGTCCGGGCAGAATTCGCTGGACTGGTACATTACTTCTCCTATCTCGTTCGTTACTCCAAGCGCTCCAAAAGGTTCTGCCACAATATAGCTGGAAACGCGGCCTTCGGAAAGTGCTGCCGGCATCTCCGGCGGCGGCATCTCCACAACATTTACGTCTTCATATTCAAGGCCGGACCGGCTCAGCATTTCATCGAGAAGCAGGTTGTGGGCAGATAATGTATGTGGAATAGCTACCGTTTCACCGACGAGATCTTCCGGACTGTCCACTTCCGGATCGACGATGATTGGATTTCCTTCCCGGTGTCCGAGAGCCATCGCCTGTATGTCGATACCCCGTTCACGTGCTTTCATGGCAAGCTCAAACAGGACCGAGGCCCCGTCAATTCTACCAGTGTTAAGCGCATCCATCAGCTCGATCCAGCTGCTGAACTGAATGAGTTCCACACGGACTCCGTCCATGTATTCCTCCTGGTTATCGTCAAGAAAATACAGCGGTGCGGCATGGGTGATAGGGAGGTGTCCGAGCCGGATTACTTCTTCTTCCTCTTCTGTACTTTCCGGGCTTCCACAGGCCTGAAGCAGAATAGAGGAAAGAACTCCGCAGCTGATCAGTTTTTTTGCTTTAATCATAGTTTTTCCTCCAGCTCTAAATGTTGTACTCCAGCTGCTCTTCCCTGCGGCTGAAGTCGAATTCGTCGAGAATCATTTTCCTGTAATACTGAAAATCCCGGTGGCTTCTGTCCCGTGGCCGGGGCAGATTAACCTCAATCGTGCGCCGGATTCTTCCTGGAGAGGCATCCATCACAAACACCCTGTCCGACAAATAAACAGCTTCGTCAATATCATGCGTAACGAGCACGATGTTTGTTTTTTCCTGTTCCTGTATTTTCAGCAGTTCATCCTGAAGGTAATAGCGTGTAAATGTATCGAGAGCAGCAAAAGGTTCGTCCATTAAAATCATTTCCGGACGAATGGCGAGTGCTCTGGCAATAGCTACCCGCTGCTGCATGCCCCCGGAAAGGCTTGAAGGAAACTTATGCAGGCTGTCCTTCAGCCCTACGAGTTCGAGGTATCTCTCGGCACGCTCCCGCTGCTCCTCTTTGGAAAGCCCTTCCGGCTCCAGACCGAGTTCTACATTTTTCAGTACAGAACGCCACGGCAGAAGCGCATAGTGCTGAAACAGCATGATAGCCCGGCGGGATGGCGAAGTGACTTCCTCCTCCCCGAAGTAAACCGTGCCTTCCGTCGGTGGATGGAATCCTCCGATCACATTCAGCAGCGTACTTTTTCCACATCCACTTTTTCCGAGGATGGAAACAGTTTCCCCCTGTTCTATAGAAAGGCTGATGTCTTTCAGCACTTCTGTTTTCTGTCCATTCGATTGAAACGCTTTGTGCACGCGATGCAGGGAAACAAGTTCTCCGCTCATTTGCCATGCCCCCTTTATTTTTATAAAACTTACCTGTTTACTATGTTTTAGATTATATTAATATACTTAGTTGAGAAAAACAACCTCCTACCGGCAATAGATGAGATTTTATTTGTACAAAATATTTTTTTCGGGTGGAAGAGGAGACCTCCAGATGATCAAAGGTGAGTCTGTACTGATTAATTCTTCCCGGAAAGCAGCTTTTACTGATTAAAAACAGCCGGCACCTGATTAATGATCCCTTAAATGACAAATCACCCGGCTATAATGATTAAACACCTCCGGTTAAAGTTTAATTTTCCTCTGATCGTGATTAAACATCCCGACATGGCCTGCCCGGAAAAACCAAAAAGAGGATGCCCCACCGCAGACCGGTACCGGGACATCCTCTTCAAGTATTTCCTTTCAGAAGCTTTCCACAAAAAATTTATGCTACACCCACCACATCTCGCCGGGCTGTTCACGGATCATCACGCTGTTCACATTATTAACTGCACGCTGGAACCCTTCATCGATAGACATAATAGGGTCTTCGTGCTCGATGCTTACGACGTGATCGTATCCATAGGTACGGAGGGCGCTGATCATATCGTTCCACTCCTGCATACTGTGACCGCAGCCGACAGAACGGAAAGACCATGCTCTCGTCTGCACTTCGCTGTAAGGCTGCATATCAATCAGCCCATACATATTGACGTTGTCCTGGTCAATGTATGTATCTTTGGCATGAAAATGATGCAGCGCACCGGCTTTTCCAAGAATCTTGATAGCAGCAACCGGGTCAATACCCTGCCACCATAAGTGGCTCGGATCCAGGTTGGCACCGACAGCCGGGGAAGTCGCTTCCCGAAGCTTCAGCATCGTATGCGGGGAATGCACAAGAAACCCACCATGCAGCTCCAGGCCGATCTTCACATTGTGCGCTTCGGCTTCTTCACCGATCTTTTTCCAGCACGGAATAAGTTTCTCCTCCCACTGCCATTTCAGAACATCGCTGTATTCATTCGGCCACGGAGCCGTCGGCCAGTTCGGGTATTTCGCTCCTTCGTGGTCTCCCGCCGTGCCTGAAAATCCGTTGACGACCGGTACATTCATCAATGAGGCAAGACGGATCGTTTTCAAAAGAATGTCATAGGATTCCTGTGCAAATGCCTCATTCGGGTCAATTGGATTCCCGTGACAGCTGAAGGAACTGATCGTCAGCCCCCGGCTGTGCACCTTTTCAAGATATTCGCTGCGCAGATTTTCATCTTCCAAAAGCGCGTCGATGTCACAATGGGCGTTGCCCGGATAGCCTCCGGTTCCGATTTCGACGGCTTCCACCCCTGCCTCTTTGACGTAATCGAGCATATCCTCAAAGGACTTTTCTGAAAAAAGCACTGTAAATACTCCCGTTTTCATGTGTTTTCCTCCTTTAATTACAGCTGTACACTTCGTCCGGTGTCACTGCTCTCGTATATGGCATCTATGATCCGCTGAACTTTAAGCGCTTCTTCCGCAGGTACAATCAATTCTGCTTCTCCGCGGCAGGCGTCAATAAAATTCTGCATCTGAAACAGTCCCGGGCTTTCTTCCCCCGGCACCCAGTTCATCGTGCTGTCCAACAGCATCCCGTGCTTTGCCTGATTCACTTCCAGCGGGAAAAGATCGATCCCCCCGGTATCACCCGAAATGCTGACGTACTCTTTATCTTCCTTTACATTGGCCGCCCAGGAGGTTTCGAACAGCATCGAAGCCCCGTTGTCGAAACGAATGTAGGCTGTTACGTGGTCATCCACTTCAAACGATTCGTTATCAACTTTTCCCCACTGATTCACCTGACCGTCCATTTTACTCAGCTGGTTGTACGTATTTCCGGTTACTTCCACCGGTTCCGGGCTTCCGAGCAGCCAGAGAGACAAATCAAGAAAATGGCATCCGAAATCAATCAGTGCGCCACCGCCCTGCATTTCCTTGTTCGTGAAAACACCCCATCCAGGTACTTTCCGGCGCCGCAGCGCCTGCACTCTTGCCACCATCGGTGCACCGATTTCCTGTTTTTCAATCAGCTTCTGTGCTGCCTGGCTTTCTTTCATGGAACGGTAGTGGTAGGCAATCAGAAGTTTTTTTCCGGTTCTTTCGGAAGTTTCAAGCATGTCTTTTCCTTCTTCTGAACTCATCGCCATCGGCTTTTCGCAGAACACGTTGACACCTGCTTCCAGGGCTGCGACGGTTATTTCTTTATGAAATTTGTTCGGCGTACAGATAATAACGGCATCTGTACGGGAAAAAACTTCCCGGTAGTCTGTCGTTACGTGCGGCTGTGAAAAAGAAACGGCCGCCTGCTTGGCGGTTTCGATATTTATGTCACACACGGCAGTAACTTCCGCTTCGTGCTTCAGCTGAAGCAGCACGGGAATATGCCTTTCCCGCGCTATGCCTCCTGCTCCGATAATTCCTATTTTTAAACGGTTCATTGGCTGACTGCCTCCTGCCTACAAATCAATAATACGTTTTGTTTCATCCGCTTCCAGTGCGGCAAGAATAACTTCAAGAGACTTCTTTCCTTCTTCGCCGGGCACGGGAGGCTCGGTATCCGCCTGTACGGATTCGATAAACGCATCGATCACTCCTGTGCTTTTCTGGCCGCCGGATTCATTTGTCTGTATGCCGCCGAGTTCAAACTTGACGCGGTCTCCGTTGTGATATTGAATTACGAGGTTGTTTACAGGGTCTTCTTCCAGGTGAAGCATCGCTTTTTCGCCGTAAATAATGGTGGAGTTGTCTTCCCCTCCGACGTATGACCAGCTCGCTGCGAGTGTTCCTATCGTGCCCCCGGCGGTGCGGAGCACACATACTGCATTATCATCGACTGTACTATGATCTTTCGCACTCGTTTCGATAAATGCTCCGACGCTGACGATCTCCTCCCCTAAAATAAAGCGCAGAAGGTCGGTTTTATGGACACCGAGGTCTCCCATTGCACCGATAAAGGCTTCATCTTTCTTAAAGAACCAGCTGTCTGCCCCGTCGGCGCTCCAACCTTCCGGCCCACCGTGGCCGAATGCTGTACGGAAACTGTATACTTTGCCGATTTCCCCGTCGGAAATAAGCTGTCTTGCTTTTTCATGGGAAGGTACGAAACGCTGATTGTGAGCAATCATCAGCCACTTCCGGGCGTTTTTCGCTGCTTCAATCATTTCATCCGCTTCTTCTGCTGAAGTTGCCATCGGCTTTTCACAGAGAACGTGCCTCCCTGATTCCAGTGCCTTAATTGTCATTGGTGCGTGAAGATAGTTCGGTGTACAGACGCTGACAACGTCGATTTCCTCCCGTTCAAGCATTTCCTCGTAATCTGTGTAGGCCATCGCATCGAAAATGCTGCCGAGATCCTCTGCTCTTTCCTGATTGATGTCACAGACGGCCGTGATTTCGACCTCCGGATTTGCCTGGTACTCCAGCAGGTGACGATGTCTGGCAATGCTTCCGCATCCAATAACAGCTGCTTTTATCATTTAAAGATCTCCTTTCGGCTGAATAGTTTCCAGCGGGTTATCGTGGTTTCCGTAAACCGGGCGCGGCCTGTTAAGCGGAGCAGCCCAGCTGACAGCATTCTGAATGACACGCTGAATATCCTTATGATGGTACGTCGGGTACGTTTCATGGCCGGGCCGGAAGTAAACGACTTTTCCATTTCCGCGCTGATACGTGCAGAGACTGCGGAACACTTCTCCTCCTTCGAACCAGCTCATCATGATAAGCTCATCCGGCGCCGGAATATCAAAGTGTTCTCCATACATTTCTTCCCGCTCGAGCTCAATGTACTCCCCGATGCCTTCCGTAATCGGGTGGGATGGATCAAGCACCCACAGCCGCTCGGTTTCATTTGCTTCACGCCACTTCAAGTCACAGGTTGTCCCCATGAGCTTCTTGAATATTTTAGAGAAGTGTCCGGAGTGAAGGACGATGAGTCCCATGCCTTCTAGCACCCGCTCGTGTACCCGTTCCACAATATGATCTGACACTTCATCATGGGCAATGTGCCCCCACCAGAGAAGGACGTCCGTTTTGTTCAGTACATCTTCTGTCAGACCATGTTCCGGCTCATCAAGAACAGCCGTACCGGTCGTTCTCCCTTCCGCCTGCAGAAACTGCTCGAGCGCTCCGTGGATACCTTCCGGGTAAACCTTCCCTACTTCCGGATTTTTCTTTTCGTGTCTGTTTTCGTTCCAAATAGTTACGTGCATTTTGCCATCTCCTTTTATTATCGTTTTCCGGTCGATTCGCGGACGATAAGCTCTACATCCACCATCTCCGGTTGTTCTTCCTGCCCTTCCATTACCCGGACGAGTTTTTCCGCTGCCAGCGTGCCTTTTTTTTCGATATGCTGGCGGATTGTTGTCAGGGAAGGTATAACGTAACGGCTCAGCCTCAGGTCATCGAAGCCGATAACGGACAAATCCTCCGGAGTTTTTCCGCCACCGTCGTGTACAGCCCGTATAATTCCAAGTGCTGTCGTATCAGAACCGGAAATCACTGCCGTATACTTTTTTTCTTTGAACAGCTGCCTTCCAGCTTCGTAACCGCTCTCAAAACTGTGAATATCTTCTGCTTTCATAACGGCAGGTGGTGGAAGACCGGCTTCTTTTAAAGCTCTCTTACATCCTTGAAACCTTTCTTTTTCCACCGGATTGTCCAGATCGACGCTTAAAAACACAATTTTATCGTGTCCGTTGGAAATCAGATGATCCGCTGCCAGCCACCCGCCTTTTTCATCATCAATATTTACAGCCGGGTAGTTTTCCGTGTGGGATTCGTAGGTGTCAATCAGCACGGCCGGGACATCCATGCTATGCATTTCTCTGTAAATCCCTTCCGGAAACAGACCGAGAAACAGCAGTCCGTCCAGCCGCCGCTTCTGCACCCAGCTCCGGTAATCTTCCGGTCTGGCCAGGCCTGCCAGCAGAATATCGTAGTTATTTTCACGGGAAGTTTTTTCCACCGCGCTGATCATCTCGTTGTAATATGTATTTTCCTGCATGATTCCTGCAATGGATTCATTGATCAGCGGAAGAATAACCCCAATCATCCGTGATTTCTTTTTTGTCAGGCTGACAGCTGTAAAATCAGGTGCATACTGCAGCTCCCGGGCAGCTTGCAGCACCCGTTCTTTCGTTGATTCCGAAACTTTTTTCGTATTATTTAGCACATAGGAAACTGTTGCTTTGGAGACCCCCGCTTTTTCGGCTACTTCTTTAATTGTCGCTCTTTTTTCCATCGATGGCCCCCTCTCCGTCACTTGCGGTGAACCGGTTAACCTTTCTAGGTTTATGTTAGGCTTTTCTGCTTCACGTGTCAATTCTTTTCTTGTATTTTTTCTTCCCGGCTCTTACGTAAAGGCTCCCTTGAAAATTTAAAAAATGAACGTATGCTTTCGTTTCCATGGAGAGACTTTCCGAGCGGGCTCGGCCTTCATCGCTCAGGAGTCCCTCCATGTCCACTACAGCTTCTGGTAAAACGAACGATAGAGAAGGCTGTTTTCATCCATCATGATGCAACAATTTTGCATGAGTGTCTCTGTTAAAGACCTGCGCTGTTTTTGAAGGTTGCCTGCGGCTCTTTACACCTGCCGCGGAGAAAGCCTTCAGCTGTCCCTTCCATCCGGGAGGATCTGCGTGCTTCCTCAGACGTCTCGAAAAATCACCTGGGCACCGGTTTTACGGAATAAAGAACATCCTTCTATAAAAAACGAAGCGGAAACCGGTTCGTGGAAGAAGAAGATTGGAAAATCCCGCAGTGTGTAAGCATACCTGAATATCTCCTCCACGGCAGGCCGTTTGAAAGCTAATTTTTTCTGCAAACATAAATAGCGGACAAAGACCTGGATGCAGTTAAACCTGCACCATGAAAAATGAAACTATTTTACGCTGTGTAACAAAGGCGGGGACACCCAGAGGATCAGCGCCGTTCGAGAATCCATTTTGGCGGACGGTTTTCCCGCCGAAATTAGTCGAGAACTAGCCCTCGGGTAAGCCCCGCTGAGCGTGCAGCAGCGTTGTGTCGATTACATAACTGGTCAGTTTCAAGGAAGCCTGCGTAAAACGAATAAAAAAAGCTGCCTTCCGTTACTTCCGGAAAGACAGCTCCAATGCGCGCCGTTATTTTTGCAGGTGAATTAAAATATCCTGGATCTTCTGGTGAAGAACAGCGTTCTAATATTATCTCTCTGCTTCCAGCGTTTCTCCATCAGAGAAAAGAAGACTTAATTCAAAGGACTCCAGCTCCGCCTCGTCCAGGTCCAGGTAACCGAGAATTTCTCCTACAGCAGCCTCTTCTGTCGATTCCGGGCTTATGTGCGTTTCTTCGAGCATTGTTTCTACTTCATTCACCGCTTCTGTCCCTTCTGTTACTATCTCTTCTCCATTGTCCATCTCCACTTCTGCAGTGAATTCTTCCCCCGTGTACATATATTCATATGTCATTTCTGAGCCGTCCGTCATTTCGATTTCCAGCTCCAGTTCTTCGACTCCATAGTCATAAGTAGACTCTGCATCTTCGGCAGGTTCGTTCTCCACTTCGTTGTCTTCGCGGTTGTTTTCGTCTTCAAACCAGTCGTCTTCCTCGTTTTCTTCCTCCAGGTTCTCCGGCTCTTCCTCCTCTTCTCCGTCAATATTATTTTCATCATAATCTGCATTATTATTAAATTCCATATTATTGTCCTCTGCAGCGTTTTCCGCATTATTTCCACACGCAGCCACAGTAAGTACTGCAGCTGCCATCGAAGTAATAAAAGCAGTTTTTTTCATCGTCTATCATACTCCTCTCTAAATATAATCGGTCAGTCTTCTTACTTCTGATACAAATACCCTCTCTCTTTATTCGTGTAAACATACTGGAAAGTCTAAAAATGTAACTGTATGTCCTCATTTTTTAAAACCAGTTTACAGGATTATTTATCCTATTTGGTAGTTCAAAAGTGATCAATTGTTCACTGGAACGTTTATTTGCGACTCTGGAAATGACTTTGTGTGAATTTTGTAGGATAATTGTTATAATTGTTCTTAATAACATACATAAATTATAAAAAAAGAAAACCATCACTGAGAAGTTAAGCAAATTGGAGAGGATGACAGCAGTATGATGATCGATTACACCCTAGAAAATAAAGCAGGTATCCAGCAGGTATTTTCCCCGAATAACGTGGATATTCAAAACGTAGCGTACGATTCGCGGAAAGTTACTGCAGGGACGGCTTTTTTCTGCATCAAAGGAGCAGAACAGGATGGTCATCATTATATTGATCAGGCCGCTGCGAACGGAGCAGCCGTCATTATTGGTACTAACGCCTCCTTGTTAAAAGAAAAGCAGGCAGATTTCCCGTACATATCCTTTATGCTGGCGGACGACTCCCAGCTTGCCATGTCTTATTTTTCTCAGCAGCTTTACGGCCGTGCCTGTGAAAAAATTGATACTCTTGCTGTTACCGGTACCAATGGAAAAACAACGGTAACCTCCTTTGTACACCAGCTGTTAAACGGGAGCGGTATGAAAACTGGTTCCATCGGCACCGAAAAAGTGCTGGATCATAAAGAAAAGCGCGAGCTGCCTCATTCTACACACACGACGCCGGAGGCTCCGGATCTCCATTATATTTTTCATAAGTTTTCTGAAGAAAAGATCAAGGCGGTAGTACTGGAAGTGACATCTATCGCCGTATCCCAGCGGCGTGTGGCCGGCGTTCTGTTCGATATCGGCATTCATACGAACCTCACCCCGGAGCATATTGATTACCACGGCTCATTTTCCGAGTATAAAGCGGCAAAAATGCAGCTGTTTCAGCAGGTTAAAAAAGCTGTTGTAAATCTTGATGATGAAGGGATGGGAAGGGATCTTGCCGCCTCGTTCGGTGGCCCGATGCTCACATACGGCATGCGGGAGGAGGGGGATGTCCGGGCTGCGGTAAGAGAAATCACTTCGGAAGGTACCACTATCACGTTGTTTCTTCCTAAAGAAAAACACGTTGTCTTCCTTCCGTTTTTCGGAGATCATAATATCGCTAACTTCCTGGCTGCCATATGCTCCTGCCTGCACATGGAAGTACCGGTTTCGAAACTTCTCAAGCAGACGCCTGCTATACAGACACCGGCCGGAAGGTTCCAGTTTATCGATACGTGTGAAAAGTTCAGTATTATAACGGATTTTGCCCATACTCCGGATGCTCTGAAAAAAGTAATCACATCTGTCAGAAAAATGAACTACCGGAGACTGATTCTGCTTATAGCAGGTAATGGAATCCGGGACAGAAGCCAGCATCCCGAGCTCGCGGAGGCGGTGGAAGGTCAGGCGGAAACTGTCGTCGTCACCGTGGAGCACCCGGACCGTTCAGAACGTCCGGTAATTTTAAAAGAAGTGCTTGCAGGGTTCAGCGAAATACCGGAACATACGGAACTTTACCGTGACAAAGGGGTGGAAAAAGCACTTTCGCTCGCCGGTGAAAATGATCTTGTTCTCCTGACGGGGCTCGGAAGTCTTGACCATCAAGTAATTAACGGAAAAGAAGTTCCTTATTCGGAAGCAGATGTGATCCAGCGCTTTGTCCAGTCCTGCAGAGAGGAATCCGCAGCCAGGTAGAAGGTCTTCCCGACGTCATGGCGGGTGGAAGCTGAGTTTTCTTCCGTGAACAGCGTTTTACACAGTTTCATGTGAAATCTCTCCGTCTCAGTAAATTTCACTATACGTTTCGAACAGCTTCGTGCGTCCACAGAACCTGCCTTAACGAAGGGAGACTGCCTGTAATGAAAAATCAAAAAGAAGAAAAAATCGGTTTCGCATTCATTCATGGAGCAGGTTTTACAGGGGAAATCTGGAGCAGTGCTGCAGCAGATCTGGAGCATCCTTATTTATTCGTAGAATACCCGCTCCGGGAAAAGGAAGCCAGTTCAAGAAAGGATCTTCATCTGGCTGATTATGTTTCTTACATGGCAGATCAGCTGAAGGAATGGAAAGTAGACTCATTTATCCTTGTCGCTCATTCTCTCGGCGGTGTCCCGGCTCTGAGAATAGCAGCTGAATTCCCCGGAAGGATTGCAGGCTTCGCTGCTGTAGGGGCAGCCATCCCTAAAAACGGCGGTTCGTTTTTGTCCGTTCTTCCTTTTCATAAGAGGATCGTGATGTCTGCCGTTTTGAAAAAATGGGGGACAAAACCACCGGATTCCGCTATTCGCAGTGGCTTATGCAATGATTTACCTGAAAATAAAACAGAGGAAATTGTAAAAGGTTTTATCCCTGAAGCGGTGCACGTATATACAGAAAAAAGCCACGCCTCCATTCCGGAAGTCCCCCGGTTGTATATTAATCTGACTAAAGACAGAGAGTTTAATTCATCCATGCAGAAAAAAATGATCGCACACTTTTCGCCCGATTCTGTTCAGCAGCTCGAAACAGGCCACCTTCCTATGCTGAGCGATCCGGAAGGTCTGAGGCGGATTCTCCTGTCCTTTTTAAAAAACATAAACACGGCCGGGGTGAAAATGAAGCGGAGTTAGTCCATTTTACGAAAGTCAGGACTTTTCCATACGAGAAGCACTCCGAGCAGAAGACCTGTTACAGCCGTCACGGACAAGATGGTCTGAATAGGAAGCTGAGCTGCAACAAGGAGAGAAATCAACCCAAAAGCCACCGGCTCAAATCCACTTGCGGCGAGGGTAATAATACTCATCACTCTTCCCAGCTTCGCTTTGTCTGTTTTTTCCTGAACCATTGTCACGGTCGGAAGATAAACGAACATAGCTGCAAACCCGCTGAAAGCTGTCAGCAGTACGAGAAATGGCATTGTTTCGACCTGACTGAATACGAAAAAGAGAATAAAGCTCGCCAGCAGTGCATAAAGAACGAGCCTCCCTCTTCTGTTACGGACATTCCATGCGATCAGAGCCACACTTGCAAGGAAAGTTCCTGCCGCGAGGCCTCCTTCTAAAAGACTTAATTCAAACGGTGTTCCACCAAGCGCACTGACGAGAATCGGGAAGCTCACGATGAGCGGGCCGATCATAAACAAATTAATAATAACAATTGTAAACGTCCCTGAGCGGTGAAGGGAGGAATTCCATACGTATGCCAGCCCTTCTTTTAAATCTGTAACTGCGGTGCTCCCTTCCGGCCTTTTATCCGGTTCTGGATCTTTAATAAAAGGAGGAAAAACGAGAACAGCAGAAACTAAAATAAACAGTCCCGCTGCTGAAAAAGTAAGCGTGAAATCACCGATCGTCAGAAGAAAGCCTGCTATGAGCGGCCCGATAATAAACATAAGTTCCGTGGAGCCCTGAAAAAGCGAATTCGCTCTTTGAAGTTCTTCATCCCGGACAATGATCGGTATCATGGAAGAAACAGCCGGAAAGAAAAAAGCGTCCAAAAAACCGAATACAAGGGCAATTACTATGAGCGAACTGATCTGCAGCCAGTCGTTCACGAATAAAACAATCATGGCCGCCATAACAAGGACCTGGAGAAAGTTCGTTGTAAACATAATAAAGGACTTTCGGATTTTATCAGCGAGTACGCCTCCGTAAATCATCATGGCTACCCGGGGAATGGATACGGCCATTAACACGATCCCGAGGACCGCCGGCTGTTCCAGTACGTCCACGATAAACCATAAAACAGATAAAAAGAACATAGAAAATCCGAGCATGACTGTCAGTCCGGACATCCATACGAGCAGAAATGCTCTGTTTTGAAATAAATGCGGTTTTTCCACGTTATGTTTCCTCCTTTCATTTTCATCTCTTTTTAAAGCTTCGTCTTAATATAAGAATGTCCTCAGCTCTTTTTCTGCTTTTCTCTCTTCCTTTCCTATGGTAAACTAAAGCCCGACAACGAGAAAGGATGTTCGCATGTGAGATATTATAGTCATCTTGCCACTGCTGCTGCAGGGGCTGTTTTACTTTCCGAAAGCCCCCTCCCTGTTTTTTCAGGGGAATTGGGTGCTGCAGCCGGTGCCGGCATTTTAATCGGCGCCGTTCTTCCTGACATAGACGAAACCCGCTCCTGGCTTGGCAGACGGGCGAAACCACTGTCTTTTATCATTAAATTTTTATTCGGGCATCGGGGGATTACTCATTCCGGCCTCGCTCTTTTTCTGGCGGTCTACGGCTTTCTGCAGCTCGATCAGCCTTTCTTCGCAGGTATCTGCTTCGGAATAGCCGCCCACATAACGGCGGACCTTTTTTCCTACGGCGGGGTGCCCCTCTTTTATCCGTTCCGGAAAAAGCGTACGAGTCTCCCGCTTTACAAAACAGGCTCCATTATCGAAACGATATTGTTCCTCGGGGCTCTGGCCTACCTTCTGATTATATTTATTTCCTGACAGTATGAAAAGCGCAGAGACTTTTTCAAAGCGGCTGAGCTTTCATAGTTTATTTATATAAGTAATAGGGAATGTTTAAGAGAGTATGTTATTTGCAGTCCGAAAGGGGACTTTTTTATGGAATTGGTCATTCACTCACCACGACTCAGACTTGAAGCACTGTCAATCGACCTTTTCCCAAGCCTGCTCCGTGCCAACTATTTCCCTGCTCATTTAAACGCCCATCTTCAAAGCCTTCAAAAAGATCCTTCTTTATACGGCTGGGGTCCCTGGATTATTTTTTCAAATACGACCGGGGAAGTAATTGGTGATATTGGGTTCAAAGGAAAGCCTCAGATGGATAAAGGCATAGAGATCGGTTATGGCATATGTAAAAACCAGCGCCGGCAAGGATACGCTTCCGAAGCACTTTCCGCTGTGCTCTCCTATGCTTTTGATCAGTGCAGACTTGCAAGGGTAACAGCAGAATGCCGGCATGATAACACAGGATCAATCCGGGTGCTCGAAAATGCAGGCATGTTAAGAGCTAGAGAACAGCTGCAGATGGTTCACTGGCAGCTTACACTGGAACAGTTTATGTTAAACCGTCCTCCGGAACTAAGGGAAAAGATTCAGCACTAATCCTTTTTTATTATTTATTAAAGCTTCACCAGTATTCTCTGCTTTTTCCCGAAAAAAAAGTTTATGAGTTTCCGCAGGTGTTTTGAAAGTAAGGTTGGCGTTTAACAGTAACTGTATTCAAAAAAAGTCCCGGCCATATTCGGCCGGGACTTTTCCATTTATAAATAGATGTTTTTTACTGCGGGAGATATTGAAGCATTGCTGTAGCGATAGAAAAATAAATCATCAGTCCAATGACGTCATTCAGCGTCGTAATAAAAGGTCCGGAAGCTACGGCCGGGTCAATTTTCAGCTTATTAATAATAATAGGAATAACAGCTCCTACAATCGTAGCAACGCTTAACGTTAAAAAGAGGGACAGACCGACTATACCTGCCAGCATAAAACTGCCGTAGAAAAACGGAATGAGAATTAAAAGCGTGACTGCGCAAAATAAACCGAGCAGTATCCCCGTCCCGAATTCCCTCCTTACCATGCTGAGTACGGCTCCCCTATCCAGAGACCCGACAGCAAGCCGGCGGACCATTACCGCCAGTGCCTGAGTTCCAGTATTACCTGCAGAGTCCATAATAAGCGGAATAAATACAGAAAGCAGCACGACTGCTTCGAGTGTTTCTTCAAACTGGCCGATGACGTTTGCCGTAATCAAACCGAGAAACATAAGTATTATAATCCACGGGGCTCTTTTTTTCGCTGCTTCAAAAGAAGAAATTTTAGCGTCCAGGGAACCTCTTGTCCCGGAAATTTCCCCGAAATCTTCCTCAGTTTCTTCTTCTACTACATCCAGAATATCATCTACCGTAATAATTCCTACGAGTGTATTTTGTTTTGTCACAACAGGCACGGCAAGGAAATCGTACTTTTTGATCAGCCTTGCAATGTCTTCCTGATCATCCTCTGTATCAACAGAGACGACCCGGGTACTCATCGGTTCCACCACTTCGTTTTCCGGATCAGCAATAATCAAATCTCTGAGGGATACAACCCCTGCCAGTTTATGGTCGTCGTCGATGACATAAAGATAATAAATTGTTTCTGCCTCAGGAGCTTCCTTACGCAGCCTGACGAGCACATCCTTCACTTTTTCGCTTTCCCGAAGAATAATGAATTCCTTTGTCATGAGTGCCCCGGCTGTACCTTCTTCGTAGGACATCAGCTCACGGACTTCTTCTGCTTCCTCCCGGTGCATCGATCCGAGAATTTCTTTCGCTTTTTCTTCTTTCATTTCCGCCAGAAAATCCGCTGCATCATCTGCATACATAGCATCAAACATGCTTGCAGCGTAACGCTCGTCAACTTCCTGGATAAACCGTTCCTGTTCTTCCGTTTCAAGCTGCTCAAAAATTTCCCCGATTTCTTTCGGACTGAGCACCTGATGGATAAAATGACGCTGAAGCTCCGTCAGTTCCCGGTATATTTCCGATCGGTCGGTCGGATGCAGATCCATCATTGTTTCATGAACTTCCAGTGAAGCTTCATCGTCGATTTTGGAAATGATAAATTTTTTGTATTCGTCTCTCGTATACTGGTTGAGTTTCACCATCAATTCATGTCCCCTTTATCAGGCAGGTTTTTACCCACAGGGCAGCCCTGCCGTCTGTTCGTATTGTTTTTATACATAAGTCCGGCCTCGGAACGGGATCCATCTGCCCCACCACCTTTCAAAATCGGGATGTCTTCATAAAGGGTCAATAAAAAGCACCCTCTGCAAAGAGAGGGTGCTTATGCACACTTCTGTCAAAAGACTCCCCTCCATTCGTAGAGCTTTAGCACTGTGCGGCATAGGACGAAGCCAGCTGCATTAAAAACCACCTTATGTCGATAGTTTCTGTTGACCCATTGGCGTCTTTAGACGTTTTTGGGCAGCAGCGTATCTCCTGCACAGGAGCCTCACCTAACGAGGTATTATCGTTAATTCTTATGCAAACTTTAGCATGGGGAAAGAAAATATGTCAATTACGTTCTCCACGCCCCCCGTGTTAAAATGAAAAAATGTAATAAAAGCCTTTATTGACCGTAGAAAGGAGCGGAAAGGATGTCACTGAAAATTATTGCAGCCGTTACTGCAGGAGGAGCTCTCGGGACTCTTCTGCGCTACATAATTAATCTCGCCGCCCTTCCTTCGGGCTATCCTTACGGAACAATTATTGAGAATACAGGCGGCAGCTTTATACTCGGCGGCGTGACTGCCTGGTTTTTGACTAAAAAAGCGCCCGAATGGGTGAAGGTCGGTATTGGAACCGGCTTCTGCGGCGGGCTGACAACGATGTCCACCCTTGCTTCTGATACAGTCATGCTCGCTGCCCGGGATGCCTCGGCACCCGTGATTTACCTTGGGATGTCTATTTTTGGAGGCCTCGCTGCCGCCCTTATAGGCTTCTATTCCGTTTCGTTTCTGCTTAGGGAGAAAGGAGGGCCTTCCCTATGACTGTTATCTGGCTGATGTTTGCCGGGGCAGCAGGCGCAGTATGCCGATACATGCTCGGAATGTTTTTCGCCCGGAAATTCTCAAAGCAGGCCATTCCGATCCCGATGCTTCTTGTTAATGTGACCGGCTCTTTCGGACTCGGTGTTTTTCTAAGCCTGTATATGCAGACAATTCCACTGGATGCCTACGACAACACATGGTTCGTTACAGCCGGAACCGGCTTTTTCGGTGCATTTACTACCTTTTCCACTTTTGCCGTAGAAGCGGTCAACCTGCTGCGCTCCGGAAAACGGATGCCCTTTCTCTGGTACACAGCCCTCAGTATCGTCGGTGCGCTCATGGCTTTTATATTCGGCTTTCTTATATTTTCTCCGTAAGTTTTCAAAGCACCCGATGCTCCGGGACGTCAGCACATTCCTTAAAAGCTTCGTGCTGTTTTTGAAAGTATCTGCACGATTGAAATTTCACACGCCCATTACTCATAAAACTCCGAAGAAGCTGCCCTGCCTTCGCCTAGGCTTTCCGGGCGGTCCGGGCTCAGCGCAGTCAGACCACGGTACAGGTCAAACAGCTGAAGACCAGCTCCAAGGCAGGCTCGGTAAAAGAAGGAGCTTATACAGCGACTGGAAAGCCTATTCTGCACTGATAATTTAATCAACATGTCTTGATTCTCAGGACAGCTTCTCCAGAGTGTTGATTAAGTCTTGGTTTCAGAATAATTATTCTTCTGAATGTATAGCTTTCTCCTGCACTCCCCGGCGGAAGCTTGCCGTGGGGCTCGTCATCAGCTATTTTCCAGCCCTTCGGCCATGG
>NZ_PZJJ01000017.1 GCF_003044065.1 Alkalicoccus saliphilus
TTAAACACGGTCTCGAAGACCCAACATACTAAACAGATTCTCCTAAGGGTGGGAAGGGAGCCGGTTTCCATTTGCGGATTCAACGATCCAGGCGTCCCGACGACTTCCCTTCCCTTCTACAAAAAAAGCGTAGCACAAACCATGGCCTTGGTTTGTGCTACTAATGTTAGTATGTTTCCGGGCGGGCCGGCTTCAGCTAATTTCTTCCTCCCAAACGGATCTTCTGCTCGTCCTCTATCGCCCAGGAGTCGCCTGCTTCAGCTCCAGCAGAAAAATAAAAAGAAGGTTTCTCTTCTAAAAAACGTGTTGATTCCGCCCTTTCTTCCATTCAGGAGAAGCTTTTTCCTCCGAAACGTCCGGTGGAGATGCCGGTGGGATAAAGCGAAGTCGGAAGATCCTACACGGCCGCAGGGCAAACAGCTGACGCCGGGGAGTGCAGGAGAAAGCTGTACGCTCAAAAGAATAATTATTCTGAAATCAAGACTTAATCAACACTCTGAAAAGATCCTCGATCCTTACAAAAATTTCGTTCCAGACAGCCTTGCCAGTTTCCAACGACAGATACCTCTCAAACCAATAACACCCGATAAAGGAACCGTAAAATTATACAAAAAGGAGATGCTGTCATGATACGACCTCTTGAAGGAATTACAGTTGTTTCACTGGAGCAGGCTGTGGCCGCTCCTTTTGCCGCCAGACAGCTCGCTGATCTCGGTGCAAGGGTAATTAAAATTGAACGGCCGGAAAGCGGAGATTTTGCCCGTCACTATGATCAAACGGTAAACGGTATGTCGAGCCACTTCACCTGGCTGAACCGCTCCAAAGAATCCGTGGAAATGGATTTAAAAGGCGAAGACAGTAAAGAACTGCTTCTGAACATGCTTGAAAAAGCAGACGTTTTTCTCTACAATCTTGCTCCCGGAGCCGTCGATCGTCTCGGCTTCAGCCCGGACACCCTGAAAGAAAAATTCCCGCGCCTGATTACGTGCAGTATTACAGGATACGGTGAAAATGGTTCCTACCGGAACAAAAAAGCCTATGATCTGCTGATTCAGTGCGAGGCGGGCGCTGTGTCGGTTACCGGCACCGAAGAAACACCTTCCAAAGCCGGCATTTCCATTGCAGACATTGCAGCAGGTATGTATGCTTACAGCGGCATAATGGCGGCTGTTATCGCCCGTTCTGTTTCAGGAAAAGGCACTCATCTGGACATTTCCATGCTGGAAGCCCTCGGGGAGTGGATGGGCTATCCCCTTTACTACGCCGGTTACGGAGGATCTGAACCAAAACGCACGGGCGCCAGCCACGCCACCATTTATCCATACGGACCTTTTACTACAGGAGAAGGAAAACAGGTTTTTCTCGGTATTCAAAATGACCGGGAATGGAAAGCGTTCTGCAGCCGGGTGATAGGAAAACCGGAGCTTGCTGAAGAAGAGCTTTTTTCTACCAATGCGCTCCGGGTAAAGAACCAGGAAGAACTCGCTTTAGTGATTGCATCTGTATTTGAAAAAATGACTGCCGAAGAGCTGACTGAAAAACTTGACGAGATGAAAATTGCCAATGCTAAACTGAATACGATGAAAGATTTTATGGAGCACCCCCAGCTGAAAGAACGAAACCGCTGGACAACCATCGACTCCCCTGCTGGAGATATCCAAACCCTTCTCCCACCGATTACTGCACCGGGTTTTAAGATAACGATGGGTGATATTCCCGAACTCGGCGAACACAACGAAAAAATCCGTAAAGAATTCGGTACCAGAAAAAAATAATTTTATGACAGGAGGCTTTTGTATGAAGCAGCGCTCTATTTTATTCGTTCCTCCCGTATCCGATAAAATGATTGATAAAGGACTTACTACAGAAGCAGACCGGGTGATTTTTGATCTGGAGGATGCTGTGGCTGTTCAGGAAAAAAAGACCGCCCGCGACAGGCTGTCCCGGCAGCTCGCATCAAAAGAAAATCTCCATCCGTTTTATATCCGGGTTAATGATGCAGAGTCCCCCTTCTATCACGAAGATGTGAAAGCTTTGCAAAACATACCGGATATCGGCATCGTCCTGCCGAAAACAGCTTCAGCCGAACAGGTCAGACAGCTGCAGAAGAAGCTGCCGGGGCGTCCCCTCCTCCCGATTATCGAAAGTGCAGCCGGTGTCTGGTACGCGAAAGAAATCGCAGAATCCTGTGCGGAAGTGGAAACGCTCGCCTTTGGAAGCATCGATTTTTCACTCGACATTCAGGCGGCTGGTCTGCCGGATGAATCGGAACTGCTGTACGCCCGTTCCAGAATCGTTCTGGCCTGTCGTCTTGCGGGAAAGAAACCACCGGTGGACAGTGTCTTCACAAACTTTCAGGATGCAGAGGGTTTTCGCCGGCAGGCAGCGATGGTAAAAGGCCTCGGTTTTCAAGGTAAGCTCTTGATTCACCCGTCCCAGGCAGGGCAGGCGAATGAGGTTTTCTCCCCATCTGACGAAGAAATTTTTAAGGCAGAAAAAATTGTCCGGGCTTTCCAGGAGGCAGAAGCAGAAGGGCTGGCCGCCGTACAGGTTGACGGAGAGATGATCGACTACCCTGTTTATTACCGGTCCCGGAACATTCTGCAGGCATCCGAAAAATCATAGCGCTCCCCCCTCGTCTCATAGAAGATTCGCTGGATTTTCTCTCTTTTTAGCGGGAATTCTGCTACTATGGAGAAAAGAAGCTGACTAATGGAGGAATATATGATGAAAAACTGGGCTTTTGTTTCTGATTTTGACGGTACGATCTCGAAAAAGGATTTTTACTGGATTGTGATCGAAAAATACTTTCCGGACGGCAGTGAACTCGTAAAAAAATGGAAATCCGGAGAAATAAAAGACATCGATTTTCTGAGCACAGTTTTCACTTCGATTCATCAGGAAGAAGAACAGATTATTCAGGACGCCCTCGATATCCCTATTGATGAACATGTTCCGGCCTTTATCCGACGCGTGCAGGAAAATGGAGGAGATTTTTATGTATTGAGTGCCGGCACCGACTATTATATTCAGCACGTACTTGAAAAGTACGGCGTGCAGAACGTGCAGGTTCTCTCCAACAGAGGATATTACCAGGATAAAAACATCCACCTGGATATCGACCCCCAGAACAAATACCATTCCGACCGCTACGGAATCGATAAATCGAAAGTCATTCAGGACTTGAAAAAGAAGTACGAAACCGTACATTTCGCCGGTGACAGCGAACCGGATTCCCATCCGGCAGTCTATGCGGATCTCAATTTTGCCAAAGACCGCCTGCAGGAAATATTAACAGAGAACGGTGTTCCTTACGTTCCGGTGGAAAGCTTTGTTGAGATTGAAAAAGAGCTTACGGACAAGGGTTTCCTGAAAAATGACTAGCCCCATTACCAATATCCCTATCCCTGCCGTTCTGGAGATCAGCGCCGGTTCTCTCTACCGACTTGAGCCAGTATTTGAAAGGCACGGCTTTAAAAAAGTACTTTTTCTTTTTGATAAATTCACGTATGAAGAATTGTCGGAGAAAGTGCTGCAGTCTTTCTCCGGAGTAAAAGCGCAAGGGGAACTGCTGGATACTTCCATGGATATTCACGGCCTTATTAAAAAAGCTTTTTCTATGGAAACGTACGACGCTGTTACAGCAGTCGGAGGCGGTGCGGTTATCGATCAGGGAAAGTATATCGCGTTTTCCCGGGCCATTCCTTTTATCAGCATGCCAACTTCCGCTTCCAACGACGGCTTTGCCAGCAGTAACTCCTCTCTGATCGTGGATGGAAAGAAAACGACGGTGCCGGCAAAGGTTCCTTACGGTATCGTCGCTGATCTCGATATTATTCAGCGGGCTCCAAAAAAATTCATCCTTGCCGGTATTGGGGATCTGATGTCCAACATTACAGCTCTGTACGACTGGGATTTTGAAGACCGCCGCGGGGTGAGCCAGGTAAACGCTTTTGCGGCTATGCTCAGCAAAAAAGCGGTGAACAGCTTTATCCGGACACCGATGGGTGACATTACCCACCCTACATTTCTTAAGGAACTGGTCAGTTCCTTGACGATGGGTGGAGTAGCTACGGTGATCAGCGGCAGCAGTGCTCCTATCAGCGGCTCGGAGCATTTAATTTCCCACGCACTGGATAAGCATGCTGAACATAAAGAAATGCATGGCATACAGATCGGCATCTCCACCTATATTATGGCCCATGTCCAGAATCACCGGGCTGAACGAATGCATAAAGTGTTCAGCCGGACCGGCTTTTTTGATTACGTGCAGTCTCTACATCTGACAAAAGACGATTTCCGTCAGGCGATAAAAAGAAGTCCCGACATGAAACCGCACCGGTGGACATATCTTCATGAAGAAACGTACCGTACCAGAGCACTTGAGTTTCTCGAGAGCGATCCAATGCTGCAGCAGATCCTGAAATAGCTGCAGAACAACGGAAGCGGGAGAACCATTTTATCAGCGAATAGACAAAAAACCACCGGAAAAAATTTCCGGCGGTTTTTTCTTCTTATTTCAGACTGAATCTGCAATTTACAAAGAAAATGTCCCTTTATAAAAGCTTTGCAGCATTTTACTGTTCTGCCGTTTCAAGCCACTCATCCACTGTTTCACGGTTATCGTCGATCCAGTCCTGTGCGGCATCCTCCACGTCTTTATCATTTTCTGCTACGTCCTGCATTACTTCGTTCATGTCCTCTGTTTCCCAGTAGAAGTTATCCAGAATTTCGTAGGCTACCGGATGTTCCTCCTCCAGTCCTTCCCGGACCATCGTACGGATCTCCTCTTCTTCCTCATAAACGCCTTCCGGATCCTCAAGGAATCGAATATCATAAGAGTTGAATTTCCAATGCGGCTGCCATGCAGTAATTACAATCGGCTCTTCGTTATTGTATGCTGAATCAAGCGCGGCTGTCATCGCCGCATCAGAACTTGGAGTCGCCTCGATATCAAGATCATATGTTTCTACGACTTCTTCTGTAGAAGTCATAATTCCAGCTCCAGCATCAATGCCGATAATTTCGTCAACCACGTCAGAAGAAAGTTCGTCAATGCTCGTGATGTCCATATAGTCCGGGACAGCAAGCCCTGTACGATTCCCTTCCAGGTTAGGACCGAGATCCACAACGTCATCTCCGTATTCTTCGTATTCTGAAGCCATATCTGACGGAAGCCATGCTCCGACAAATCCGTCCGCATCTCCATTTGCTGTACTGATCCACATTGGAGCCTGTTCCACTGCAGTTAAAGTTACATCGTACCCGGCTTCTTCAAGCACTTTTCCGATAACGTTCGTCGAAGCCAGTTCTGAATCCCACGCAACAAGCGTTAAAGTAATTTCTTCACCTTCCGGACTGTATGCTTCTCCGCTTGTATCTTCTTCACCACATGCACTGACCACTAATACACTAAGTGCTGCTGCCCCTGCTGTTGTTGACTTTTTTAAAATAGATCTCATTTTTAAATCTCCTCCAATTTTAATTTAAAGTTTTGATCGGTTATTTTCTCCCTGAAATACATATCCCGGATATTTCAGCTTTTCCTCTGCTTCCGGGAATAAGGAACAGCATCGATAAGTTCACCGCTTCTCAGCATCGCCGCCAGATTCTGAAGCCAGTAATAATATGGTTTCGATTCCTCTAAAATCCGGTGGACTTTTTCTGCTTCCTTCCATGTTTCCTCCGGCAGGCTACTGTCTTCTATCGTTTCATTCAGCTGCATCTGAGCCTTGTCGATAGCCTCAAGATTCAAATTTGCTTCACGCTTCCATTGATCACTGAAAAAGTCAGAAAAGAATTTAAAGAAATCTCTTTCAGCTATATAAGTATGTTTACGCTGGCCACGTCGGAATGTCTTCTTTGCAACGTTCAAATCCTGAAGCTTTTTTACGCCTGTACTCATGCTCGGCTTGCTCATTCCAAGCTGTGTACGCATTTCATCCAGCGTCATATCCCCTTCAAAATACATCGTTCCGTAAAGTGTTCCGGCACTTCTTGTCACTCCGTAAAGGTCCATAGTTTCTGCCAGGGATTCAATTACCAGATCTTTTGCATTTTGTATCGAAGCCTCCGCCTCTTCCCTGCTGAAGTCTGACAATCAAACACCCCCTTTTTGTTGTTCCGGCCGCTTTTTTGTTTACTGTACATTATTTATCCTACTTAATTATAGAATTTTGTAAACCCTTGTTTCAGGGGCATATTTATAAAAACGTTGACATACCAACGTTTAATTGATTAAAAAAATTTTTAACGTATTGAATATTTGTAATTAATTTTGTTCTTCTACAACGGTTAAATTCTATAAATTTCCATTATTCTTGAAAATAAAAAAGCTGTCTTGATTATTTATATCAAGACAGCTCCAGGCTGTTTATAAAGTATTTTTTATACATGCCTATGCATTTCCCTGTTTTCGCCTCCACAGGACGCTTTCCGGGCGGGCCGGCTTCAGCTAATTTCTTCCTCCAATGGTCGGAAGAAATGGATCTTCTGCTCGTCCTTCATCGCTTCGGAGTCGCCTGCTGCAGCTCCAGCAGGAAAATAAAAAGAAGGTTTCTCTTCTAAATAACGTGTTGATTCCATCCTTTCTTCCATTCAGGAAAAGCTTTTTCCTCCGGAACGTCCGGCGGGGACGCCGGTGGGATAAAGCGAAGTCAGAAGATCCTTTTCCATGGCCGAAGGGCTGGAAAATAGCTGATGACGAGCCCCACGGCAAGCTTCCGCCGGGGAGTGCAGGAGAAAGCTATACGCTCAGAAGAATAATTATTCTGAAACCAAGACTTAATCAACACTCTGAAGCTTTCTTGATTATTTATATCAAGACAGCTCTGCTGATCAATTAAAGTTATTATAGGAAATTTCTGACTTTACAGACGCAATCGTTCCCATGGGTTCTTCTGAAGGTTGGATTTCTTCTTTCTGCAAATTGGATAATCTGTTACTTCTTACGGGCCATTGCTTCTCTCTTTTGATGTTCTTCAAGAAAAGTTTCCATCTGTTCCCGGTGATGTTTGTCATGTTCCGTCAAAAAAGCAGCGATTTTTTCCGTACTCGACTCCCCTTTTGATCCGCTTATTCGAAAAACAGCTTCTTTCTCCGTTTTTTCCAGCTGACGGATGAATTCATTTCTTACGGAAATAAATTCTTCAATAATTCTTAGTGCCCGTCTTCCTTCCAGCGAAGCAATCGCTGCCCGGTTATATATATCCGGGTTCGGAAAGGGCGGAAGAACTGCTCCGTTTTTCATAAGCGGAACCATCGATTCCATAATTAACCGGTCCCAGTAGTACAGGTGCCCCATAATCTCCCTGATTGACCACTTCCCTGGCTTCACCGGTGTTGTGAGCGTTTTTTCGTCATAGTTCAGCAGATTTTCAGAAAAAACAACCATCTCATGCAGCCCTTCTGTTCTGGAAGACATACTGTAACCCCTTTCTTTAATAAACCTTTACTTCTATTGTACAGGAATTTTGCTTCAGGAGGAATTTTACTTTTATTCCTTTTCTTATTTACTACAGTTGTTGCTTTATACTCCGGAGTGCGGTAGGTTTGCGGTAGAAGAAGGAAAGGAGTGGTGTCTGTGATAGCAAATATCCGTGCGGCTCTTGGATATATTCTTGTTCTGAGCGGTGCTGCCTGCTGGGGAATGACCGGATTATTTGTGCAGACACTGTACGAGTTCGGCTTTTCCCCCTGGCAGGTTGTCACAGCCAGAATGACTATGTCCGCTTTGATTCTTTTTATTATTATTCTGATGTTTGCAAAAGAGTATTTAAAAATAAAACTGAAAGACCTTCCATACTTATGCGCCCTCGGCATCGTCAGCATGGCTGTTTTCAACTGGTTTTACTTTGCCGTCATGGAACGTGCCTCCGTTGCTGTGGCTGTCGTATTTGTTTACACTTCCCCAATATTCGCTGCCCTGATCGCCCGCTTTCTCTACCGTGAAAAGCTGACAATCCAGAAAAATGCTGCCATAGGGCTGACTATCGTCGGGTGTGCCCTCGCTGTAGGACTTCTCCCTCCCGGTGGGGACAGCGCAGATACACTGACTATCCTCCTTGGGCTCCTGGCCGGACTGTTCTGTGCTTCCTACAGCCTGCTCGGAAAATTTGTTACCGGTATTTATCATCCGCTGACAATAACGTTTTATGCGCTTTTAAGCGGCATGGCTTTTACTATTCCTACAAGCGGTATCTGGGAACATAGAGCTTTGCTTACTGCCGGTGAAATATGGATACCCCTTCTTGGGATATCCATTATCTCCACTATATTTGCCTATCTTCTTTTCACTTACGGGCTGGCTTACGTGGAATCCAGCAAGGCTGCCATTCTCTCTTCAATGGAGCTTGTTGTTTCAGTTATTATCAGTATCTTTATTTTAAATGAAATTCTCACATGGTGGCAGGGTTCCGGATTTATCCTTGTAATTGCTGCTATTATGCTCA
The DNA here is from genome assembly GCF_003044065.1 of Alkalicoccus saliphilus. Lineage (GTDB taxonomy): Bacteria > Bacillota > Bacilli > Bacillales > Salisediminibacteriaceae > Alkalicoccus > Alkalicoccus saliphilus. Next base: position 8,451 of record NZ_PZJJ01000017.1, read on the forward strand.
CCGTTATTTCGTTCCGGCGCCGAGTCCGTCAAAAATATCCTGGAACTGAATACACGACTTACGAATAAAATATCGATTTCAGGCATAACTCAGGGGCTGTTCCGGAAGAACAGCCCCTTTTCAAGATAGATTCACACCATAGGGAACTCAACCATTTCTTGGCTCCAATCTGTTACTCACCGGCTGAAGTATTCACGATTTACTTACCTTACTTTCAGCGTAACAGACGGCCTCAGCTGCTTCCGCAGGTTTGCTGTCCTACAAGCCATTGATGGAAGGATAAAGTGAATGTGTTGAGGAAGTTTGTAATCCAGTTCCTCGATCCTGATTTTTTCGCATTTCCATCAGGCGCTGGCTGTTTCACTCAGCTTTTATTCTCCAGCTTGAATGCATCTTAACTGCTTAATATGCATACCACCAAAGAATAGATTAAGCTGCAGCCGGTACATTGGCGGAATCAACGCGATGGCTGAGCTGCCTGCGGTGTGAATCTATTCTGTTGTTATTATTAATATACCCGTTTTACGGAAATATAACCCTTTCTGCTAAAAATAATTTCCGGGAAAATTGAATATTTTTTGAGAAGGAGGGCAAAGCCGCTGCTTTAAGCAGGAAGATATAGCTGCGCTCAGGACCGCCGCCCCCCCCTCTCTGCCTGGAATATCACAGGACTTTACCTCCCCCGGGAAACAAACGGATTATCTGTCTCCCAGAAACGCCATGGAAAGTCTTTTGCTTCCCCGCTGTTTGGAATGCCGATCCGCGTTCCTTCCGATATGTTTTCAGGGGAGCTTCCTTCCGCAATGAAAGGGACACTCTGGTAGACGGGCAGACCGTAATCCTCCATAGTTATACCGAGGGCTTTTGTCAGCTTGCCCGGACCGCTTGTTAAATTCGTTTCTTTATGATGAAGCCCTCGTCGTTCATACATTAATTCTTTACCGAGGTATGGTTCCACAGCCCGGACGAGTACCGCTTCCGGACGTCCTTCCCTGCCGCTCACTACATTAAAGAGACAGTGTGTATGCATCACATACGTATAGACGTGGCCGGGAGGACCGAACATCACTTCGGTTCTTTTTGTACGCCTGTTTCCGTAGCTGTGGGCAGCCTGGTCTCCCGGTCCGATATAAGCCTCTGTTTCGACGATTCTTCCAGCTGCTGTTCCTACTGCTGTTTCTTTAATAAGGATTTTTCCGAGCATCGCCCGGGCCAGGTCGAGTGTTTGCTGATGGTAAAAACTCTCCGGCAGTCGCTGTAAACGCATAGTCATTCTCCTATCCTTCTTTCATCGCTGTTTTAAGATATCATTATAAAGGGAGACAAAGAAAACTGCCAGTTTTACAGATATTTGCTGTCAGGAAAAAGTAAAGGCCGGGTACCGCAGTGATTCACTGAAAAACAATAAAGAAGCCTGCCCTGCAGACTCGACAGTCCCGAAGGCCGGCCTTTTCAAATTTATTCGCCTGAATTTTGTTAAGAAACTGTTTTTCTTCGGGAGATAACAAGCATTGCGCCTGCTGCAGCAGCCGTCAGCAGTCCCCCCAGTACGTAAAAAGGATAGTCGGAAGCGGTAGCCGGAAGCTCGTCCCCATTTTCCTCCATGAATTCCTCTTCGTAGTCAAAATAATAATCATCGTAGTCCAGCGCACCTTCTATGACTTCTGCAGGGATCTCAAATTCTTCTGCACTGTTGAAGTTATAAAAGGTTGTCCGGGAAGACTCCTTAAACTCCTCGCCTGTCCGGCCGTCCTCGTATTCATATACGGTCTCATATTCTCTGTGAATCTCTGTCAGATAGTTTGTTTCTTTGCTGATATGCACTTCGTAAAAAAGATTGTTGATCCGCAGCTCTGCCGTTATTTCATCATCCTCCCCTTCCAGGGTGGGATCCAGAACATCTTCATATCCAGTTTCATCGCTTTCATACGTCAGCACATACGCCTCGTCCTCTTCCGTGACCGTAAAGCCGTCAAGTGCTTCTATTTCCTCAAAATAGCCCTCTGCAGTACTGCCGTAGGCCAGCATATCAAATTCCGGATTATCCGCGGTGATTTTAAACCACGTATCTTCAAAATCCGTAAAATAATACGCGTCCTCTGTTAAGTAGGTAGTCCAGCTGTCGGTATCGCCGTCGTATTCGGTAGAAGCCTGCGTACGCATTTTAAAAGGGCTGGTAAAGATATCTTCATGCGCCTCATAGGAGCCTTCAAATTCACCGAATTCACTGATATCGGAGTAAGTAATTTCTGTATGAATGGAGTAGCTGTCGAGACTTTCCATCGCGTTCCGTGAATCCTGAATGAGTTCCTCAGGAGAAAGTGCCTGTGCTGAAATTGGGACAGCAGCGAGCATCATCACGGACACACCGGCAGAAAATTTCCATCTGTTTTTCGTCATATATTGCTTCCTCCTCTAATGTGTTTATCTGTGTTAAAGCAGGGAGATAGAAGAAAATTCCCTCCAGCCCGGCCCGCCGTGAGGAGCAGCTGACAGCTTTTCCCCCGGCAGCCGAAGAGATAAAGAACAACTTCCTTCTAATGAACAGCTTCGGTCGAAAATCTACTGCTGGATATCTTCCCGTTAAACTTCAATACCTGTCTTTCTACGGGATACAGCCAGGAGTCCGCCGGCTGCTGCCGCTGTTAACAGGCCGGCCAGCACGTAAAACGGATAGTTATTGGCAGTGGCCGGGAGCTCGTCTCCCTCTTCATAGTAGTCTGGATAATAGTCCGCATAATCTACAGCGCCATCCACCACTTCAGACGGAACTTCAAAAGGCTCCACACCGTTGAAATTATGGAAGGTTCTCCACAAAGAATCCCTTACATCGATTCTTTCTCCCTCGTCCGTATAAGACGTATGAAATTCCCTGTACATATCCGTGAGGTAGTAAGTTTCCTTGTCGATATGTACCTCATAGAAAACGTCCGTAATTTCGTCATACTCATCCACGTCACCGGTTAATCCCTCGTCCATATCCCCGCTTAATGAAGGTTCGAGCACATCTTCATACGTTCCGCCCGAACTGTCGTAGGTTAAAACGTACATTCCATCCTCTTCGCTTAATGAAAACTCATCCGCAAACAGGTCTATATCATAGAAATACATCTCGTCCATCGTCGTTTTAAAATCCGGCCTTTCAAATCCTTCGTCTCCTTCTCTTATTACGACCCACGGCCCATCACTGTCCTGATTGTAGAACGCACTCTCTGTTGAATACATCGCCCAGTTAAATTCCGATCCATCATCAGCCGTCGTGGTATAAAAACCTCTCATCATAAAAGGGCTGCTGATAATATCTTCCTCGGACACATGGTAGTCGACGATCTGCTCTTCTCCTCTTTCATAAGAGTATTCGATTTCGGTGTCGACAGAGAGACTTTCCAGGTTGTACATCGCTTCCCGGGAATTTTCGATAACGTCTTCTACGCTGTGTTCTTCTGCTGAGACCGGAGCAGCTGAAAATAAAAGAGCAGAGCAGGCGAGTACAGGAACTGATTTCCTTACGTATTGTTTAGTCATTCCACAAAACCTCCATATATTCTTTTTGGGCATTTCAAAAAATACCCTGGTAACAAGGGCTTGTAAACAGTTGATGATTCTAAACAATTTCAGCAGCACAGTGAAAGAACTAACTTACATAAAGCGGAGCATTTGGATTTGAAACCTCTCCCCTCCTTCTTCCAATGTAATACAAAAAGGAAATATTTGTTTGAAAATTCAATATTTTTACTTTATCACATAAATCATGGATAATAAAGGATATTTCCTGTGTTTTATATCTATTCCTTTTACGTTAATCACATGAAAAATCTTCTCTTTCTAAGGGTGTTCTCAACTGCTCCGTTATTTTACAAATGAAAATGTAATAAAAAAATCTTTGCACCAGTGTCCACCGGAAACAGAATAAGAAGCAGAAAACGCCCTCCCGATACACCTGACCGGAAGGACGTTTTCACTGTTTTCTTATTACGTGCTGTTTGGCTCACTGTTGGTGCTGTTCGATGTTTTTCCGCCTGGATATTACGAGCATTCCGCCCGCTGCAGCCACTGTTAACAGCCCTGCCAGCACCGCCTTTCAAAATTCCTTAAAAACACTATTTATTATCCACTTTAATATTTACCGGAGGGGCACTCACGAGTTCAAAAGTAGCAGAGGCAAGACTTGTTTTATCCGGATGCTCCTCTATTCTTTCCAATATATTAGTAAACAGACGATCTTTTGTGGAACGCCGGGCTTTGTAATGTACGACGTAGCGGATTGTATATTCCACCCAGTTGTCGTTCACTTGAAGCGTTACCATCGGATCTGTCGCTGCGTTTTCAATGTAAAACTTCCGCACCATCGAATACCAGTATTCCTTCGTTTCCTCTGTATACCCTCCAGAAGCTTCTTCCGCCGCATCATAAAGCAGCTGTCTCATAAAGGTATAGTCACTCCCGAATTTCACCGGAATTTTAATCTCGTCCCATAAAAAGGGGAAATCTGTGGAATAATTGTACACCGGTGCCGTAAAAACAAAGCTGTTTGCAATTTTTACGATTCTGCCGTTGTACAGATCTGCCTCCACCCAGTCCCCTGTTTCCATGATGGTCGTCCTCAGGACACCAATATCAATGACGTCTCCGGTTACTCCTCCAAGCTGGACCCGGTCCCCCGTACTGAACATCCCTCCTACAAGCACTGTCAGCCATCCGGCAATACTCGCAATAACTTCGCGGAGTGAAAAAGCAATACCTGCACTCGCAACACTTAAAACTACAGTTATGCCGCCAAGCATATCACTGTAAAGAACAGCAAGGAAAATGACCACGAGTACAAACCCGAAAACATTTGCTGCTTTCCGCGTCCTGTACCAGTTATTGTGGTCTTTTACATAACGTCCAAGACTTTTTTTCAGCAGCCGTGTCATAAAATAGATAATAAAAACACCGGCCGCCGCAGCTGCGAATGTACCGATGACATTTTCCGCGGCTATGTAGTTCATCCACTCATCCATTGTAAATCTCCCCTCGTAATTACTACTATCGTTATTACCCTTTTCTTTCCCTGCCTTAACAGAGCTTAAAAATAAGGGAAATGGGAATAGGGAATAGTAGAACCAATAATAGTCTGAGTACAGGCAGGAAAGGAGATTGGAAGCATGGGACTGTTTAATTTTTTCAAAAAATCAGAGGATCAGGAAAAAAGTACCCCGGCTCCAGAGAACGAAAGGTACCGCCTCGCACTGGAGGAATTTGAAAGAAACCGTTTTAAAGATAAAGAGCAGGCAAAAGCAGCCCTTCAGGTTGCCTATCAGTTTTCCGAAGGCAGCCCTCTCGACCGCCACCATTTTTATAAAACAGCGGGAGACTATTTTTACAATCTGCAGCATGAGGAAGGAACAGCCGCCCTCGAAAAATGTAAGGATATCTGGCGGGAGCATATTAAATACACCCCGGACATTCTGGAAGCATACAAAAAGAAATATCATAAGGAATCCCTGCTTGATTTTATTCCACCCGACGTCCCTGCCTTTAAGCGTCTTGCGGAACTTTATGAGGAAGAGGGCAGTTATTCCGATGCAGTGGAAGTATGTGATGAAGCTTTAAAGTATAAAATACGGGACGGGACAGCAGGAGGATTTGAAGGAAGGAAAAAACGACTGCAGGAAAAAATGCACCGCCGTTGATACTCATAAATAATCTGAGGAGAATGACTTACTAAAAACGCTGTCTGTTTTCCACTGATAAGCAGCTTATTGAAAAAGAGGAAAATTAATAGCACAATTCATGGTTATCTCCTGTTTTTTCAGGGTATAAGTAACCTTCGGACTACTCCAATTCAGTTATTTTTCCAGCAGAGGAGGTGTTCTGCTATGAACGACGATCGTAACGAAGAAGCAGCAGAGCAGAGTGAAAAAGAAAAATCGACCGAAGAAAAGAAACAGAAAGAAAAAGACTCGATGAGGGATAGTGATTCCGACCATAAAGAGGAAGCAGAGCAGAGTGAAGAAGAAAAAACCACTGAAGAAAAAGAACAGGAAGAAAAAGAAGAGATGCCGGACAGTGAGTCAGATCATACAGAGCTTCCAACGCTTCATGTTGGTCTGATTCCAGCTCCAAAAGCAGCATCTGATCTTTCTGATAAACTAGCTGGTGAGCTGGCGGATCTTCTGCGAGATTACGTGGACGATGAATATTCCTGGAAAGTAGAAATTGTCGTTGACTCCTATATCGGAGCAGAAGAAAATGCGGCAAAAACACTCCAGCAGGCTCAGAGTATCTCTGATGATAAAAATTGGGACTATGCCATTGCTGTTACAGATATGCCTTTGTTTAAAGACGGCGAATTTATCGTAGCAGAAGTCGAAGAAGAACTCGCGCTTGCCCAGATCTCTCTTCCGGCTCTTGGATTCGCCCCACTCCTCCGCCGCGTCAGGGAAGCCTCGCTGCAGCTTGTGAGTGAAATGCATCACGGCAGTTCCGAAGAAGCAAGAGACCGGGAACAGGAGAGAGTAGATAACATGGATCCGGGAAATGATAAAAACATGCACAAAATTGGTTCCCGGGAACTATGCAAAGCCGGACCGCTCAACCGTTTTGCACCGATTAAGCGTATTACCGTGAATATCGATCGTGTTACAGTAGACGAAGAAGGAGCTGACACGACCGTACGCTTCATCGCTTCCCCACGGGCAAACGGCTACATGCGGCTGACGAGCGGCATGGTGCGTGCCAACGATCCATACAAGGTAGTTACGACGTTTAAGAGCGTTGTGGCTGTTGCTTTTGCTACCGGGGCCTATGCACTGATTTTCCCTACCGTCTGGATGCTTGCAGATTCCTACGATGAGATAAGGGCTGCCACCTTAATGGTGATCTCTTTTACGGCAATGACAGCCTGGATTATTATTGCCCACAAACTTTGGGAAACCAGGTCGGAAACAAATGATAATAAATACTTAATCCGGCTTCATAATGCTTCCACTGTTTTTACGATAGGATTTGGAGTGGCTATTTATTATGTTCTGTTGTTTTTCTGTTTTCTATTTGCCGTATTTTTATTTATTCCACCGGATCTCCTGGAATCAGGAGACGGCATCGGACGGCCGGCAGGACTTCCGTATTTTCTTTACTTAGCCTGGCTGATCACGTCAATTGCAACCGTAATTGGTGCGATCGGTGCTGGTCTTGAAGATGAAGAAACCGTCCTTAAAGGTACGTACGGCTACCGTCAGCGTCTTCGAAAAGAATATATTCAAAGAATGAAAGAAGAAGCGGACGAAAAAAAATAGCAGTGCTAAAGATTAAAAACAGCTGCTCAAAAAGTCAATTAACCACTAAAAAAGCCTGACGGCCCGATCTGTCAGGTTTTTTAGTTTGTTAATGATCGCCAGTTTTAACTGCTTTATCAACTGTACAGGAGCTTCCCCCCTGCTTTTTTCTCTCCTGCCCCGCCTTTACTCTACTTAAAAAAGGTCCTTTCATCCGTGACAAATTTGTGAAAAAGAGGTTGCAGGAAAAGTTTTCATGTGCTTATAATGTAAGCACTTACAAAAATACATCTGATGACCTGTTCTTCAGATCATCTACTCTTATGTTTTTTACTGATTTCACGTATAATGATTGGAGGAACACTCATGGGAACTGGGATACTCACATTGATCGCTTTGACACCAATTTTATCTGTCTTACTTTTTCTTGTAATTCTTCGCTGGCCTGCAAGCCGGGCGATGCCTGTTTCTCTTGTAATTACTATAGGCGCAGCCGTATTTTTCTGGAATGTACCTGTTAATCAAATTGGCGGGGCAGTGATTAACGGCCTTGTTTCCGCACTTACTATTTTATTTATCGTCTTCGGGGCTATCCTTTTGTTAAACACCCTCCGGGAAAGCGGAGCTCTTAATACGATCCGCCGGGGATTTACAGACATATCTCCGGACAGGAGAGTTCAGGCCATTATAATCTGCTGGCTGTTTGGCTCGTTTATTGAAGGCGCTTCGGGCTTTGGAACTCCTGCCGCTATTGCGGCTCCCCTGCTTGTTGCTATCGGTTTTCCTGCAATGGGAGCGGTGATGGTAGCTTTGACAATTCAGTCCACGCCGGTAACGTTCGGTGCGATCGGCACCCCGGTACTGATTGGTATTAACGACGGCCTGGTGAACACTCCCGGTTTCAGCATGGAAATGCTGATGGAAATTACCCGGCACGTTTCTATTCTGCACGCAATCATCGGTTCGTTTATTCCGCTCATTATGATCGCTATGCTGACGAAATTTTTTGGGAAGAACCGTTCGTTTACAGAAGGGCTGCAGGCTTGGAAGTTCGCTTTGTTTGCCGGGTTTTCCTTTACTATTCCCTACATGCTTATCGCTGTTTTTCTAGGTCCTGAATTTCCTTCTTTATTCGGTGGACTGATCGGCCTGGCTGTCGTCGTTCCGGCTGCAAAACGGGGTCTGTTTATGCCGGAACAGCCGTGGCAGTTTGACCGGGAGGAAAACTGGGATCCTGAGTGGAAAGGAACACTACGCACGGAGGCATCCGGCCGCGTTCCCGATATTTCCATGGTCCGCGCCTGGATCCCCTATGTGATTGTTGGTGTACTTCTCGTTCTGACGAGGCTTGATGCTCTTCCATTTAAAGGATGGCTTCAAAGTGTCGTCATTAGTTTTGGAGAACCTTTTAATGCCGGGATTCCGGTGTCTTTTCAGCCGTTATATCTTCCGGCCGCGGTACTGATCACTGCCGCTGCTTTATCTATTTTCATATACCGTATGCCTGTTTCCCGGTTTGGAAACGCTGCTCTGTCTTCGTTTAAAACAACAGTCGGTGCAGCCGCAGCACTCATTTTTGCCGTACCGATGGTGCAGGTGTTCATTAATACCGGTGTAGAAACCAATCCGTTTGGTACAATGCCCTTTCAGCTGGCGCTCGGTGCAGAAGCCGTATTTGGATCTCAGTGGCCCCTCGTTTCTGCTGTAATTGGAGCGCTCGGTGCCTTCATTGCAGGAAGCAACACGATCAGCAACATGATGTTTTCCGGCTTCCAATATGAAACAGCAGAGCTTATCGGTGTCACCGGCACTACTACTGTTGCTCTGCAGGCTATCGGCGGTGCAGCAGGCAATATGATATGCGTACACAATGTAGTGGCCGCAAGTGCAGCAGGAGGACTCACCGGTAAAGAAGGGCTCCTTATCCGCAAAACATTAATTCCTACTGCCTACTACGTTACTTTTGCAGGCGCTCTCGGTTCCGTCTGGTTTTACGGGCCTGGTCTGAATCCAGGTACTTTCCTTCTTATAACAATTTCAGCCGGAATTGCATACGCCCTTTACCGGGGGTCACGCAGCACAGCCGGAAACGAAGAAGCAGTCAAATCTGCTTAACAAAATGGAGGTCTACTTATGAATGTATCTTTGTTTATTACGTGTCTAGCTGACGCGGTCTACCCTTCCTCTGTAGGGCGCAGCACCGTGGAGCTTCTGGAACGTCTCGGGTGCAATGTGTCCTTTCCCCGTAACCAGACGTGCTGCGGCCAGCCTGCGTTCAACAGCGGCTATCAAAAAGAAACACAAAAAGTAGCCCGTCACATGATTACTACGTTTGAAGACGCAGAATGGGTTGTCACCCCTTCCGGTTCCTGCGCAACCATGGTCCAGGAATATAAAAAACTATTTTCCGATGACGAAAAGTGGCAGAAAAAAGCAGAGGAGCTTGCTTCCAAAACGTATGAACTTACCCAGTTTATCGTCGATGTCCTCGGTGTGGAAAATGTAGGGGCAGAATTCCATGGCACCGTCACTTACCATTCTTCCTGCCACATGACGCGGCTGCTCGGCGTAAAAGAGGCTCCAGTCCGTCTTTTGGAAAACGTTTCGGGACTGACACTCACAGAACTGCCGTTTAAAGAGCATTGCTGCGGTTTCGGGGGGACGTTTGCTGTAAAAATGATGCCGATTTCCCAGCAGATGGTCGATGAAAAAGTACAGCATATAGAAGAAACAAAAGCAGCCTGTCTTGTCGGCTCCGATCTCGGCTGTCTGATGAATATCGGCGGAAGAATCGAACGGACAGGCAGACCAGTGGAAGTACGCCATATCGCAGAAATTTTAAACAGCAGAAAAGAGGTGCACACATGAGTATCCGCATCAGCAATGAACCTTTCGACAAGCGCGTTGAAAAAGGAATAAATGATGAGTTTATGCGCTCCGCTGTTTCTGGGGCCCAGGACCGGCTGGAAGGAAGAAAATCAGATTCGACTGCCGAACTCGGTACATGGGAGGACTGGCGCGACCACGCCGAGGAAATCCGCCAGCATACGCTCGACAACCTCGACTTTTACCTGCAGCAGTTCGCCGAAAATGCCGCCGCCCAGGGAGGACACGTCTTTTTTGCGGAAACGAAGGAAGAAGCAAACGAGTATATCCAGTCCGTTATTAAGAAAAAGGAAGCGAAAAAAGTCGTTAAAGCCAAATCGATGGTGACAGAAGAAATCGGTATGAACGAAGCGATCCGGGAGCTGGACTGCGAGGTGATTGAATCGGACCTCGGGGAATGGATTCTGCAGCTTGATGACCATGATCCTCCCTCCCACATCGTTGTACCGGCACTTCATAAAAACAAAGACCAGATCCGGGAGACTTTTCACAAAAAGCGGGGCTACAGCCAGTCGTCCGACCCTCAGGAGCTCGGCCGCTTCGCCCGCGAACAGCTTCGAAAGGAATTTTTAAGTGCAGATGTCGGCATTACCGGCTGTAATTTTGCGGTAGCAGAATCCGGTTCGGTTTCTCTAGTGACAAACGAAGGAAATGCCCGCATGGTAACAGCCCTCCCGAAAACACAAATCAGCGTGATGGGTATGGAACGAATCGTTCCTACCTGGGAAGAGCTCGACGTACTCGTCAGTATGCTCTGCCGGAGTGCCGTCGGTCAGAAGCTGACAAGCTATATTACCGGCCTTACCCCGTCGGAAGCAGACGACGAACATGCCCCGGAAGAATTTCATATCGTCATTGTCGATAATGGACGCTCCAAAATTCTCGGTACTAAATACCAGAGCGCTCTGCAGTGTATCCGCTGCGCTGCGTGTATTAACGTCTGCCCGGTCTACCGGCATGTCGGCGGGCATTCCTACGGCTCAATTTATCCGGGACCGATCGGGGCGGTGCTGACGCCTCTTCTTGAAGGATACGAAAACAATAAAGAGCTTCCATTCGCTTCTTCGCTCTGTGCGGCCTGTACAGATGCCTGTCCTGTCAAAATACCACTGCATGAACTGCTTCTTGAGCACCGTCGTGACATTGTGGAACACGAGGGCGGCGGATTCAGCGAAAAAATGGCTATGCAGGGCTTTGCCTACGCCGCAAGTCACCCGAAACTGTTTGAGTTCGGAAGCAGGTCCGCTTCTCCTATTGTCGATCGATTCAGCGAAAAAGAAAGCGGCCCCGGCCCGGTGAAGCTGTGGACGAAGATCCGCACCCTGCCCTCCCAGAAGGATGACCGCTTCCGTGACTGGTTTGCCGAACGCGAAAGGAGGAAAAATGATGGGGAAAATTCATAACAAAGAAACCTTTTTATCCAATATTGCCGGAAATCTCGGCCGGGAACGGCGCACCGAAGGAGTCGAACGGCCCGTGTGGAAAAAACAGCCGCAGCAGGAAGTGTTTGCCGGGGCTTCTCCCGTAGAACTCCAGGAAATATTAATAAAACAGTGTGAAACGATCCATACGTCGGTCGATACAACGACAGCGGCTGATCTTCCGGAAACTCTGCACCAGGTGCTCCAGCAGTTCGGGGCTTCCTCTGCCGTCTATTGGCAGGACGAGCGCTTCCACTCCTTCAGTCTCGAACCTGTACTTGACTCTCTCCCGGAAAGCATGGCGTGGTCCGACAACGACAGAGAGGAAATGACGGCTTTTGCCGAGCGTGCCAAGGTCGGCATTACTTTCTCGGACATCACCCTGGCTGAATCCGGTACTGTGGTTCTGTTCAGCGCCCCCGGAAAGGGACGGGCGGTGAGTCTTCTCCCGGAGGTTCATATTGCCCTGATCCCCCGCTCCACGATCGTTGCACGGATGACCCAGGCAGCGGAAGTCATCCACCAGATGCGCGAAGAACAAGGAAAAGTACCTTCGTGTGTGAATTTCATATCCGGTCCGAGCAACTCGGCCGACATCGAGATGCGTCTCCTCGTCGGCGTGCACGGTCCGGTTTCCGCCCACTATATTATTATTGAAGACGCCTGAAGCCGGGCGTCTTCTCTTCTTTATAATTGAATCTCCCGCGGGGGCATGGTATTTTAAAAATGACTACCCAGGAACTTAAAGGAGACAGCCGTTATGAGCTTTAAACAGATACAGTCCAAAAAAATATCGGAAATCGTCCGGGAGCAGATTGAAGAAATGATCCGATCCGGAGATCTTCAGCCCGGAGAAAAGCTCAGCTCGGTTGTGCAGCTTGCCGAGCAGTTCCAGGTGAGCCGTTCTGCGGTCCGGGAAGCCCTCAGTGCGCTTCGTGCCGTTGGAGCCGTTACGATTCGTCAGGGGGAAGGAACTTTCGTGAATGAATATGACTTCTCCGGGATGTATAATCCATTAAAAACAGGTCAGGTCATTTCCAAACAGGAAATGCTCGACCTCTTTGAAGTTCGTAAAATTATAGAGGCAGGGGCTGCAGAACTCGCGGCTTTGAAGCGTTCAGATCAGGACCTGGAAGCTTTAAACCAAGCGTTGTCGGATATGAAGGCAGCGACCGGGGAAAGTGTCGGTGAAGCTGCCGACGTTGCTTTTCATCTTGCAACAGCCGCAGCCACCGGCAATAAAACGATGGTGGAAATGATGGAACAGCTTTCCGATACGCTCCGCAGAACAATGTTTGAAGCGAGACGCGTCTGGCTTTTTTCTGAACAGAAAACCCTTTCCCGCCTTTACGAAGAACACGTGCACGTCTATGATGCAATTGCTGCACAGGACGCGGGAGCCGCCCGCCGGGCAATGCTGAGTCATCTGAGCCATGTTGAAGCTACTCTCATCAAAGGGTTTAACAGAATATAAAATTCCTGCTGCTTTAACAATTTTATTGCTGCATAGGATATAAAAGAAAGGGTGCCTCCGGTGTGAAACCGTGAGGCACCCTTTTATGTTTTCGATCTGCTGCATTTTTATATAATTACCGCCGCGTCTTCTGGATTAAAAATTTCTCAGGAGCCGAATTCAATTAATAAATCACCCGTTGCAATGGTGTCGCCGTCTGTTACGCAAACTGCCTTGACTTCTCCATCAAATGGAGCCTGAACGGTCGTTTCCATTTTCATCGCTTCCGTAATCATCAGATGATCGCCTTTTTTCACTTTTTCCCCGTCTACAACTAATGTTTTCACGACGGTTCCAGGCATGGAAGCTCCTATTTGATTAATATTTTTCTTATCGACTTTCGGTCGTTCATTCACAGCGGCAGCTACATTCTGATCTTTAATGTTTACTTCCCGCGGCTGGCCATTCAGTTCAAAATAAACGATTCTTGTCCCATTGTCCTGCGGTTTTGAAATAGAAATGAGTTTTACAATTAACGTCTTTCCCTGCTCTATTTCAACTTCAATTTCCTCCCCGAGCCGCAGTCCATAAAAGAACGTCGGGGTATCGAGTACCGTCACGTCTCCAAACTGCTCCCTAAAGCGTTCAAACTCCATATACACTTTTGGGTACAACGCGTAGGACAATAAATCGTGGCTCGTAATCTGACGGTCGACCTCTTTATACAGTTCTTCCTGAAGGTTGTGAAAATTGACTTCTTCCATATTTTCGCCCGGGCGGTTCGTAATGGCGCGGCGTCCTTTTAAAATAATTTGCTGCAGTTTTTCCGGAAAGCCCTGGTACGGCTGTCCGAGCTGGCCCTGAAATAATTCCACGACAGAATCAGGAAAATCGAGGCTCTCTCCTTTTTCAAAAACATCTTTTTCTGTCAGCTCATTTTGAACCATGTATAAGGCCATATCCCCCACCACTTTGGAAGAAGGAGTGACCTTGACGATGTCACCAAACATATCATTGACTCTACGGTACATTTTCTTCACGTCATTCCACTGGGAACCAAGGCCGACGGCTTTAGCCTGCTGCTGCAGGTTGCTGTACTGACCGCCGGGCATCTCGTGTTCATACACTTCGGTGTGGGGAGAATTCATCCCGCTTTCAAAACCTTGATAGTACTTTCTCGTATAATCCCAGTACTCATTCAGCTCTTCAATTGCTTTGATGTCCATGTCCGGCTGGCGGCCGCTTCCTTCCAGTGCGTAGTACAAACTGTTCATACTTGGCTGGGAAGTCAGTCCGGCCATCGAGCTGATCGCCACATCCACAATATCGACTCCTGCTTCAATAGCTCTTGCGTAGGTAAAGATACCGTTCCCGCTCGTATCGTGCGTATGCAGATGAATAGGAATGGAAACGGTGTTTTTAAGTTCCCCTATCAGCTGATAGGCCGCTTCCGGCTTAAGGAGGCCCGCCATATCCTTGATCCCAAGAATATGAGCCCCGGCTTCTTCCAGGCTTACAGCCATGTTTTTATAGTAATTTAAATCATACTTCGTGCGGGAAGCATCCAGTATATCTCCCGTGTAGCAGATCGAAGCTTCCGCCACCTTCTGTTTGTTCCTGACTTCATCAATGGCGAGCTGCATCCCTTCAATCCAGTTCAGGGAATCAAAAATGCGGAAAACATCCATTCCCGCATCGGCACTTTTTCCGATGAATTCTTTGACGACGTTATCCGGGTAGTTTCTGTACCCGACGGCATTGGAAGCGCGCAGCAGCATCTGCATGAGGACGTTCGGCATTTTTTCCCTTAACAGAAGCAGCCGTTCCCACGGATCTTCGTGCAGGAACCGCATGGAAACGTCGAAAGTCGCGCCTCCCCACATTTCCGAAGAAAACAGCTGCGGCAGAAGATGCGCTGTCGGTCCAGCCACTTTCTTCAAATCATGCGTTCTCACTCTTGTAGCAAGAAGTGACTGGTGAGCATCGCGGAACGTAGTATCTGTCAGCAGCACCTGCGGCTGACTTTTCACCCATTCGGCCAGCCCCTCCGGTCCGCGTTCGTCCAATATCTGCTTCGTTCCGTCTCTCGGTACTGTCCCCTTTTCGACAGCAGGCACAGGCGGCTTATCCAGCACCGGCTTCCTCATTTTCTCGAGTCCCGGATAGCCGTTCACGATCGTTTCCCCGATAAAATTAAGCATTTTTGTTCCCCGGTCTTTTCGTTTAGGAAAAACAAACAGTTCCTGCGTGCTGTCAATAAACGACGTGTTGTAATCTCCGCTCAGAAAATCTTTATGCTGAACGAGGTTTTCCAGAAACGGAATGTTCGTAATAATACCGCGTATGCGGAATTCCCTTAAGTTTCGCAGCATTTTTGCCGCCGCACCTTCAAACGTTAAAGACCAGGTGGAAACTTTAACGAGAAGTGAATCATAGTGAGGAGAAATCACCGCCCCCTGGAAGCCGTTTCCGGCATCAAGCCGCACGCCAAATCCGCCGCTGGAACGGTACGCCATAATTTTCCCTGTGTCCGGCATAAAGTCATTTGCGGGATCTTCTGTCGTTACACGGGACTGAATCGCATAGCCGAACGTTTTAATATCTTTCTGCTCCGGCATATTTAATTCTTCGCCATGAATGGATTTTCCATCGGCAATATAAAGCTGGGCCTGCACAATATCAAACCCGGTAATCATTTCGGTAACGGTATGTTCCACCTGAATTCTCGGATTCACTTCAATAAAGAAAAATTCTCCATGAGGATCGACGAGAAATTCCACCGTGCCTGCATTAACGTAAGCGATGTTCCTGCTGAGCTTCACGGCTGCTTCACAGATATCTTCCCGGAGATCTTCTCCTAAAGATACGCTTGGAGCGATTTCCACTACTTTCTGATGCCTTCTTTGAACGGAACAGTCTCTTTCGTACAAGTGCACGATATTTCCGTGTGTATCTCCTAAAATCTGGACTTCAATATGTTTCGGGCTTTCTACAAATTTTTCTACGTAGACTTCGTCATTTCCAAACGCTGATTTTGCTTCGGACTTTGCCCTGTCGTATGATTCCGACAGAGAAGCAGCGTCCCGGACGATTCTCATCCCCCGTCCCCCACCGCCAAGAGTTGCTTTAATGATGAATGGATAGCCGTGAGCTTCTGCAAAAGCCTCGACCTCTCCCAGACTGTCGACCGGCCCATCACTTCCCGGAATGACAGGAAGCCCCGCTTCGATAGCTGTGCTGCGTGCTTTTACTTTGTCTCCAAACATATTTAAATGTTTTGTTTCCGGCCCGATAAAAATAATTCCTTCTTCATCGCATCGTTTTGCAAACTCAATATTTTCAGAAAGGAACCCGTACCCGGGATGGATCGCATCTACATTGTTTTCTTTCGCTGTCGCAATAATATCTTCAATGTCCAGATAGGCATCAATTGGCTTTTTATCTGCTCCTATTAAGTATGCTTCATCGGCTTTATAACGGTGAAAGGCACCCGTGTCTTCTTTCGAGTAGACAGCTACCGTACGGATATGCAGTTCGGTGCACGCTCTAAAGATTCGTATAGCGATTTCACCCCGGTTTGCAACTAATACCTTTTTAATATTATTCAGCTGGCTCATTATATTCCTCCCGTATTCATTTTATAAACAGAACGAATTTCACAGTGCCTGTCAGCATTTAAACACACGAATAACCGATGAGATCTCCTGTTGCAGGACGAACGAAGGAGTGTTTTTCTTTAATCATCAACGAACTTCAGCACAGCGTCCGTATTTTCCCACCGTTGAAACACACCTTTAATGGTAGCTATTTTAAAGTTCACTGTTAACGGCTGGAGGAAAACTTCGCTGACCGGCCTGCCTTGGAGGAGCTTTAACAGAGCCATTCATGTAGATTATTGCACCATCATAGGTGAAAACAGTCTTCTCTATCGTTCGTTTTACATTCCCTGTTTTTACTTCAATAAATAAAAAGACGTGGTCTTTTGACCGGAGGCTGGAGGAGACATGGAGGGACTCCAGAGCGATGAAGGCCGAGCCGAAGATCCATTCCAACCGACTACAGGAGGGTGGAATTAGCTGAGGCCGGCCCGCTCGGAAAGCCTCTCCGTGGAAACGAAAGCGGACGACGGAGGAATGTATAAAAACGATTCTACAAATATTTTCTTTGCTGCAAAGGTTGTATACAGCATAACATGACCTGCTTCAACTGACATTCTTATTTATGATTCAGACGCCCTGTTTTCTTTTTTCTGCTCCCATTATGAAAATTTTTATGCTGCATTTTTCGTCCACTAAAAAGAAAATATTACCAGGAACAAAGTATGGGAACAAGAGTAATTAAAAGAAAATTATGTATTTTCTGCTCATTTCATTTTTAAATCACCGGTTCTATAGTTAAGGCAAGTTCCGGCAGATACTGTTTTGTTTCAGGAAGGCTCCTTTCAGACACATTACGTAAAAGCTAAACAGAAATATATAAAGCCCGCGGGAAGAAAAATCAGTTGCTGCATCACAAATTGTATAATCAGATTCTGCCGGACAAACATACCCTTAGAAAAGGAGGAGCAGCAAAAAATTTTTGAAAGGTGGTTTTACGTTTATGAAAAAACGCTATGTTGCTTTACTGCTGGCTGCAGTTATGGTTTTGTCCAGCTTTACCCTTGCTTTTGCGCAGGGTAATGGAAGTTCCCAGGGCCAGGGAAATAAGGAAGGACATAAGAAACAATTTCAGCTCGGGGTCGAAGTACTTCTTGAGGATCAGTTTGACGTTATTGAAGGAAAAAATGTCGGGCTTATTACGAATCCGACCGGTGTAGACCGCAGCCTGACGAGCATTGTTGATCTCCTTCATGACGACGACCGTGTCAATCTCGTTTCTTTGTACGGTCCGGAACACGGCGTGCGCGGGGATGCCCAGGCAGGAGACTGGGTGCCTTTTTATACGGATGAAGTGACTGACCTTCCAGTTTACAGCCTCTACGGTGAAACACGCCAGCCGACGGCAGAGATGCTTGAAGGTGTGGATGTGCTTTTGTTTGATATTCAGGATGTCGGCACTCGTTTCTATACTTATATTTACACCATGGCCTACGCGATGGAAGCCGCAGAAGAAAATGATATTGAATTTGTCGTACTGGACCGTCCGAATCCATTAGGAGGACTCGACGTGGAAGGACCGGTTCTTGAAGATAAGTACAGTTCATTTGTCGGACTTTACCCGATTCCTCTCCGGCACGGAATGACTGTTGGTGAACTTGCTCTTTACTTCAACGAAGAATTCGATATTCATGCTGATTTGACCGTTGTTGAAATGAACCGCTGGAACCGGAGCTTCACGTACGACGACCTGCCGCTGGAGTGGGTGGCTCCTTCTCCAAACATGCCGACAACCGATACAGCTTTTGTTTATCCAGGAGCGGCACTGATTGAAGGAACGAACGTTTCAGAAGGCCGGGGTACGACAAAGCCTTTTGAATTTATCGGGGCTCCGTTTATGAACAGTACCGAGCTCAGCCGGGAACTGAATGCTGAAGACATCGATGGCGTTACGTTCCGTGCAGCTTCCTTTACACCAAGCTTCTCCAAACATGCCGGTGAGCTTTCCCACGGTGTGCAGATTCACGTAACCGATGCAGAATCTCTGAACAGCGTGGAAATGGGACTTCATCTCGTAAAAAAAATCCACGATCTTTATCCGGAAGACTTTGAATTCCGGGAAGAAAATGAATCGGGTATTTCTTTTTTCGATCAGCTGATCGGAAACGGAGAAGTCCGTTCCCAGATTGAAGAGGGATTGTCCGTTGAAGAAATAATGGCAGACTGGGACGAAGAGATGGCCGATTTTGAGGAAAAACGTCAGAACTACCTGCTTTACTAAACTCATACGTTTTTTCTGCCCCGGGGAACTGCTTTCAGCGTTCCGGGGCAGTTTTTTTTGATTCATATGTGATGAATTCTGCGGCCCGCCGGAGGAAACGACGACGGCCTGTAACTGCTGAAATATTTTCAAGACAGCCTTATAATTCAGCAGCCCAGCTCAATAATGTATTTCTTCGTGTACCACTCCTGTTCTATATTTCACTTGTTGAAATTTTATTACATTATATTAAATTAATATTGACATAATAATTCAAAATTCATATACTTTACTTATATTTAACGATGGAGGAAATGAATGGAATATGTCATTGGAATCGACGGAGGCGGAACAAAAACTTCCTGTCTGTTTTACCCAGCAGATGCTCCTCCGCCTGTCGGCAGAAAACCGCCCCTGCTGATTACCGGCGAAGGAACAAACCCCCACGTAATCGGATGGGAAAAAATGCAGGACCGGCTGGTGGAGCTGCTCCAGCGGGGAATGGAGAAATTTCAGATCCCTCCCTCCCGTATCCGGGCAGTATGCTGCGGACTTGCAGGTGTGGGGCGTCCCGACGATCGTATCCGGGCGGAAGCGAAAATCCGGCAGGGTGCTTTACAGCTTCTTTTTTCGGAAAATTCAATTATTTTTGTGGAATCGGATCTTTTCGCTGCTCTCCACGGCGCCCTCCCTCCCGACAAGCAGGCCGGAATGCTTCTCATAGCCGGGACAGGATCCAATGCAATTGCCCGAACTGCTGAAGGAGACATTTTTCGGAGCGGCGGATGGGGCCATCTTCTCGGTGACGAAGGAAGCGGTTATCAAATAGGCCTGCAGACTTTGCAGCATGCAGCAAGGGCTTACGATTACCGGGAGGAAGAGGGGTTACTTTCCGAAATGATTCTTGAAAAAATGAGCTGGCAGAATCTGCGGGAAATGGTTGCTTATATGTACGAAAAGAAACCGGACAAAAAAGAAATTGCCGCTTTCGCCCCACTCGTTATGCGGGCGGCGGACAATGGGGACAAAACAGCGCTCCGAATTTTACGGACCGCTGCCGATGAACTGCTGCTGCATATAAGAAGCCTTCAAAAACGAAGTTCCGAATTTACTGAAGCAACGCCGGTTGCGACAACCGGCTCCATTATTACTCATTCCCGTATTGTACATACTTATTTTCAGCAGGGCCTGAAAGATCAAAAGCTGGGAAAATTCACACCCTCTTCCGGTACACCGGCAGAAGGAGCGGCTCTGAAAGCCCAGCAGCTTTATGCAGACTATAAAAAAGCCAGGTGATGCGTGATGGAAAAAGAACTGTCCGGATTAACTACAGAGAGCAGAAATCCCGGGAGCATGAATTTAAGTGAACTGCCAGTCCCTGATATTCTCCGCCTGATCAACAACGAAGATAAAAAAGTCGCCTCTGCGGTGGAAAATGTACTGCCCGAAGTGGAGCAGGCCGTAGAGCTGATCTTCGACTCCCTGAACCAGGGCGGCCGCCTGTTTTATGCCGGTGCCGGAACAAGTGGACGTGTCGGCGTAATTGATGCTTCGGAATGTCCTCCTACCTTTTTAACTCCGCCGGAAATGGTCCAGACTATCATGGCCGGCGGGACAGAGGCCTTCACTGAAGCAGTGGAAGGGTCCGAGGATAATGAAGGGCAGGGGATAAAAGATCTCCAGTCGAAAAAACTGACCAATAAAGACGTTGTGGTCGGAATTACAGCAAGCGGCCGCACCCCCTACCCTATCGGGGCATTGAAGTACGCCCGGGAAGTCCGGGCATCGACTATTTCACTTTCCTGTAACTCCGGTTCTGTTATCAGTCCGCTGGCAGACTGTGCTATTGAAGTTATTGTCGGCCCGGAAGTTCTAACAGGATCCACGCGTATGAAGGCAGCGACAGCTCACAAAATGATTTTAAATATGTTCAGCACTACAGTAATGGTTAAGCTCGGCAAAGTGCACGAAAATTTGATGGTGGACGTCCATGCGAGCAATCATAAACTGAAACAAAGAGCTATATATATTGTTTCAGAGATTACACAGGCTTCATCAGCTGAAGCAGAGGAAGTCCTCCGCCGGGCCGAATGGCAGGTTAAACCTGCGATCGTCATGTATGAAGCGGGTGTTACGTTTCCAGCAGCCCTTCAGGCTATCGAAACCGGAAAAGGCTTCGTCGGAGAAGCTGTCGCTTCAGCCAAAAAAGAGGTCTGATACACGTTGAAACCGTCTGTTCATACAGGCGTTTCATATATAAAATCAACTATTTCAAAGGGGGATTTACGTTGAAAAAGCCATGGAAGAAAATGCTGACCGCAGGGATTACTGCCGGGATTGCACTCGGTACGCTTGCTGCCTGCGGCGGGGATGCGGAAAATGAAGGCGCTGACAGCAACGGTGACAACAACGCGGCTGGTGCAGAAAATAATACGTCAGAAGGTAATTCCGAGGGGAACGGTGCCGGCGAAGGAAATGGAGAAGTTTCCGGAGAGCTGGAAATTCAGTACTTTGTCGGCGGTTACGGGGACTCCTGGTGGAAAGAAGTAATCAGTGACTTCCAGGAAGAATATCCTGACGTAACGATCATAGAACAGGCGGGGCCGAACATCAACGATGAAATGCGCTCCCGCTGGGTATCCGACGATCCGCCTGATGTCGTGTATATCGACGGTGCCGGATCCAGTGAAACACAGATGGTGGAAGACGGCCAGCTGATGGATCTGACCGATTGGCTGAGTGACGTGGAAACAGCAGACGGCGAGCAGCTTTCCGAAAGCTTTATTGTTGATCCTGCCACTTACGACGGACAGATCCACAGCCTGCCGCTCGTTTTCGATACGTGGGGCACATGGTACAACAGCGCCCAGTTTGAAGCTGAAGGATATGACGTTCCGGAAGACTTTGACAGCTACATGGATACCATGGGAGAGATTCAGGATAATGAAGGAATTGCCCCATTTGTTACAACCGGTCAGCACCCTTATTACTTCCTCCGCGGTGTTTTGACTCCGGCATTCGGTGCAGCCGGCGGTGATGAACTGCTTGCTGATATCGTCACTGGTGAAGAAGGCGTCTGGGAACGGGAAGAAGTGGTTGCCCAGATGGAAAAGGTAGCTGATATGCAGGAAGCCGGCTACATTGACGAAGGATTCGGTGCCTATAACCATACCCAGTCCCAGATGAACTTCCTTCTTGGAGATAATGCATTTATCCCGGTTGGTTTCTGGCTGCCGAACGAAATGGAAAATGACACCCCGGAAGACTTTGAATTCGGCTTTATTCCTTCCCCGATGCAGGATGAAGGGGAACCGTTTGCGATTGTACCGGATCTCCGTCCACTGGCCATTGCAGAAAATGCGGATAATCCGGATGCAGCTAAAGCATTTGTGGAATTTGTTTTCACCCAGGAATACGCCACCCTGTTCTCTGAACATACCGGGGCGATTATGAACCTGGAAGGCGTTGATCTATCAGAAAATGAAAACGTTCCGGACTACCTGATCGAAGCTAATGAAATGATCAACGATCCGGATCAGGTGCAGATCTACAACCGCCCTCATCCGATGAGTGCCGACCTGGAAACACCTCTTGGCGATTCTCTGACTGCTCTTATGCTCGGTAACATTACAGTGGATGAATTTATTGAAGACGCAGAAGAAGCAACTGCTGAATACCGGGGAGAATAACTCCCTGTATCCGGGGATGCAGAGGCAAAGTATCGTCTTTGCTTCTGCTCCCCTTTTATTATTTAGCTCCGGCTTGTTTTTGACAATGTCTGCGGCTCTTTACACCTGCCGCGGAGATTAAAAGATCCCGCAGTGCGCAGCCCACCAGAAGCGTTCCTATACGGGAAAACGGTCGAAAGCGAAGTTTTTCACGAGGCATCAATAGTTCACTTCAACATAGAGTATTGTTTCTGTCAGCGTCATAAAAGAACTTAAGAAGAAAACAGTTTTTTTATGACTACATATTTTACTCACGCTGAATGCGACAGGAGAGAAGGGATCAGATGGTACAGACCAAAAAACAAAAGTATTTATTTTTAGCTTTCTGCTTAGTCCCGACGTTTTTACTGTTTGCTGTTTTCACATTGTATCCTTTATTCAGCGGACTGTATTTTTCCTTCTTCAGCTGGTCCGGCTCTGCAGCAGACCGCGAATTTGTCGGTATCAGCAACTATATCCGGTTATTTAACGACAGCATTATTCCAAGAACAATTCTGCATGATTACTTCCTCGTCGTCACGAAAGTTATCGGCATCATGGCGCTTGCGATGTATTTTGCTGTCGCAATTATGCAGATGAAAATTAAAGAAGCTCCTTTTTACCGGATCATTTTCTTTTTTCCAAACATCATGTCCGTTGTCGTCATCGGGATTCTCTGGATGTTTATTTACAATCCGAGCCTCGGTCTTATCAACTCAGGCCTCGAAGCTGTCGGGCTGGAAAACTTGACCCGGCCGTGGCTTGGAAGCGAAACATGGGCACTACCTGCGATCGTCCTCCCCTCCATCTGGGCAGGTATCGGCCTGTTCATGCTGATGCTGATGGGAGGCATCGGTACAATTTCCAAAAGCTATTATGAAGCGGCCGAACTCGATGGAGCGAGCGAATGGCAGCAGTTCTGGAAGGTTACCGTCCCCCTTTTGTGGCCGCAGATAAAAGTGTCTGTTCTGTATATCGTTATTACAACACTGAACGGCTCCTTTATTATCGTGCAGATTATGACAGGAGGCGGACCAAACAACTCGACTCATGTGATGGGGTCCTATTTGTACCAGCAGGCATTTGAGCAGTACAACTTCGGTTACGGTGCGACAATCGGCGTTATGATTCTCGTCCTTTCCCTCCTCACCGTCTTTCTTCTGCAGCGGCTCCTGCGCAGGGAAAAGGTGCAGTACTGATGCTTTGCTACGAAAACTGCCGCATATGCTTTCGGCTATTAGGAGGTTACTACTGTGGAACAAGAGCCAAAAGGTAATTTGCTGACCCGCATCATCATACGCCTTCCTTTAATTATCTGGTCCATTGCTGTATTATATCCTATCACGTGGATGATTCTCGGAGCGTTTAAAACAAACGCCGAAATATATGCAAATCCGTGGGGACTGCCGGAATCATTTAATTTCCAGAACTTTTTCGATGCATGGAACAACTATAATATCGACCTCGGGGTGTTCAACAGCCTGTTTGTTACCGTACTCGGTACACTTCTTGCCCTCGTTCTTGCCGTGCCGACATCCTATGCTCTGGAACGGTTGAATTTCCGGGGGAGCACAGTATTATTCAACCTGTACATTTCAGCGATGATGATACCGATGGTGCTCGGCTGGATTCCACTCTTTTTCCTTTTAATGAGTATTGGAATGCTTGATAATCTGTTTGGACTCTCCATCGTTTACGCTGTTTCCCAGCTGCCGTTCAGCATTTTCGTTTTAACTACTTTTATGGGATCCATTCCGAAAGAACTCGAAGAATCTGCATCCATCGACGGCATGTCCCCGTATGGTATTCTATGGAAGATCATTACTCCGCTTTCCATGTCAGGGATCATTACCGTTACTATTATGAATGCTATTCAGTTTTGGAACGAATATTTTATGGCACTCATTTTTCTTCAGTCACGGGAAAATTATACACTCGGTCTTGCAGTCGATTTTATCAGCCGGGAAGCCGTCTACACGAATGCATGGGGTACGCTGTTCGCCAGCTTAACTATCGCTATTATCCCAATCATTATACTTTATGCAATCTTCCAACGCCGAATTTCGAAGGGAATGACGGAAGGTGCTATTAAAGGATGAACAATCACCCGAAAGGAGGCGGCGGACTATAGTAAGCAGCAAATCTTTCTCAGGCGGGCTGACTATGCTGCAGGAAATCCAGCATAAGCTCCCTCCTTCCGAGAAAAAAGTCGCAGAATTTATTATCAGCAGCCCGCATCACGCCATCAGCCTGACAGCCACACAGCTCGGGGAAGAAAGCCGTACGAGCAGTGCAGCCGTTATCCGGCTCTGCAAATCTCTCGGTCTGAAAGGACTCCCGGATTTGAAACTGCGTGTATCCGGGGATCTTCAGAAATCTCCGGAAATTCAGTACAGCAACATTGAACCCGGTGAAACCCAGCAGGCGATCGTTGATAAACTGACGAATAACGCTGTCCATGCGCTGCAGGAATCAGCAGAACTTGTTAATTATGAGTCACTCGCCCTGGCCGTGGAAAAACTGCAGAAGGCGGAAAAAATCCACTTCTTCGGAGTCGGGGCTTCCGGAATTATTGCGCAGGATGCCCGGCAGAAGTTTCTCCGCATGAACAAGGCGGTCTCGTCCTTCAATGATGTCCATAATGCCGCTATGTATGTAGCTAACGCCGGAGAACAGGACGTCGTTTTCGGCATCTCCTTTTCCGGTGAAACGTTTGAAACTTTGAAAATGCTTCAGCTTGCCAAAGCGCGCGGAGCTGCAACGATCAGTCTTACCCGATACGGCAGCTCTACGATTGCCGACACTGCGGACATCCCATTGTTTATTTCGGCAACCCGGGAAGTGCCTGCTCCTTTCAGAAGCGGCGCAACCTCCTCCCGGCTCGCCCAGCTTCATCTCATCGATATTTTATTCGTGAGCGTGGTTACGGATCAGTACGAAGAAGCCTCTGATTATTTGAAGGAAATCAAATCAGCGATGGACTTTTTGAAAAAAGGGCAGAAGCCTTAAACTGCCTGGAGTTAACAAACATCCATCTCATCTATGGGACTGGGTCGTCCGGAACAATAAGAAAAGACCTCTGAAAACTCAGAGGTCTTTTCATGTATTTCACTTTATTTTTTTCATGGCTCCTCCAATACTTCAACACCGTACTCGAGCGCCAGAGTGAGCAGCTTTTCCATATCGGTTGCCACATCATCCGGCGGCAGTTTGTACCCGGCCGCCGGCACACTGCAGTCAATAAACAGCTTTTCCAGTCCTGCCGGCACGAGCATAGTGATAATTTTGGCAGGCTTGGAATTTTCGATTTTATACATATGAGCAATATCCCGCGGAGCAAAAACAAAAGTGCCCGGCTTGGCTTGGATGTTTTTTTCGCCGATTATAAACGTGGCTTCCCCTTCCAGCACATAAAAATACTCGTCTTCGTTATGGTGAATGTGCATCGGGGTGGCGAAATCAGGCGGGTCAATTTCTTCGAGCAGACTGAAAGCCCCTCCTGTTTCTTCACCCTTCGCTTTCACTTCCATTAAGGATCCTAAGAACCAATACTTTTCCCCTTCCCCGCTGGCCAGCGCAAATGCATGATTTAGTTTCTCCACCATGGTCCACTACCTCCTATCCCGGAATTTCGATACCGTATTCCTGAGCAGGTTTCGTCCTCTTTTTACTGCAGAACATAATGTTTCAGGACGATGGACGTCTTCCTTACTTTAAAGAATTTTTCAGTGGGGTAGTTTTCTTTTCCTCCTTTCCGTTAAGATACTTCGGATGAAGGCTGCTCTTCATATGTATATCCACTTGTATTTTCACCTTCAATTATACTCCCAGCCATAAAAATATTCTATATTTTCAGAATTTTTTTTCATAGTTATTCACTGATTTACAGGAGTCAGTCTGCATTTATGAACTGATACTAAAAAGCATCCGCTCCATCTGAAACGAGTGCTTTTTAATGCATGGCAAGGCGGCTGCTCATATAAGTACGTTCAACAGGCCGAGTGTAAGCCAAAAAGCGGCAAACAGTCCGTACACCCAGCGGACACGGCGGACATGCTTTCCAATTTCTTCTTCCGGCATGAAAGCAAGCAGCGCAAACAGCCCTGCCAGAACAAAGTGTCCTACGGAAAAAGGTACGTCCATAATAATAAACAAAATAAGAAAAATTCCTACTGCGGCAGAAACGATCGTTTTAATCCGCATAGCTGCTCCCCCCCCCTCCTTCTGCCAGATTATCATATTATATAAGTTTGGGAGTGCTAAAAATAGAAACCCACCCTTCAGACCGCTTTGCTCCAGGGGGAACGTACGTGGTCTGCAGAATAATGATATTCAACAGCACCACCTGAAATATAAGGGATCAAGCACGACTTCGCACAAACTAAACCCTGTCAGATAAATCCCGATTTGACAGGGTTTCAGTTTGTTGATTAAATGATCAGTAGAGAATATGTCTTCCAGTTGTTGTATAAGCTTCTTCTCTTACCAAGTCTGCCGTGGAACTGGTCTTCAGCTGTTTGGTCCTGTGCCGTGGTCTGACTGCGCTTATTCCCATCGGCGTCTCCGTCGTTTCGGAGGGAAAATCATCTCTTTATCGAAGAACATGGTTTTAAAAGAGAAATTTTTCCCCGCAGAAAACTTTTTTCTGATTTCCCCGCAGCAGCCGCAGGGACGACTCCTGGGCGATCAAGGACGAGGCGAAGATCCATTCCTTCCAGCCTATAGATGGAAGGAATTAGCTGAGCCCGTCCCGCCCGGAAAGCGTCCCGGGAGGCGAACGCAGGGGAGCTTCTATCTCTACACGCAAGAACACTTTACCTACAGCCTAAAACCCTGTCAGATAAATCCCGATCTGACAGGGTTTTAAAATCTCGATCCGGCTCCACTCGTGCATGAATCTTTTGAGACAGCCTTCTCTCGTTATACAAGCTCAATAACTGCTGTTTCGAATGGACGCAGCTCCAGACGGGCGTCTGACAGGTTAATCCCTTCATAATTGCCGATGATTTTTTCTCCGGCACTGCATTCCATATCGTAAATTTCGGCCTGGTCTGAAAAATTGCCGATCACAAGTACTTCTTTTTCCGGAAGGCAGCGTTTGTAGGCAAAAATATTCGGGTAGTTTTCCGACGCATTTTCAAACGTGCCGTGAACGAACAGATGAGCGTGCACGCTGTTTTTACGAAGATCGACGAGATTTTTATAGTAATAAAGCAGCGAATCTGCGTCCTCGAGCGATTTCTCTACGTTAATGTGCGTATAATTATCGTTTGCTTTGAGCCATGGATCTGCAGAGGAAAAACCTCCGTGTGTTTCTCCGCTCCACTGCATCGGCGTACGGGAATTGTCCCGGCTTCTATTCGTTACAAGTTCATAGGCTTCTTCTTCCGGTATCCCTTCCCGGAGAGCGGATTCGTACTGGTCGATAGTAGACAGATCATCGTATTCACTGATGGAATCGTAGCGGACGTTGGTCATCCCGATTTCCTGTCCCTGATAAATAAAAGGTGTCCCCCGCAGCAGGAAATAAATCGAAGCCAGAAGCTTTGCAGAAGTTATTCCACGGTCTTTTTCCGGGATAAACTTGTTCAGGGAGCGCGGCTGGTCGTGGTTTTCAAGATAAAGAGCACTCCATCCTGTTTTATTCACAATTTCCTGACTTGCACAGACAGCATCTTTAAAGTCCTCCAGGTTCCAGGACCTGGTACGGTACCACCGGCCGGAATCATCAATATCGAGATCCACGTGGTCGAATTCTATCAGCATGCTGAAATAGCCGTTTTCACCGATAAACTCCGGAAGCTCCTCTTTTGTCACGCCTGGCGCCTCTGCCACTGTAAGGGCATCGTATACATCAAATGCTTCCTCTTTCAGTTCCTGCAGAAACTCTCCGATTCCCGGATTATTCGGTTTTACGACGGCCGTTCCGTCGTCGGCATCCGGAGTAACATCTTCAAACGTCTGCGGTTTTTTGATGAAGGTAATTGCATCCACCCGGAAACCCGCAATTCCCTGCTCGAGCCACCAGCGCACCATACGATACAGTTCCTGCCGCAGCTCCGGATTTTCCCAGTTCAAATCCGGCTGTTTTTTTGAAAAGGAATGAAAGTAGTACTGGTTAGTATTTTCTTCGTACGTCCAGCATGAACCGCCGAAAATCGCCCGCAGATTGTTCGGAGGCGTTCCATCTTTTTTTGAATCCCGCCATATGTACCAGTCTCTCTTCGGGTTATCCCTGCTGCTTTTGGATTCAATAAACCAGGTGTGTTCATCGGAAGAATGATTGATCACAAGATCCATTAATATTTCAATGCCTTTTTCTTTTGCCTTTTGAATCAGCCGTTTCATTTCTTCCATCGAACCGAATTCTTCGGCAATATTTTCATAGTCGGCAATATCATACCCGTTATCATCCATCGGCGACTGATACACCGGGCTGATCCAGATAACATCAATTCCGAGACCGGCCAGATAATCCAGCTTTTCTATAATCCCCGCAAGATCACCGATCCCGTCTCCGTTTCCATCGTAAAAGCTTCTGGGATAAACCTGATAAACAACCGAGTTCTGCCACCATGTCTCTGTCATCCTATCCCTCCCTGGGAAGCGCCGGCTGCGCTTACTTTTGTGTAGTATTTATAAAAGAATGAAAATACAAGAAATGCAGTAATTGACCCACTAAAAAACAGAAGAAGAAAAACGAGGCTGTTCACGGACACATAAAAAATCAAAAAGCTTGCTCCGAATATCATAAGCGACAGCCGGATATTTCCAAACGTGAGGATAAACGCTTTTTTAAACAGCTCCTTCAGCTTCACATCGTAGTGGGCCTGTAGAATAAAAAAGTAAATTGTTACAAGAATGAGCGGAACAGCAAGACCGAGGAAAACAAATTGAAACAGAACGTTCACCCCGTAGAAGTAGTAGTAGTCCACCGCCCATACGAGCCATATCAGTGTCAGAATTATCCCCCCTGAAACGCTCTGCCGGTAGCCTTTCGCCAGATGAACAATAAACTGCCTGGCCATACTCCGCGGTTCTTTTTCCATTACCATATCCCTTACCGAACTGAATAAAGCAGCAGTTGCCGGAAAAAAGAAAAGAGGCAGAAGCAGTGCGGAAGCTGCAAAGAGCTCTATTTCCAGACCGGAAGCACTGCCGGTCAGCACCATCGCTCCGAGAAGAAGGACCGGTATGCTTACGATCAGCCACATCACATTTAGTACAGCAAATTTCGCTGTCCAGTCAAAAAAATTATGAAATCCGTTCACTGCCGCCACCTCATTTCTTTATTATTTTACTGCGCCTTCCGACACGCCTTTAATGATCTGCTTCTGCGCAAAGAAGTAAAAGATTATAACAGGAATGATCGCAATCGTCAGACCTGCAAGAGCCAGATGCCACTGTCTCGTGTATTCCCCGAAAAAGGAGAACATGCGGAGAGGAATTGTTGCTTCCGAACTGCTCAGTACGAGGGACGGAAGGAGGAAGTCATTCCAGATCCAGATAACATTCAAAATAGCTACTGTGACGGAAATCGGCTTCAAGAGCGGGAAAATAATATACCAGAACGTCTGGAATTTATTCGCGCCATCGATTTTCGCTGCTTCATCCAATGTCAGCGGAACGCTTTTCATGGCTCCGTGATAAAGGAAGATCGCCAGACTGGACCCAAATCCAAGATACATAAAGATAAGACCGCCGCTGTTGAGCAGGTTCATCGATCCGAAAAAGGACGTCAGCGTGATCATAACTGCCTGGAATGGAATCAGCATGGCAGCGACAAATACTAGAAGAATTGCATTACTCGTTTTACTTTTATTTCTTGCGAGGGCGTAGCCCGCCATCGAAGAAAAGATGATAATAATGATAATACTTACTGTTGTAATCAGTGTGGAATTAAAAAGAGCATTTAAGAAGTTCAGATCGATATAGGCCTGCACAAAGTTATCCACTGTTGCTTCACTTGGAAGGCCGAGAACATCTTCAAACATTTCACGGTTTGTTTTAAAAGCGTTGACTACCATTAAGTAAAAAGGAGAAACCCAGACGAGCGCCAGGAGAATACCGAGTATTTCCAGCACCGGCAGCTTCTTTTTTCTTTTCTGCTCCATTACATCTCGACCTCCTTTTTCTTATTGTAGTAAACCTGGGACACCGCGATAATAGCTACAAATACGAAGAAAATAATAGCCTTTGCCTGACCGTAAGCCATTTCGTTACTGCTGAAGGCTGTATAAACAATGTTCATAGCAACCATCTCTGTGGAGTTGAATGGACCGCCGTCTGTCAGTGCCAGGTTCTGGTCATAAATTTTAAACGATGTAGACAGTGTCAGGAACATGCTGATTGTAAAAGCAGGCGCTACAAGCGGAAATGTTACGTTACGAAAACGCTGGAAAGGACTGGCTCCATCCACTTTCGCTGCTTCCAGAAGCTCCTCAGGAATGCTCTGTAAGTATGCAATATAAATAATCA
This sequence comes from Alkalicoccus saliphilus, assembly GCF_003044065.1. Lineage (GTDB taxonomy): Bacteria > Bacillota > Bacilli > Bacillales > Salisediminibacteriaceae > Alkalicoccus > Alkalicoccus saliphilus. The sequence goes on from NZ_PZJJ01000017.1 coordinate 39,511, forward strand.
TAATGTAACCGGCCAGCTGCCAGGTTGTCAGAATGACAAGGCCCCAGAAACCGGTTGTCCCAGTTGTCAGCCATCCGTCCAGTCCGGCAATACCTAGAAGATCGCCGAGATCGGAAAATACACCGATGAAAATAAACTGCCAGATAAAACCAAGAATCAGACCACCGATCAGGTTCGGCATGAAAAAGATTGTACGCAGCAGGTTACTCGACTTCAGCTTCTGCGTTACGAGAAGTGCCAGGCCAAGTCCGAACACATTCAAAAGAACGACTGTTACAACAGAAAACTGAATTGTAAACCAGAGCGAACTGAGAAAGCGTCCATCGTCGAGAAGCCGCAGGTAATGCTCCAGTCCAAGAAAATTATTAAAGGTCAGGCCGTTCCAGTCGGTAAAAGAGTAGAAAAAACCGGCGAGAAGCGGAATAACAACTACCGCTCCCAGCGCAAGAATTACCGGGGCAAGGAAAAGCCAGAAGGTTAAGTCTTTGTTTCTCATCAGTAAGCCTCCCAACTTCGCTAAGAATTTATTTTGAGAAGAAGAAAGGATGTATCAGAGTCTCTCTCCATACATCCTTTCATGCTTTTTTTATCGACTGCTCTCCCACTCCTGGGTTCCAGCTTCCAGTACATCTTCCCAGTCTCTTTCACCGGCAAGGTACTCCTGAACATGGGCACCAAAATCATCGCCCCATGCTGTAGGGTAGCCGAGGAAAATCCATCCGATTGTGTTTTCTTCCAGTGAGTATTCGTAAATATCACGGGAAAGTGGAGAATTGATATTTTCCGGTTCAAAGTTTTCATGCGCCGGGATAAAGTTCAGCTGTTCCTGTACCACTTCGATCCCTTCCTCAGATGCATACATCCAGTCAAAGAAATCTTTGGCAGCATCAATTACTTCCTGATCAGTCTGGCTGTTGATCACCCAGTAGTTCGGAACGCCTACCGGCACTTTTCCTTCTTCGCCTTCCAGTGGAATAGGAAGGATGCCTACGTTTTCTTCTGCAAATTCAGGATCCATCTGCTCAAGCGTCGGGTGAATCCAGTCTCCCTGCTGGATCATTGCTGCATCTCCAAGAGAGAAATACTGCTCCACCTGCTGGGAATAGTCCATGTTGAGGACCGGCTGAATAGAATATTCGTTCTGAAGATCAAGCATGCGCTGCATTTCATCTCCACGCTCAAACTGTACTGTGTCGCTTTCGTAAGCTTCCATCACATCGTTGTTAAACTCCGGTGCAAGGTACACGTTTGCCAGGTGGTTCCCCATTACCCAGGCTTCTGATCCCGGCAGTGCAAATACTCCTTCGATTCCAAGCTCTTCCTTCTGGGAATCCAGTGTCTGAACAGCTTCCTCGAGGTCTTCATAGGAAAGAATTTCATCCGGGTTGATTCCTGCTTCTTCAAACACCTGCTTATTGTAAATGAAGCCGTAGCCTTCCTGGTTAAAAGGAATACCGTAAACAGTGTCGTCCACCGTAATGCCGTCCAGTGTTCCTTCAAGCGCCGTATCGGTTGCTGCAAGGTCAGTTACGTCCTCTGCATAGTCCTGGTAGTCAGACAGTTCGGAAGGACCTGCCAGACTGAACACGTCCGGCTCATCCCCGGAAGAAAAGCGGGAACGAAGGGAAGTGAAGTAGTCAGATCCTCCTCCGACCGCCCCGAATTCAATCTGTACGTTCGGGTTTTCTTCTTCATACTGTGCTGCCATTTCAAGAAACTGATCGCGGAATTCTACTTTCCCCTGAAAAATATCGATTGTTATCTGTTCTCCGTCGCCGGAGCCTTCTCCATTGCCGCCATTGTTTCCGTCTCCTCCACATGCTGCAAGAAGTCCAAGAGAAGCTGCACCTGCCATTAATGTCATCATTGTCATTTTAGTTTTCTTCAATTTAATTTCCCCCTTATTGTTTTGAAATCGGTTTCAAATCATTTCAAAAAAATATGTTTGATTTAACTTAAGAAAAGTATAGAACATATTGGAACCGGTTTCAACACTTTTTTTGAATTTTATGTGGATTCTCTTTTTACGAGTTTTATAGGAAGTTCGTACTCCAGCTGCTCCAGCTTTTCACCTTTAAAAAGTTTAATGATCAGCTCCGCTGCCAGGCTTCCCATTTCTTCAATCGGCTGGTGGATAGTGGAGAGCTGCGGCGACGTAAGCAGACAGAGCGGCTGGTCGTCAAACCCGAGTACTGCAAGGTCCTCCGGTATTTTTACTCCGTATTCTCTTGCGGCAATCGTCATTCCCGCTGCTACTTCATCACTTCCCGTAAAAATAGCATCCGGTTTGTTGTCCATCTCCGTTATTTTTTTCATGACGGTCCGCCCGTCTTCTATACTATGCTGATCAATAAATACCCACTCCGGGTTGATCGACAGCTGTTTTGCCTCCATTGCTTTCCGGAAGCCGGTGTTTCTGTCTCTGTCTTTTCCTTCATCTGCAAATAATCCGCCGGTACAGTACGCAATATTTCTGTATCCTTCCTCCAGAAGATGCGTCACACCGGTAAACGCAGCATCTTCTTCGCTGATACGGACGATCGGCACATCATCGATGCGCAGGTACTCGTTACAAAAAACGATCGGCCCGTATTCCAGGTACGGCCGGATATCTTCCACGCTGTTTGCTACCGTCGTTAAAATCATGCCATCAACCTGTTTCTGCTTTAAAAGATCGAGAAATTCAAATTCTTTCTGTTTGTCTTCTTTACTTTGAAAGAAAATCACCCGTATATTGTGCTCGGCAGCCTTTCGTTCAATCGCATCCATTAAATAGGAGAAGTAAGGATTTACGACACGATGAACGACGAGACCTACAGTCGTATTAAGCTGACCGCGCATTCTCCGGGCGGTTGGATTCGGCGTGTAGGAGAGTTCTTTCATTGCTGCAAGAACTTTTTCCCGTTTTTCCTTTGATACGTGCGGATGATTATTAATAACTCTGGAAACTGTTGCTTTGGAAATACCGGAACGCTTTACAACATCAGATATTGTTGCCATGTGATCCCTCCCTCCTTCATGAAACCGGTCTCACTATATATTAAATATAGCACATTTGTATGCGGTTTCAACAACTTTTCCCGAAAATCTTGTTTTTCATTTTTGGTTTCATGAAACTAAAATTCGTTCTGCTTCTGTTCACACGAGATTTTTCCACCTTTCTTTATTCCGAAAAACAGCAAAAAGCTTCAGAACAGCCAGCGTCCTGAAGCTTTTATTATGCAGTCGTACAGCGTTTTTACAGATCAAAAAATTATTCCACAGCTTTTTTATCAATATAACCGTCTGCTTTTTTTATTTCTTCCAGCACTTTCTGCTTGTACTCTTCAGTCGTATGAAAGGAAAGCAGGTAGTTTGGATAATCTCTGTGGCCCGATCCCTTTTCCCGCCGGAGTTTTTTAAAGCTGCTGAACATCGGGGGATTCCCGGATGTACCTCCGATATAACCGGTAGGGATAATCTCTGTACCAGGCTCTGCCTCCTCCCCCATTTCTTCGAGGTAAACATCGGTAACATGATACTTTAAAAGGCTTGATTTCAATGATTCAGCTGCATTTTCATTCTTTAAAAATACATTCATGTGAATAGACATTGTATTTCCCCCTTTCTTTAATGGCGACCGTAGTATCACTTACCAGTCTTTACCCATAATAAAGCTTTTCTTAACACACGGGGAAGAGAGGGTGGAAGCTGTATGTTCGGTTAATATTTTCTCCAGCGGATGATGTCTTTTTGAAGAAGACGGCTTCTAATTTCATCATGTGCTTTATAGATCAGTTCTTCGAGAGTTTTTGTATTTTGAGCGAGGATTCGCAGCATAAATCCTTTTACCGGAAGTTCCGATATTCCAAAGCGTGCTTCAAGATTCATTTTCTCCAGCAGATCACATACGCTTTCGATGAATGCTTCATCCACCTTCTCATGGATTACCATCAGCATCCCTGCGTGGGAATAGCCCTCCATCTGCATTAAGCCGCTGATGCTTTCATCCGGTTCCAGAAAAAGGTGGTCAAAAACGACAAGCCTCCCGTTTCGATAGATTTTCAGCCGGGAGCGTATCCAATCGTAGCTGAACGCTCTCCCATCCTCAGCCCACCCTGGAGTCATCATATCACTGTAAATCAGCCGGGCTCCTTCTTCCATATAGACATCCGTCTCCTGCACAAACCGCGCTTTTTCATAAGCGATCAGTGGATCCGGCATGTATTCGACGAGACTGTTCTCCTCCATATGTATAGAAGTTTTCTGGACTACCGGCTCTTTCGGTGTTTTGTAAACTTTTGTGTGGGACTGGGTAGTGACGGAAACCTCCGCTTCTTCCGCTGCATGGATCTTTGTCGTATAAACGTCTCCATCCACGTAGCCTCCTCCCACATGAATCATGTAAACAGAAGGAGCATGTTCATCAAGATAAACAGGACGGGTCAGCTTTAATGCCCCTTCATAGTAACAGTGGGAGAGAATCGTTCTTTCTGCTTTTTTTTCTGCTTTCAGCTCCATCGCTCCTGTCAGGTTCATGTCTCGAGTCCACTGAGAAGCGCCTGCTCCTTAAGCCATTTAACGACTTCCTCCACTCCTTCATTATCTTTCAGATTTGTGAAAACAAACGGTTTGTTACCCCGGGCATTTTTCGTATCGCTTTCCATTACTTCCAGACTGGCGCCGACGTAAGGAGCAAGATCCGTTTTGTTAATAACGAACAGGTCAGACTTAATCATACCCTGGCCGCCCTTTCTCGGAATTTTTTCTCCTTGTGCAACATCGATTATATAAATAGAAAAGTCAACCAGTTCCGGACTGAAAGTAGCTGCGAGATTATCTCCGCCGCTTTCGACAAAAATCAAATCGAGATTATCATGACGGTCGTGAAGTTCTTCAATGGCCGCAAAATTCATGGACGCATCTTCCCGGATAGCTGTATGAGGACAGCCGCCTGTTTCTACACCGACCACACGATCCTCCGGCAGTACGCCGTTTTTCATCAAAAACTGGGCATCTTCTTTTGTATATATATCATTCGTTACTACTGCCATACTCAGTTCCTCGTGCAGTGCACGTGTCAGTTTCTCTACAAGCATTGTTTTTCCTGCTCCTACTGGTCCTCCGACTCCAATTCGAACTGTACTCATTCTACCGCCTGCTTTCTGTTTTGTTTTCAGGCTTTACAGAGCCTGTTTTTTAAGACATAAAAATTCGTACATGCAGCCGTTCATGCTGCATCTGCGCTACTTCCAGGCCGGGGCTTACTGCAGCCAGGTCCTCCTCTGAGAGTTTCATAATTTCGTCTGTACTTTTCTCAATTTCCGTCTGGATTTCGACGAGCAGCTTCTGCCCGTCCGTCTGGCCGAGAGGAATTCCCCGGACAGCATTTTGAACAAGGGAATTGAGTGTTGAAAATAAATACGTCTTCACTGCTGTTTGTTTATCTATGCCTAGATGAAATGCTACAGCAGCAAATACGAGAGCAGAGTGGCCGTAGTATCTTTTAGCTTTCATTTCTTTAATGTATTTTTCAAGAATAAAAGAAGGATAAAGGTCATAGCAGAGCCTTGCCATCCGCTCGCCGATCCGCTGGTTGCCGAGCCTTGTTTCTTTGGAGAGGCACGACGCAAAAAGTACTTCGTCCAGTTGAAAAAAACCTGTTTCGTTTTCTGCTTCGAGCGTTTCCCACGCCAGCCGGCAGGCGAGCCCGTCTACATAAACAAGCTGTTTTTCCAAATAAATAAACAAAGCTTCGGAAAATGTCTGTTTGTCTTTAATTACTTCTTCCTGAATGTATGTTTCCAATCCAAAAGAGTGGGAAAAAGCGCCGGAAGGAAAATTGGAATCGCTGAACTGCAGAAGCGGCAGCAGCCGGTCAGTCATGGGAATGTCCGATATGGCGGAAAGCTTTTCTTACCTTCCGCTTTTCTCTTTTATAAGGTATACCCAGCTCTTTAAGCAGTTTTTCTACAAGATAGTCGTATTGAACGAGCATCTCTTCCCCCTCAAACTGGGCCGGCAGATGCCGGTTTCCAAGCTGATGAGCGATATCCCCCATCTGTTGGATCGACACCGGCTGAATTGTCAGCAGATCATCTTTTTTCACGGCTACAACAATCATATTTTTCTCATCCTGAAACAAAATATCTCCATCTGCCAGCTCTTTGTTTTCCTGAAGCCGGATACCGATTTCTTTTCCATGATCCGTCGTCACACGCTGGATTCTTTTCACCAGCTCGTCGCTTTCCATATAAACACGTTCTACATGCGGGGCATGCTCTGCTGCTGTTGCCGTATTTCCCACTACTTTTTCAATTATCATATACTTTCACCTCAAAATAAAAAATATCGCTGGCCCATCGGAACTTCTTCCACCGGGTCACAGATGATGATGTTTCCGTCGACCTTTACTTCATATGTCTGGGGATCGACTTCAATAACAGGTGTCTCTCCATTTAATTTCATCGAAGCTTTCGTAAGATCCCGTGTGTTTTTTACAGGTTTCACTATTTTCTGAAGACCTAATTCCTCCTTCACGCCGGCTTTTTCGCCGGCTTTGGAAACAAACGTAATCGACGTCTGATGTTTCGCTTTTCCAAAAGAGGCAAACATCGGCCGGTACAGCACCGGCTGCGGAGTAGGAATGCTTGCATTTGGATCCCCCATCACACTGTGGGCAATCATTCCCCCCTTTAAAATAAGTTCCGGCTTCACACCAAAAAAAGCGGGGTCCCAAACAACGAGATCTGCAAACTTGCCTTCTTCAATCGAACCGACCTCTTCAGACATTCCGTGAACAATCGCAGGATTAATTGTATATTTGGCGACGTAGCGCTTGACCCGGTTATTGTCTCCAGGTCCTTCATCCCCCGCCATGTTTCCAAACTGTTTTTTCATTTTATCCGCTGTCTGCCACGTACGGCTGATCACTTCTCCTACACGGCCCATCGCCTGGGAATCGGAAGAAATAATACTGAAAACGCCCATGTCGTGAAGAATGTCTTCTGCAGCAATCGTTTCTTTTCGGATACGGGAATCGGCGAAGGCGATATCCTCCGGCACACTCGGATCGAGATGGTGGCACACCATCAGCATATCCATATGCTCCTCCAGCGTATTAACGGTGAAAGGTCTCGTCGGGTTAGTCGAAGAAGGAAGAATGTTCGGTTCTCCAGCCGCCTTAATGATATCCGGTGCGTGACCTCCTCCAGCCCCCTCCGTGTGATACGTATGAATAACACGTCCATCGATAGCTGCAAGTGTATCTTCCACAAAACCACCTTCATTCAGCGTGTCTGTATGTATTGCTACCTGCACGTCATAGTCATCTGCCGTACTCAGACACGCATCGATAGCCGCTGCGGTCGTTCCCCAGTCTTCGTGAAGCTTCAGCCCAACTGCCCCTGCTTCTATCTGCTCAGCCAGTGCCTCTTTTCCTGAACTGTTGCCTTTTCCGAGAAAACCGAGATTCATAGGAAACTCTTCCGCCGCTTCCAGCATACGATGAATGTTCCATTTCCCCGGTGTGCAAGTCGTTGCATTGGTACCGGTTGCGGGTCCTGTCCCCCCGCCCACCATTGTAGTCACTCCGGATGAAAGTGCCGTTTCAATCTGCTGCGGGCTGATAAAATGAATATGTGCATCCATCCCACCGGCAGTAACTATTTTTCCTTCTGCGGCGATAACTTCCGTGGAAGCTCCGATGACAATATCCACATCATCCATCAGCAGTGGATTTCCGGCCTTTCCGATAGTTTTTATCCAACCGTCTTTTACGCCGATATCTGCTTTGTAAATACCGGTGTAGTCCACAATAATGGCATTTGTAAGGACGAGGTCGACGCTTTCCTCCCGCAGAGCGAGCGGATGCTGCCCCATGCCGTCCCGAATGACTTTTCCGCCCCCAAACTTCACTTCGTCTCCGTATACGGCATAATCTTTTTCTATTTCAATAAACAGGTCCGTATCAGCAAGGCGGACAGCATCTCCGGTCGTCGGCCCGAACATATCAGCATACTGCCTCCTGGACATATTAAAACTCATCTTATTCGTCCTCCTTTTTAACAGGACCATTCACTTTGTTCTGAAAGCCGTGAATTTCCCGTTTCCCTGAAAAAGAGACGAGGGCGACATCCTTTTCATCTCCCGGCTCAAAGCGGACAGCCGTTCCGGCCGGAATATTCAGATGTCTGCCGAGAGCCTTTTCCCGGTCAAAATGAAGAAAGTTATTCGCTTCATAAAAATGAAAGTGGGATCCGATCTGTATCGGCCGGTCCCCCCGGTTCAATACCGTTACCTGGACCGGTGTCTTACCGGCGTTGCATACAACCGGGTCTTTTCGTAATTTGTATTCTCCTGGTATCATCCGGGAATCCTCCTCTTATTGTATGGGATTATGTACGGTGACGAGTTTAGTACCGTCGGGAAATGTAGCTTCCACCTGGATATCTTTAATCATTTCCGGAATTCCTTCCATGACGTCTTCTCTCGATAAAAGCGTCGTTCCGAACTGCATCAGCTCCGCGACTGACTTTCCTTCTCTCGCTCCTTCCACCACTTCGTATGTAAGAATAGCTACAGCTTCCGGATAGTTCAGCTTCAGCCCTTTTGCCTGCCGCCTCCTGGCGACATCGGCTGCTGTAACGACGAGCAGCTTTTCCATTTCTCGTGCTGTCAGTTTCATAATCTGTGCTCCTCTCTTCGTAAATTCTGTCACTGCATTCTCAGCCCATTCAGAAACAATAACTTTTTCATGAATTTCCCTCATTTTGTTAAAGACAGAATTGACAGAATATAATTATACTATAAATCGTAGAAAAACAGCGAAGATGCTCCGCTGTTTTTCTATTTCAAATGAAGATTATTCCGATTCTTCCGCAGGTTTTTTCTTTTCCAGATAATATTCCACCCACGGACGGATCGCCGTATAAAGGCCGGCAACTACAAGCCATGTAAAAGCCAGATACGTCCAGCCCGTAAAAAATGCGAGACTGTACGTGTATCCTGTGAGAAACATTATTCCGGGAAACAGAAGGATAAACACAAACGTCAAACCGAATGCCCATCTCGTGCATGTTTTTGCATCTTTCGACAGCTGATTTTCCCTCATTTGTTAAACAACTTCCTTTCTCTGTTCCAGTTCTGGTTTCATTTCTTCCAGTTCTTCATCAAAGCTTTTGAACTCATCTTTCATCGCTTCAAAATCAAAATTTTCATTCGCAAGCAGGGAATGTCCTATCGCAATCGTTCCGCTGACAGCAAATACCGTCACGTTACCAGCAAGCATAACTTCCAGCTGCCCGAGAGTGGCTACACCGATATAACCGTAGGAGAAGTAGGCCGTAAGCATCCAGACACTTACCCCCGAAATCATCCCGAGAAGTGCCCCGTAGAAACACCCGGTATTCGTAGCTCTTTTGGAAAGAAGCCCGAGTGTCAGCGGTATAACTGCCCCGCTCACGAAAATCCCCATTGCCATATAAACAAATCCGAGGCCAATACCGATCTGGAAGAGAAGGACAGACAAAACACCCATCCCCAGACCGAAGCTCAGCATAACAATCCGGGAAACCTTCAGCGTTTTCGCACTTCCGGCAAGTGGATTGATCGATTTGCGGTAAATATCTGTCACAATAATATTTGTAATAGCTGTCAGTTCAGCTGCCCCTGTCGACATAACTGCCATGAACAGCATCACAAGAAACATAATGGAACCGACGGATCCAAGAAGATGGGCTGCCATCATCGGCGCCGAAGCATCCGGGTCTGTGATGTTTAATCCGAGGCCCGCAGCGGTGACACCAAGGAATGTTGCAATCGCAAATGGTATGGCAAACCATGCCAGTCCTCCGTAAATATAAGCTTTGGATGCAGCACTGTCTTTACTCGCAATTGCCCGCTGCCAGTAGGACTGGTCCACGAACACCGTTCCGAAATTACCGATAATGTTAATCATTCCAAACATCAGCCCCGGAATGGAAGCCATGGTAATCATCTGTGTCGATTCCGGCATGGAAGCAAGGCCTTCATAGACCGTTGTCACACCGAACTGAAGATAAACAGCTGTTGCAAAAACGGTAAGTATAACGAAGATCATCACTGTATTTAAGTAGTCGGCAATGAAAGAAGCCTTCAAACCACCTATCATTGTGTAAATGGTAAAAGTGAGCGGAATAAGAAAAGCCGCCGCATATATGTTCATTCCAGTCAACGAGTTCAGCGCAATGGCGCCCCCGAGAATAACCATTGATGTCACGATAATATTTGTCATCAGCGCAAACATCATCATCAGCTTATGATTCTTTTTATCAAACCTTTTCCCGATAAACTCCAGAAAAGTATGGGCTTTCGGCGCTTTCTTTTTTAGGTGGATGGCAACAATCGCAAACAGCAGAACCTGAATACAGGCACCGGCTGCGTACCAGTATGGTCCGCTGATACCGTACTGAAAGCCTGTCGAAGAAGACATCATCAACGTAGCAGCCCACGTCCAGGCGGCAATAATTGAAGCACTGGCCAGACCGACTCCCACATTCCTTCCGGCGGTACTGAACTGCTCTGCCGTCATTTTCGTTTTGCGGCGATACTGCATTACAAGTGTAAGACCGATAAAAAAGACTCCGAAAAATAACAAAATCATGTAGCCTGTCATAGGGGTTAACATTGGTTTCCTCCTGCTCCGATTTCCAGTCTGTTTTTTCAGAACTGTTAGATTATTTACGATGTTGCTTAGTATACAAAGGCTTTTTAATCCCTACAAACGTTTTGTGAGGTTTTTTTACAGGCTTTTTTTGTATGAAAATTCCTTTTATTCCAGCAGTAAACGCTTACAATAAATCCCTTTAAAAAGCTGTATCGCCTGGGCGTAAAGGGGCAGAGCATCATCAGAGAACTCATGGTCGAAATTGTTTTTCTTTCCCCAAAAAAGGGGACGGGGGTACACATAAAAAAAGCCTCCTTTTAATGAAAAAAGGAGGTCTGATCTTATTTTAATGCCTTTTCTAATGTTTTAATGTTCCCCTTCATCAATTCCACATAGCCTTTCTCTTCTTCCCGCTGTTCTTCTGTTAAAGCTTCCATGTTATCAAAATACAGTCTCTCTGCTCCGATTTCATCGACGAGCATATCTGCAGCAGGGATCGAGTAGTTGCGTTCAAAAACGATATATTCGATATTTTTTTCCTCGGCTGTTGCAATCAGCTTCTGCATCTCCTGCTGGGATGGTTCGTTCAAGGGGGAAAAGCCGGTGACAGGCACCTGCTCAAATCCATACCGGTCCGCCCAGTACGTATAGCCGGCGTGTGCAGTAAACAGTTCTTCCCTCTCGGCTCTCTCTGCTACGGTCTGAAAACGTTCATCCAGTTCTTCCAGGTCCGTTTTCAACTCCGCGAAGTTCTCTCTGAAAAATTCCTCCTCTTCCGGCTTCAGTTCAATCAAGGCTTCCTGAATGTTTTCAGCCAGCTGGATCGACCGGATGGGATCGATAAACACATGAGGATCCCCCGGGCCGTGATGATCTTCATCGTTATGATCGTGCGCATGGCCGTTGTTGTCATGCGAATGGCTGTGGTTCTCCTCGTGGGAATGATTTTCGTCATTATGTGAATGAGCATGTTCTTTATCGTTGTGTGAATGATCATGGTTGTGTTCGTGCGAATGACCGTGATTGTGGTCATTTTCATCATGCGCATGATCATGGCTGTGTTCATGGTCATGCGGGTGGGAGTGGGAAGATCCGTCGATAAATTCAATGCCTTCTGATGCTTCGACCATTTTCACATCCTCATCTTCCAGTACCTCTACCGCCGTATCAATGAATCCTTCCATTCCTCCACCGCTGTAAATAAAGGCATCCGCATCGGAAAGTTCCATCATTAAACGCATCGGGGGTTCGTATGTATGGGCATCCACTCCGGGAGGAATTATGTTTTCAACATCCACATGGTCCTGCCCGATTTTATTGATAAAATCCTCCAGTGCAAATATCGTCGTATGTATCTCAAGTGGAGCCGCTTCTTCAAAATCAGCACTCTGTGCCTGTACCTCCCCTTTCTCATCCGGTTCATTTGTTTCGTTGTTTCCTGCAGTCCCGCATGCTGAAAGTAGAAGAAGTCCTGCTCCTGACATAAACAAAAATGGTTTCATTTCCCCGCTCCTCCCACCTTTCAAGAATATGTTTTACATCGTACTCTTTTTTGAAAATGGAAGTCAAGAAAATAAGTGAAAGTGTACTGGGGCCATTCATATATAGATAAGGTTTGGAATAGGTTAAAAAAGGGATTAAGAACTAAACAATATGCGAGATAAAGGGGGAATGCACATGGAATTATTGTCGATTCTCTCACAGCTGATTATTGCGGTATCAATTATCATTGTCTGGGTATTCCGCTTCGACAACATCGTCAAAGAATTTAAGCAGTACGGTTTGTCAGACTTAACCCGTAATTCTGTCGGCGCTGTCAAAATTGCTTTATCCACACTTCTCGTAACTGCAATCTGGTACCCTTCTCCCGTCGTGATTCCTGCCCTCTTTATGGCATTTTTAATGGCTTGTGCCCAGGCAGCTCATTTTAAAGTTAAGAATCCCTGGAGCAAACACGCTCCCTCCCTCATTCTTTTAATTCTATCTCTTTTTGTTGCTGCTTATCACAGTGGTATTTTTGGATAAACTTAAAAAAGGACAGCAGCTGAGCTTCCCGCTGCCGTCCCTGAAAAATAAAATCCCCGCCGGATCAACCGGTGGGGATTTTCAGCTTTTACTTTAGTAGTTTACAGCAGTCAGCTTTTCGCCGTCCACTTCCACTTCTTCTGTGATTTCTTTGAACTTTTTGATCTGGTCGTCGTTCAGGGCGATCGTTTTTGTCCCGTCTGTTCCAGTAATCGCTACCGGGCCGTGTACGTAATCGCCAAGCTCTCCTTCATGACGGAGAACAAGTCTTTTCTCCTGGTTAAGAAGGGCTGCCTTCGGGTTTTTCCAGAGGACGATATTTTCCGGAAGATACAGTGCTTCCGGCGGTCCTTCTACAAGTCCCGTCAGCGTGTCGAGATCGAATTTGTCGAGCTGCTTTTCTTCAAAACCTTTTTCTTTATCTGTGAGATACAAAATTGTCATAGTCTCATCTCCTTCTGCGTTTTTATCGCTTCCTCTTGTGCTTTAACCTTTTTGGAGAGGGATAAAACCCAAAATTATTATTAAGCCTTTTCATAGAAAACATACAGGGGCTTTTAATCATTATAAGCGTCTGTTTTGTCAGTATAGGCAGTCGTTTTGTCATTATAACCGCCTGATTAATCATTAGAGGCTCTTTAAATCATTAGGACCGGTCCTTTAATCATTATAAAGAGACCGGGACGTAGTTTTAATCATTACATCCTCCGAATTAATCAGCAGCCGGTCTCTCCCACCTAAAAAAAGCTGGCTTCTCCCTCAGGAGCAGCCGGCTTTTTTTCTATTCATCCTAGCTCAGTTCCGGCCAGTAGCCTTTGTTTGCTTCCTGCAGATCTTCCAGAATGTCCTTTGCCACCTGGGCGCTCGGAACAATGCGGGAAAGTGTGAGAGCCTGCCACAGTTTCTGGGAGGATTTTTCGTGCCACGCTTCAACGACTAGTTTCTCGACAGCTACCTGCTGCTCCATCAGGCCTTTTTGGAACCGTGGGATTTCTCCCTGTACGAGCGGCTCCGGACCGTTGCTTCCGACGATACACGGTACTTCAACCATCGCTGTCGGCTCGAAGTTGCTGATCGCTCCGTTGTTTTCCACAATCAGCAGCATGCGCTCCTTCGTGTTGTAGGCAATGGCGCGGGCAAGGTCGACGATGTAGGACGCGTGCTCGTCGATGTGAAGAGCAGATTCCGCCGCTGTACCTTTTTCAATAATTTTGCGGCATTCACCGAATACAAACTTTTCTCTTCCTTCCATTACTTCGTTCGCCCGTGTTTTTTCCGGGTTGGAATGAGCTACCTCATAGTCCGGGTAGAAATAATACTTCAAGTACGTGTTCGGCACGGTGGATGGATCGAGTGCCTGGATGTCTTTTGCTTTCGCAAACGTGTTGTTCCAGCTTTCGTCTGCGTGCTGCAGAGACTGGTCTTCCGTTACGTAGCCGAATTTGGAGACGTGCTCCCGGATACGCGGCAGAAGATCGTTTCCTTCCTTGTCCCGGATACCGGTCCACCAGCCGAAATGATTCAGTCCGTAGTAATCAACTTCCATTTCCTTGCGGCTTTCCAGGCCGATGGCGGATGCCATAAGCTCTTCGATGCCGATCGGCATGTCACAGATGTTAAGAATTTTTGAATTTGGACGAAGTTTCCGCGTGGCTTCTGCGACGATAGCGGCCGGATTGGAATAGTTCAGGAACCAGGCTTCCGGCGAGTATTTTTCCATGTAATCCACAAGCTGCAGCACGTCCCCAATGGAGCGCATACCGTAGGCCATACCGCCCGGTCCGCACGTTTCCTGGCCGACCACGCCGTGTTTCAACGGAATTTTTTCGTCTTTTTCGCGCATCGCGTATTTTCCACTGCGGATGTGCGCCATGACGAAATCGATGTCAGAGAAGGCTTCTTCCGGATCTGTCGTTTCGGTGAAGCGGATGTCCGGTGCTTTTTCTTTCAAAATAATCCGGCAGGCACCGGCAATGGTTTTCTGCCGGTCCTCATCGTTGTCAAAAAACTTAATCTGATCGATCGGGAGTTTTTCCAGGTTATCAAGGAGCATCAGCACTATGCCTGGTGTAAAAGTACTTCCGCCGCCTGCAATAGTAATCGAGTGTTTTTTCATCATTAACATCCTCCTGTTATTTTAATTTTCATCAATAAACGCTTCAATAGAATCTCTTACCTGGGGTACGGACAGTCCGACGATGACCTGAATGCTCTGGCCGTTCTGCACGAGTCCGTGTGCTTCCCCGTTGTTTTTGAAGTAGTCCGAATCCTTCACCTGTTCCGGATCTTTTACGGTTACCCGGAGTCTTGTCGCACAGTTGGTAACGTCGGTGATGTTATCCACCCCGCCGAGGCCTTCCAGAAACGCAGCGGCTCTCCGGTCGTAGTCACTTGCAAATGCAGCCGGCTCTGCCTTCCCGCCTTCTTTTTCTGCCCGGTAATCGGCTTTTGTGTAAAGCTTCGTTTCCTGGTTGTCGTCTTTTTCCCGTCCAGGCAGTGCAAAATCAAATTTCACGATCAGCCAGCGGAAAAGGAAAAAGTAAATAACGGTGAATGCCACTCCGATGACGATCTGGGCGAGATACACATCCCAGTGGTTCCCCATAAGCGGGATCCAGTTTGTTGTGGCAATTTCAATCAGTCCGCCTCCCTGGTTACCGACCAGGCCGAACGCACTCTGCAGTGTAACCATTGTGGCTCCAAGAAGTGCGTGCAGTAAAAACAGCAGCGGCGCAATGAAAAGGAACGTGAATTCCAGCGGCTCGGTAATTCCTGCAACGACCGCCGTCAGTGTTGCTGCGAGAAGAAGTGCTCCTACCTGCTTTTTCTTTTCGGAACGTGCCGTTGAATAGATGGCAAGGGCAATACCGATCGAACCGAACATTTTAATGTTCCCTTGTAAAAGGAAAGCTCCTCCTTCCCACTGTTCGCGGAGCGGCGTATCGGACGCTGCAAATTCACCGAGGCGGGATACCCAGTTGGCTGTAATTCCACCATCTACTACTGCCGGGCCGAACTGGAACGGCGTGTAAATAAAGTGGTGAAGCCCGGTTGGAATTAAAATCCGCTCCAAAAAGTGGAACAGCCAGACACCAACGTACCCGGAGGCGATCATGAAGCCCTGCAGCGAACCGATGCCGTCCTGTACCATCGGCCATACCCACGCTGTTAGAAACGCCAGCGGGATCATGACGAAGAAAGAAATCATGACGATAAACGGTCCGCCTTGGAAAATCCCGAGAGCATCAGGAAGTTTTTTGTCGTAATAGCGGTTATGGAGCCAGATCGTAATACCTGAAATTACAATTGCACCCATAATGTTTGTATCGAGTGTAAGGATACCTGCAATTTCTGTTAAACCGGTTCCGTTCACTCCTTCGCTAATATCGACACCGAAAGCCGGCCCCCATATATCAAGAATTGAGTTGATAAACGTGTTATACATTAAGTAGGCAACGACAGCGGCGAGTGTGGCTCGTCCTGCTGCTTTCTTTGCCAGAGAGATTGGAAGCCCGATAACAAACACGAGCTCCATATGGTTAAATACGGTCCACCCCGTATTTTCCATGAAAGTCCAGATCTGATACCAGAGACCGTCCGGATCTGCCAGTCCTCCCATAATCTGCTCATTTTTAAACAGTGTAGCAAGCCCGACAACTATCCCGAAAAACGGAAAGAGCAGCACCGGCACAATCATCGCGCTCCCGAACCTTCGAATGGCATTCATCATTATTTCTCCACCGCCTTATGCGTAGTTTGTGTGATCGATTTCATTTTATGCTTTCAGCGTACATCTGAAAGTGCTTACACTCAATACGCTCAAGGCATCGAGGGAAAGAAACGGTAACTCTGGACAATGTTTCAGAAGACGGGAATTTTCCCAGCTTTCCAACAACAATGCTATACTGAACAGGAGGACCATCTATGTACAACAGGAGGAAACACCATGTCTTTAGAGGAACTGATCAACACGCATTACGACAAATTGAATGACAACGATATGCATGTGCTGAAATACATTCTGAATAATAAAAACACGTGCCGGAATATGGGTATTAATGAACTGGCCGAGGCATCGCTTGCTTCCCGTTCCTCGATCCACCGCCTTACGAAAAAGCTCGGATTCAGCGGATACAGCGAATTTAAAGTGTTTTTAAAGTGGGAAGAAAATAATGAACAAGACACCGGAGATCACATGCAGGTGCTAAAAAACGACATTCAGGTCACATTAAAAAACATTGCGGCGCTTAACTTTGACCCGATCTGCGAAAAGCTGTACACGGCCGGTCGTATTTTTATCTACGGAACAGGAACCGCCCAGCTCACCTGTGCACGGGAGGCGCAGCGGCTGTTTGCCCTGCAGCAGACCTTTGTGACAATTATTTACGACGAGGTGGAGTTTGAGGCGATGCTGAAAGCGATGGCGCCGGATGACGTGGTGATTATTATTTCCCTTTCCGGGGACACGCCGAGTCTCATTCCCCAGGTGCAGC
This sequence comes from Alkalicoccus saliphilus, assembly GCF_003044065.1. GTDB lineage: Bacteria > Bacillota > Bacilli > Bacillales > Salisediminibacteriaceae > Alkalicoccus > Alkalicoccus saliphilus. The sequence continues at coordinate 56,653 of NZ_PZJJ01000017.1, forward strand.
AGCTCACAGCCCGTGGCATCACATTTTTATCGATTACAAACTTGAAAAACAACACGCTCGCCCAGATGTCCCCTTTCAGCATTTATGCGGCGACAAGCCTTTCCTACTCCAAAAGTGGAGAAGAAATTGTTTCGTTTATTCCTTTTACCATCGCAGTGGAAGCACTTTTCCGACGATTTATTTTATACAGGGAAGCAAAAGAGAAATAGGGGAAACATAAATAAGGCTCAGAACCGATGGCGGTTCTGAGCCTTATTTGTGTCAGCGATTTGTTGAATAATGGAGCATAACTACTGGGGGATTTTCCTGTAACAAGCCGCCCATCCGCTGAAAATAGTGTTTTTTGTTGTGCTGCAGGATAGGAAAGTGGATCGTGATGGGCAATTCTACCAAACTCTCGTGGAATTCTCCCATGCTACCCTCGGAATACTTTCATCCTCTCCAGTATTTCTGCCAACTTTCTAGTTAATTATTCCAATTTAGGATAATAATACCAACTGAGTTAATTTTTCTACCAGCTTCGTTCGCAATTCTACCAGCTTCCAAGGTCTCCCCGCCCGTGTAGAAATAGGAGGAAGAGATGTTTTTATTGAATAACTGCCTCTACAACTTCCTCAAGCTTCACCGCGCGGGACCCTTTGACAAGGATGATATCTCCGTCGGCCGTCTTTTCCTGAAGTGCACGGATCAGCTCCTGCTTGTCTTCGTAAGCTGCTACCCGGTCTTCCGGAAAATGCACGGCAGCTCCGTCGGCAATTTTTCTGCCGAGCCGTCCGAACGTAAAGACGCAGTCGATTTTTCCAGGATCAATGCTCTCCCCTGTTTCAAAGTGGAACGTATTTTCATTTTCCCCGAGCTCCAGCATATCTGCCAATACAACGATCTTTTTGCGGTACCCTTCCAGATCCTGCAGCAGGCGCACCGCTGCTTTCATGGACGTCGGGCTTGCATTGTAGGCATCGTTAATGACTGTAACGCCATTCGTCCCTTCCACAAGTTCGGTACGCATCCCTGTTACTGTTAACAGCTTGAGGCCTTTTTTAATGGATTCAGCCGGCACATCGAACTGCCGGGCAGCCGCCATAGCCGCGAGTGCATTATGAATGTTGTGGCTTCCGAGCACCGGAATAAAAAACCTTTCGTCCGGTTCCTGATTTACCGTAAAATGCGTGCCGTCCTTCTGCTGCTCCGATGCAAGCGGATGGTAATCGTTTGTGTCCGCCTGACCGAACGTTACTACATGAAAGCCGCTGCGGGCTGTTTTTTCGGTAAGCAGCGGCTCCTCTCCGGGGATAATGAGCGTGCCGTTCTTTTTCAGGCCGGCGGTAATTTCAAACTTTGCTTCCGAAATACCTTCACGGGAGCCGAGATCCTGCAGATGGGACTCACCGATATTTGTAATAATCGCTGCCTCTGGTTCCGCAATTCGGGAAAGCAGCTCAATTTCTCCTCTCCCGCTCATGCCCATTTCCAGTACCGCTATTTCGGTATCTTCTTCCAGTGCCAGTACGGTCAGCGGCAGACCGATATGGTTGTTGTAGTTACCGATCGTTTTCTGCACTTTGTATGTCGTACCGAGCACAGAAGCGACCATATCCTTCGTTGTCGTTTTCCCGTTACTTCCAGTGATACCGATCACTTTCGCAGGGATTGATGCTAAATAGTTTTTGGCAAGGTCCTGAAGGGCGTGAAGTGTATCGTCGACGTAGACAACCGGAAGATTTTCCGGCGGAGGTGTTTCTTTCTTTCCCCACAGCGCGGCTGCCGCCCCATTTTCCAGAGCTTTTTCCGCAAAGTGGTGACCGTTGAAGTTTTCTCCGGAAATCGGTACAAACAGACTGCCTTTTTGAATAGTACGCGTATCGGTGGAAACACCACGGATTTCAGCAGAGCCGGAAGCCTCGCCGCCGGTCCACGATGCGATTTTTTCCAATGTTGTTCGGATCATTTCATTCTCTCCTTTGAGGTCTGTATTTCCTGATTGCTGCAAAAGAAGGCTGGCCCGCTGTGGAGCCAACCTGTAGAGAGCTTTTTAAAACGTATGCTTGATTTTCTGCTTTTCTTCGAAACGTTCCATGCCGAGCTGGACAAGTTTTTCGATCAGCTCCGGATACTCGAGGCCGGCTTTCTGCCAGAGCATCGGGAACATGCTGACCGGAGTGAAACCGGGCATTGTATTGATCTCGTTCATAAGGACTTTCCCGTCTTTTGTCAGGAAGAAATCCGCCCGCACAAGCCCGGTACAGTCAATTGCCTTGAACGACTCCACCGCTACCTGCTGAATGCGGCTGTATTCGTCTTCGGTAATATCCGCCGGAATAATCAGGCCGGTGCTGCCGTCTTCGTATTTCGCCTTATAATCATAAAAACCTGTTTCCGGTACGATTTCACCGACGACAGAACACTTCGGCTCGTCATTACCAAGAACGGCGATTTCCACTTCCCGGCCGTCAATACCTTCTTCAATGATGACTTTCCGGTCGTATTCAAAGGCGATGCGGAACGCTTCAGCGAGCTCGGTGCGGTCTTCTGCTTTGCTGATACCGACACTTGAGCCGAGGTTCGCCGGTTTGACGAAGCACGGATAGCCGAGCTTTTCTTCTACGTTTTTGTAGGCTGTTTCCGCGTCTCTTTCCCAGTCACGGCGCAGATACCAGACATATTCCGGCTGTGAGATGCCTGCCTGCTCATAAATGTTTTTCATCATCACTTTGTCCATTCCCGCAGCGGATGCGAGAACTCCGTTACCGACGTAAGGAATATTCAGAAGTTCCAGCAGTCCCTGCACCGTCCCGTCTTCTCCGTTTGGTCCGTGAAGCAGCGGGAAGACCACGTCAAACTTGCCGCTGCCGCTCTGGTTTTCACCGGCAGGAAAAATCTCTGAGTTAAGCGCCGTCGGTGATACCGCGGTGCCATTTTCTTTCAGCCGCAGCTTCTGCACATCTTCCACCGGTGCCTGAAGCTCTTCTCCGCGGACCCACTCTCCTTCTTCCGTTATGTATATCGGGTGTACTTCATACTTGGAAAGATCGAGTGCTTTAATGACCGCTTTTGCTGTCTGCAGTGACACTTGATGTTCGGCTGATTTGCCGCCGTATAATAGTCCGAGCTTTGTCTTCATAATTCGCCTCCATGTTTGTTTATCCTTACTCATTGTACCATTTTCATCCCTTATAAAAACATAAAAATCACGTCATTTTTTCAATATGTAACAGAGGCCTTTCCACACGATAAAATGACCTCTGCATAACCTTCACCGCATTTAAAAAAAGCTGTAATAAATAATACCTGCAGCTGCAAAAAAAGGAATAACAACCAGCAGTGATTTTTTTAAGCCCGTAAGGAAAGAAGATAATTCATTTCCCTTTTCCGAAACTACCGTTAATTCCAATGCTATATAAACAATGACTGAGATGGCCAGCCCAATACCTATTATCCAATTCAAATAACCACTCCGATACTGCCGGAATTTCAACAAAAAACTTGATTTATCAACTAAAAAACGAATACTGCCAAAGGTTTAATAAGGTGTTTATCCTTTTGGCAGTATCCGGATATAGAAGAATGTAAAAAAATCCCCACAGGGAAGGGGGAAATCCGCCGTGGGGGAATGGTTGTTTACTTCCCGCCGGAAGCAGGTTGTAAACTACATGTTTTATTTATCAGCTTAATGAGCTTTTGAATAATATTTTAATTGTGTCTGCTACATCAGCTGTAAAATGCTTTTGAGCAGTAATTACGGAAGGTGATTACAGAATTTCCACAGAAAACTGCAACTTAAAATGCTGTAGACTGCCTTCTCTCCTTCCTACCAGCTTGCTTTTTTCACACCTGGAATCTGGCCTTTGTGCGCGTAGTCTCTGAAAGCAATACGGGACATCCGGAATTTTCTTATGTAGCCGCGGGGGGCTCCCGGTAACTTCACAGCGCCCCCGTCAAACGTGTGGGCGAAGAGTCGCGCGGGAGCTTGCGGAGTGCTTCATAATCTTCTTTTGTAAACTCCTTCAATCATATTTCATGGAGGATTATGTATTTCGATTGAATATTTTTATATGCTTGAAGACTTAGAAGCAGGAAGCTGACGAGAACTTCTCCAGAACAACGAACAATATTTTTTCATCACTTAAAAATGTAGGCTGGCTTACTGACTTTCTAACTGCGTGCATATACACTTAGCTGAACTCCACTTTACCAATAAACCAGCTGACAGGCTGTAAAAAGGAAGGAAGATCATGATGACGGGACGTTCCTGGGTCAAGATTATACTTGTATTACTTATATTCAGTGCCCTCGCTTATACGACTCATTTTCATTTCGAAATTCGGCCGCAGCTCATCCGGGACTATATTCTTTCCTTTGGGTTATGGGGACCGGTCGCGTTTTTCTTCCTTTATACTATCGGCCCTTTCATATTTCTGCCCACGTCGGTGTTGTCTCTCGGGGCCGGGTTGGCATTTGGTGTCTGGCCGGGTGCTCTATATATCGTTTTTGGAGCCACCGGTGCTGCATCTACCGGATATATCATGGCTCGTTACTTTGGAAGTTCTGTAGTGAAAATAGAGCAGTTTGCCTGGTCGGAAAAGATATTCAACCAAATGGATAAGCGGGGCTTTTTGTATGTGTTTGTTCTCCGTCTCATCCCTATTGTCAGTTTCGATCTGCTCAGTTTTCTTTCCGGATTCGCCAAAGTCAAATTTAAGTATTACCTTCTCGCGACCGTACTGGGAATGCTTCCCGGCGTTTTCGCCTACAGTTTCTTAGGCGCAAGCATCGCTTCCGGGGATTTAATAATGATAGGCACAGCCGGAGGGGTATTTTTACTGCTGCTGGGTATTACCTATTATTTCCGAAGCCATGTCAAACGCTGGCTGGGACTGGCAGAGGAATAATGTAAGAGAGCTTACAGAAAAATATTTTTTTCTTCTTTATATTAGAAGTACAAATAATTAAAGGAGGGTGATGAAAGTGAAGTTTCCAGATAGCAGGATGGTTTCCTATGGGATTTTAGGCGGAGTGATCGGCGGCATACTTTTTGGTATTTTGATGCAGATGCAGGGAATGATTGGAATGATCGCCGCGATGATTGGCAGCGAAAGTACTGTGGTCGGATGGATCATTCATATGATGATCAGTATCATCTTCGGTATTTCTTTTGTAGCCGTCACCTCTTTTATCCACAATCTCTGGGCCGCTGCTGTCGTATTCGGAATCGCTATTTGGGTTGTCGGACCGCTGGTGATCATGCCGTTGATGCTGGGAATGGGTACCATGGTAGCTCAGGCATTCGCCCCTGAACAAATGATGAGCCTTGCCACTCACTTATTCTTCGCTTTCGTCGTAGCTGTAACTGTTAATCTGCTGAAAAGAAATGAGAAAGCAGATGAAAAAGAGTTCACCTTAAAAACGAGTTAGACTATTATTCCACAAACGAGGGGAAGCATAAAATGAAACGGAGCAGGAATACCTTTCTGTTCCGTTTTTCTTTTTGAATTTTTTTACTTTTAAACGTAAATATTAAGAGTGACTGCTTTTTTCCATTTGCCGGGGAGAAAGTCATCAACTCAGGCTTCCCGGTTTCCAGGTAATTTTCCTGCTTTCTTATTCCTAAGGAGTCATGAAAATCACCTTCACAAAGCTGTCTCTTAAAGATTATGGAAACAATATGAACCGAGACAACAGTTTAAAAAGCCCTCTCAGTTATAATCTGAAGGGATCCAGGTGTTGATAAAATTGTCACTCCAGTCTTGTGTAAGCTCCTTTACTTGCCGCGGGGATCAAAACGTAACGGGAAAGCCCCCCCACAGCTCACTGCAGCGAAGTTTTCCCAACAAGGTTGACGATTAACAGGGCTTCTTATACCAATTATTCACTACGGCAGGAACTTGCCTTCGAAGAAAAACTCAAAATCTCCAGGCCTTTGTATATCCCTTGATCACTTCTTAAAACCGGGACATATACTTCGCCGGTGAGCTTTTTTAATTCCTGCTGGACCTCCGGGGTGTGCAGGACGTTGATCTCTTGATAAGGAACCCCCTGCTGCTTTAAATGCTGTCTGGCTTCAGCACAAACGGAACAACCATCCATTGTATATAAAGTCATCATATGCCTGCTCCTTTATGTTATTATTATCTTTAATAAACGGGGGGTGATGTAATGGACAAATTGACGATGCTGTCTCAAATCAGTCTGTTCGATGAACTTTCGAAAGAAGAACTTATGACGATTGACAGGATGAGCGAAATGAAGCCCGTGAAAAAAGGCACCGTGGTCGTGTCCCCGGATTATCCAATTGAAGCGCTTTTTCTGCTCAAAAAGGGACAGGTCCGTCTGTACCGGATGAATGAAGAAGGAAAGCAGTTCACACTGGACATTCTGGTCGATGGAAATATTTTCGGCGAAACGTCCTCCGTCACCTTAACAGATGATCAAATCTATGCAGAGGCAATGACGGACACGTACTTATGTCTTCTCAGCCATAAAGATTTTGAAAACTTTATCGAAGCCAACCCAAAAATCGCATTGAAATTAATCGATATTCTTTCTTCCCGATTAAAAGATTTTTACAGTATCAGTGAAAAGATTGCTTTAAGCGATGTAAAGCACCGCCTCTTATATTTATTGCTGATGCTGAGTGAAAAAACCGGCCGGAGAAAAAACAACTGGCAGTCGATTGAGATGAAACTCACCCATCAGGATCTCGCCCATATGGTCGGCGCCAGCCGCGAAACGACGAGTGCCGTTTTAAGCCAGCTGAAAAAAGAGGGATTTCTGAAAAAGGTTCTCTATTTCTCCATCGATGCGGATAAGACAAAAGAGTATCTCCGGATTTCCTGATTCAGGGAAGCCACCTGATTACTTTGGCTGTTACTTTAGGAACAACGCCAGAAAACAATTTATTCCTCCAGTACGCGTTGCTTACCCGCTCGATGGCAGCGGCGTGGTTAGGGTACGGATACAGCATCTGCGAAAGATCCCCGATCTTCATGTTCTTTTCAGCAGCGAGAACCATCACCTGCATCCAGTCTCCTGCTCCCTTCCCAATGGCATGCGCCCCCAGGATTTCGCCTTTTTTATTTGTTACCACTTTAATCAAACCTTCCTCTGCCTCGTCCGCCGTAAACCGGTCAACCTCATCTAAAGGAGCGGTATAAACGAAAACATCCCCGGTTTTCGCAGCTTCCTGCTGCGTCGGGCCAAAATGAAAAATTTCCGGGGTGATGTACGTATTCCATGGGACATAGTCATAGGAAATTTTTCTTTTTAAATGAAAAAGAGCATTTTGAACGACTAATTTCCCTTCCATTCCGGCAACATGTGTAAATGGATAGGACCCGTTCACGTCTCCGACCGCGAAAATGTGCGGCTGAGCTGTCCGTAATGTGTCGTCCACCCGTATGAAACCGCGCTCATCCATCTTCACTCCGGCCCGCTCCAGATCCAGGTTTTCTGTATTAGGCTTTCTTCCGGTGGAAACAAAAATCTGGTCCGCCTCTTCACTGTACTCCTGTCCGTCAATCGTATAATCAACTCGTCTTCCCCCGGCACTGCGTGCACACCGGATAATCTGCGCATTCACTACGATCGTCAGTTCTTTCTCTAAAAGCTCCACTGCCTTCGCCTGAATATCACGGTCCTCCTTCCCGAGTACAGCCGGCCCTCCTTCCAGAACCGTCACGGCCGTACCGAGCCTTGCAAATGCCTGGGCAATTTCCAAACCTACGAGGCCTCCTCCAATGAAGACCATCCGCTCCGGAAGCTCTGTTAAATCAAACACTGTTTCGTTGGAGAGATATCCTGTATCCTCCAGCCCTTCGATGGGAGCAATGTTCGCCCGAGAGCCCACGGCAACGACAATTTTGTTTCCATAAAGCTGCTTATCATCGACCTGCACATGATGCTTGTCTACGAAAGAAGCCGCTCCATGAAAAACATCCACCCCCAGGTCCGTAAATCGTTCTTTACTGTCATGTTCCTGGATATGGGCCACCGCTTTTTTTACCCGTTGATTTATTTTTTCTAAATCCACTGTGCCCGTGGATGTGAGTCCGAACGTCTGCGCTTTACGCGCTTTGGCTGCGTCATTTGCTGCTTCTATTAAAGCTTTGGATGGAACACATCCGTAGTGCAGACAGTCCCCGCCTAATTCGTCGCGCTTTTCAATGAGGGCGACTTTGGCTCCAAGAGAAGCAGCTCCAGCAGCTGTCGTCATACCTCCTGCGCCTCCGCCGATAACGACTAAATCAAATTTTTTCATAAAGAGCCTCTCCTTTCCTCATGAACTCTTACCGCAGAATCTTTTTTGCTTCCACAAAACGCTGCAAACCGGTAAACGTTTCTACTGCGAAAAACAAGAGCGTCGTCCAAAATAGAAATTCGGGAAACAGCAGCATAATACTGAACAGGATAAATCCTTCTGTACGTTCAGCCGCTCCTGCCTGGTAATAAAACGATTTGACACCGGCCTTTTCGGAGACGGCCCCAACGACTAAAAAGATCGTCATCGAAAAAATGATGGAAACACTTAACAGCAGAAGCGGCCAGATGACTTCGGGATAAACGAAAGCAACCGCCAGGATGATTCCTATTTCCACGAGACGGTCAAACGTAATATCCATCACGGTTCCGAAAGGAGATGATTTAGTATAGCGGGCCATCGTTCCATCGACGGCATCCAAATATCCTGACATCCAGAGAAAAACAACTGCCAGCACTGGGTATCCCATGATATAGAAAACGCTGGCACCCAATCCAACCACCAGTGCCAGTATCGTAACCTGGTCCGGTGTTCTATCCTGCTCCAGCAGCCACCTTGCCGTTTTATCAATCGAGGGCTGCACATATTTTCTGGCATGTGTATCGAGCATTACTACCCCAACTTTCTGTCTTAATCAAATCCAACCCACTTTTTCACACGCCCCCGAAAAATAAATATCAGGCCGGATACTGCTGCTAGTAAAAGGAAGGCAGCGAGCATCATCGTGCGGCTTCCGGAAGTCAGGCTCGATCCGAGCGTTCCGTAAACGACGATTCCCGGTAATATGCCGATCATCGTAGCCAGTATATAGTGATGAAACCGGACCTTCATGACTCCGGATAAATAACTCAGTAAACCGAAGCCGATGACCGGGATCATCCGCAGAATCAGTACAAATAAAAAGCCTCTCTCTGTGATTTGTTTTTCCAATTTTTCCGACCAGGAAAAATTATGGACTTTTAACACTTTCTCTCCTAAAAAACGCCCGATCAAGTATCCGGTGGAAGCTGCTCCAAGCGCCCCCATCCATATAAATGCGGCACCGGGCCAGACCCCGTAGGTCAACCCCGCTGTCATAGATAAAATAAAGGAGGGAAAGAACACAAAAGGACCGATGGTATAAATAACGATAAACACTACCGGAGAAAGCCATCCAAAGGAGAGGATGAACTGCTGGATATCAACGGGAGATATATCCCACGCTTCTCTGGCAAAATAAACTATAATTATTATTACTGCGCCTGCAGCGGCGAGACGCAGCCAATCTTTGTACCTGCTCAACTTTACTCACCTGCTTAATGGAGGAAACGTTTTTATTAGTGGGCGGACGTCAGGCTGAAGGTGATCCAATGCTTTTTACGGCACTTCACTATTTTAGAAACAGCTTTTATACAGTGTATACTTTTTTCTGCTGATCACCTGTAAGACGGCTTACATAATGAATGTTTCATTTTGGCTTTCCAGAAAATAAAATCGAGTTACGCTTGGTACTGCTTCACAAAATTTGTATCGATTCTTTTTTTTATATGCCAGGCTATTTTACCGTGCAGCGAAAGATTGCCATAAAGCAAAAAGCCTTCCCCGTTTCCGATGGAGAGAATCGACAAGTATTTGTTTTGAGGCACAAACGTTTCCTTTTTACCGTTCTCGAAAAAAGCTTTCAGGTTCTCGTAAAGTACAGGACCTTGTTTAACGGCATATACACCCGCTTTATCGATGTCAGGATGATTAATGAGCGTTATGCAGTCTCCCGCGCCGAAAATAAAAGGAAATTCTCCGACCTGCAGCGTATTTTCTACGAGCAGGTACCCCTTTTCATCAACAGGCAGATCAGAGTGCTTAAATAAATCGGGAGCTTCCGGTCCTGTCAGCCAGATAAGCGCGTCAAAGCCAATCGATTGATCCGTGGACGTGATGACACTATTTTTATCGATCCGGGTGATCGTTTCATTCGTTCGTACATCCATTCCTTTTTGCTGGAGTAAATGCTCCATTTTCGACGTAACCCGCTGTTTTTTCTGTTCAAGAAGAGGCCCCGCACTGACCAACGTCACAACGCCATGCATTTCGTGCTTCTGCCGCCATGCGTGCAGCGAGGCACTGATTTCTATTCCTGCAGCTCCGCCGCCGACAACCAGTACTCTTTGGGCACGCCGCGCCTCTTCAACCGCTTCGACAAAACGAAAATTAGGCTTTATCGGCAGTGCGTAGGTCTCCGCTCCAGGAGTTTTCATACCGGCCATCATAGAACCGATATCAAAAGATACAACGTCAAAGGCAAAGGTCTCCCCCTGTTCCGTCCGGAGCGTTTTACGAACTGGATCGACGGATGTGACTGCACCCTGAAGCCAGGCGCTCCCCGCTTCAGCAGCCAGCTGTTCCAGATCCACTTTCATTTGATCCTCTGTATAAAATCCCTCGGTGTACCCGGAAAACATCCCGGAATAATACTGATATTTAGAAGGCGACAGTAAGGTTATATCGACACCTTTTATTTGGTTTTCCCGAAGTTGATTCAGGACATGCAGGTGGGCATGTCCGCCGCCGACGAGTACTAATTTCTGCATAGTCCTGTCCTTTCTTATCTTTGATACCGGTCGAATGCTCTTCTCGTGTTTTTAGAATGAGACAGCACCTTCACTCAGGAAGGCCGGTTATGATCAAAATGTATGATGGCTCCCTCACTGGCCGCAATCGATACAGCATCTTCCTCGTTGATGTTTTCTTCCATCGGCAGGGTCACATATTCTTTAAAAGCTGGTAAATGTATATGTCCGAGTTTCCGGCCGAGGTGATAGGTCGCGTGATGCACGGTTCCTTCCATCGTGAATCCGGCCTCCGGGGAAGACGTTTTTTTCCTGACTTTACAATCGGATAAGGGAAGGCACCGCTCATCATCGAGGACGAGATGACTTCCAAGAAACCTCGCGACAAATGCATTGGCCGGACGGCGGTTGATTTCCCGGGGTGTTCCAATCTGCTGGAACCGTCCTTCATGAAAAACTGCCACGCAGTCTCCCATGAGCAGAGCTTCCTCGTGATCGTGGGTCACAAAAACAGCTGTCATCTGCTGTTCTTTTAAAAAGTCACGGACCCAGTACCTCAGCTGTTTTCTAAGTTTCGGGTCCAGGCTGCTGAACGGCTCGTCCAGCAGTACCAGTGCCGGATCGACGGCAAGCGCGCGTGCAAGGGCCGCACGCTGTTTCTGTCCACCTGAAAGCTCATGCGGGTAATGCGAGGCATGTTCTTCCAGTTCCACAGCTTTCAGGAGACTGTCGATTTTCTTTTTATCCAATTTTCCTTTTAATCCGGCCCCGTAAGCAACATTCTCAAACGTGTTCATGTGCGGGAATAACAGCGGTTCCTGAAATACGAGGCTGATTGGACGGCGGTTTGCTTTCAATTTGGTAATATCCCTGCCTTCCGTCCAAATACTTCCGCCGGATAATGGCTCCAGGCCGGCAAGCGTCCGGAGGAGCGTCGATTTCCCGCTGCCGGACGGGCCGACGATGCTGAGCACCTCTCCCTTCTTCACCTCAAATGACAGCTTATCGAAGATGAGACGATCCGAAAAAGCTTTACTGATGTTATCTGCTTCCAGCGTCAAAATCTTCATGAATGATTCCTCCAATATTTCCCGCGATAAGGGACAAACAAAAGACAAAATTCTACAAATGTGTATAAAACCAAAGGAAGGACAGCGAACCAAAGAGAAAAAGCAGCCATTAAAGAAGTATCTGCTGTGTCCATAAATGGAAAAAAGACCATAGCCAGCGTCAACACTTCCCCTCCGCCAATGATCGCTGTAATCGCGTACTGGCTCAGGCTGATCACGATCACCAGAAAAACCACACTTCGGACAGCTGGCTTTAAAAAAGGAAGTTCAATGGTGATAAACCGCCTCAGAGCCCCCGCCCCCAGTACCTCTGCCTGTTCCAGCCACCTGCTTTCCAGCTGCCGGTACGTATTTGTCACGATTTTTATACTGTAGGGAAGTGTCGGTACGAGATGGATCAGCATGACTCCGAGCCAGGTGTCTGCCAGACCGAGACGAATCATCAAAATGTGAGTTCCCATCGCAATCAGCAGCACCGGCAGCAGAATAGGTGCAAGAAAAAGCGCTTCTACCAGCGGTTTCCCTTTAAATGAGTAATAAACAACAGCTTTCCCTGCAGGAACAGCAATCATCAAATTCAGGAGGACAACTGTCAGCCCGATCCATGCCGACCAGAAAGTCGCTTCGAGTATATTCGGCTCCGTGAACAGCGTCTGCCAGCTGTTTGTTCGAAAAGTGATGCTTTCATCCGGCCGCCACATCCCGGTAAAACTGATAATAAGCAGCAGAAAAACAGGACTCAGAAAGAAAATACAGGCGATTATCCAAAAAAACTGCTCTCTTAAACGGTATCTCATTTCAGCTGACCTTCCCTTTTTATAAACTTGTTTCTTCTTTTTAACAACGAGTAGCCGGCAAGGGAAATAAAGATGATGACCGCACTGATGAAAAACATCGCCGCGAAAGCAAGCGATCGTTCTTCCCATCCACTGCTGTAAAACCATTGATAACTTAATACGGAAATCATCTCCGGATAAGTTGCCCCGATGAGTGCCGGCACTTCATAAGCCGTTAAGGTGAAAGCAAAAAGAATAAGAAACGTTTCCAGTGTGGTCGGAAGGATCAGCGGCCATTCGACCATTTTGAATTTCTGCCATCGTCCGCCTCCAAGGGTAGCGACCAGATCGTTTAATTCCTGCTTCATCGCCGCATAGAGCGGCAGCAGCATTAGAACAACAAAAGGAATTCCTTTCCATACATACGTCAGAATAATACCAATACCCTGCTGATCATTGGTAAATCGCGAGAAAAACGCCGGTGACTCCAGCCATCCTGTCCCGGTCAGCAGATAAGCTGCCAGGCCTGTCTCTGCGAGGAACAAAATGACGACATACGCCCAGACAAAATGAGGAAAAAGCATTGGTATCCAGACCGTCACCCTGACAGGAAGCTTCGTCAGGGCGGCAGCAAACGTTCTCGTGAACCACCATCCGATCACAACTGCCAGCAAGGTAGACAGAAACGCTGTTCTCAAGCTGAAAACGAGCGATGCCCTGAACCGGTCCGTTCCGGCGAGCTCGGTGTAATAGTTCCATGTGAACCGTCCATTATCTGTAAAACTCTCCACTGCCCCTGCCACCAGTCCATAGATGGGAAGCAGAAGAAAGACGGCTCCCGGAAGCAGTAAAAGAACGAGTGATTTATTCCTGAATAATTTCATTGAACCACTGATCCTCCAGCCATCCCACATAGGAAGCGTCCGATTCCGGAAGAAAACTCTCTTCCAGCTTTTCAGTCGGCAGGACGGTATCCCCGCGGTCCACTTCCTGAAATTTCTGCTGCATATCATCGTCCAGTTTATCGATCGATATCGGTGTATTCTCTCCCCAAGGGGAAGGTTTCATTTTTTCCAGCTGGGCTTCCGGACTCAGCATATGGTTGATCGCAACGAGGGCGCCGGCCATATTCGGGCTGTTAAAGGGAATAGACAAAAAGTGCGTATTCCCAATTGAACCGGGCTCCATCACAAAAGAGCGTGTGGATTCGGGAAATACGCCTCTTTCCACCAGCGACTCAGCGCGCGCCTCATTATAGCCCATCGTCATCCAGACTTCTCCATTACTGTACAGCCGGTCAAGCTCCGTGAGGGAGTTGGGATAATGGCTGCCTTCCCGCCATAAGTCCGGCTGAATCTCCTCCAGATAATCAAGCGTCTGCCCGGCGGGATCCTGCATCTGCTCCTCATCCAGCGGCTGATTATATACCGACGAAGGCTCATCAGCGTTTTCGTACAGAAGATGCCTGATAAAAGCATTGCCAGTAAAGTCGGAAGGGTTCGGATAAGTAAACCTGCCTGGGTTTTCCTGAATCCAGCCTTTTAAATCCTGAAAGTTTTCGGGAGGGTGATCGATTTGTGTTTCATCATAATGGAACACAAACTGCACCTGGCCCCACGGGGCTTCCATTCCATCGACCGCTGTGCCGAAATCAAGCTGGAAAGCAGAGGATTCTGTGTCGTAATAATTTTGAAAATTCGGCAGTTCCTCCGTAAAAGACCCTGCCAGCAGATCGTTATCTTTTGCGTTTTTAAAGTTTTCTCCGTTAAGCCAGATAATATCGATACTTCCAGCGTCACGCCCCGCTCTTTTTTCTGTTAGAAGCCGCTGCAGAATTTCTTCTGTATCCATGGGAATCCTATTCAGGGTAACAGCTGCTTCTTCCTCCAGCGCAGGGCTTACCCACTCGTCGATGTATTCGTTGATCCCTTCATCGCCGCCCCACATATACAAGTTCACTTCAGTCGAAGCTGCTTCATTTTCTATGTCTGTCCAGGAATTTTCCAGGAGGGCATCGATTTCGTCCGCTGACTCTCCCTCATCCGCTGTTTGACAGGCTGCCAGAAAAATCAGGCCCGAAAAAATAAAATAAAACTTCTTTTTCACCATGAACTCCCCCCTTAACTAAGTAATGGATGAACACGATCCGCGTGTACTTATTCCTTCCGCCTTCAATATGGGGTTCCATTACTCCCGAAAAATTATTCAATCTGTTCTGCGTACAAAGATCGTTTATTTTATTGTACACTTTTTTATCGCAGGAACATGTAATTCACCTTACAGCAGCGGATATTTACTCCAAAGAATTTATCAACAGAAGAGATGATCCCTTAAGCAAGAACGCATTGGATATGCCGGTATATAAAAAAAGAGCTTGTCCAAAAATGAAAATTCCCCGTAAATGAAGTATTTTACGGAGAATTTCAGAGTGTTGATTAAGTCTTGGTTTCAGAATAATTATTCTTCTGAATGTATAGCTTTCTCCTACACTCCCCGGCGGAAGCTTGCCGTGGGCTTGTCGTCAGCTATTTTCCATGGCCTGCGCCATGGAAAAGGATCTTCCGACTGCGCTTATTCCCACCGGCGTCCCCGCCGGTCGTTCCGGAGGAAAAAGCCTTTCCTGAATGGAAGAAAGGGCGGAATCAACATGTTTTTTAGAAGAGAAATCTTCTTTTTATTTTCCTGCTGGAGCTGCAGCAGGCGACTCCCTCGGGAAAGATTGATATGGCAGGGTTTAAGACCTATTTTTTCTATTCAAAAAATTTTTTTGAGCTTTCCTCCTTTATGAAGCAGAACACAAATAACCATTTGATGAAAATAATGGATAAGT
>NZ_PZJJ01000018.1 GCF_003044065.1 Alkalicoccus saliphilus
TTGTCCCAAATGATCCTAAGACCATTATCTAGAAATATCTCGAGGTGTCCAAGAGGAAAGTATCCTTGAGAAGAAAGCAAGAGAAATTGATAAGTTCCAAAGGGACTTAAACATACTATACGAGGAGAGAGGTATATGGAATTATGGAGCGGTTTGGGTATTTTATTAGGATTTTTGGTTCTAATGATCTCCGTCTGGAAAAAGATCAGTCTATTACTGGCTACGCTCGCTGCCAGTGCTATTATTGCAGGCTTTGGCGGCCTGAATATAGCTGACATTTGGACAGGGCCCTATATGGAGGGATTTGCTGGATTTGCTGGAGACTATTTGCTTTTATTTTGTATAGGAGCAATGTTTGGTAAAATTTTGGAAGATAGCGGTGCAAGCTGGAGACTTGCTACTACTATCGTAGATAAGGCAGGTGAAAAATGGTCTCTTGTTGCTTTCTGCGGGTTGATCATGCTGCTTTTATATGGGGGGGTAAGCATATTTGTTATTATATTTATTATTCTTCCTATTGGTAAAAACTTATTTGAGCGTTTGCAGATTCCCTGGTCCTACTTCCCTGCCATTGCTCTTATCGGTACCATTCCCCCAGTAGGGATGCTTCCAGGTTCTCTACAAATTCTTAATATTATCCCAACCCAGTATTTTGGTACCAACCTTATGGCTGGAGCCTGGGTAGGTATTATTGCTTCAATTGTATACCTTGTTTTAGCAGCGGTATTTGTAAGATTTTTGCTTAAAAATTCTGAGCAAAAGTTTGATATTAAAGAATTTCAAAATATCAAAGCAAGTTCGTCTACTCAGAAAGATTATGCAAATACCGCTCCTAACGTGTGGATATCAATTCTACCTATAATGGTAGCTCTTGCTTCAGTAAATATTTTCAATATTGAAATTATTATAGGGCTTCTGGTTGCAAGCGTTCTGGCTGTGCTGTTATTTTGGAAATCGCTGCAAGATATAATTTCTTCCTTAAGTAAAGGGGCAGAGAATGGATTTGTTCCTCTTATATATGTTTCTGTAGTCGTAGGAGTTGCCAGAGTCGTAGAACAGGTACCATTTTTCGAAGTCGCACAGGAATTATTATTTGAACTTCCTGTAAATGAACTCTTGATCGTTATGGCTGTGACTTCAGTCATCGCAGCAATGACCGGTTCTTCTTCCGGCAGTCTGACAATGATTGTTGATTTATTTGGGGAAACATTTGTTTCATGGGGATACGATCCTGAATTAGTTCACCGACTAATGTCTACCACTGCCATAGGATTGGACGCTGTTCCATGGAATTCAGTCATCGTAGTAATGTTCACTTTGACAGGCGTTGCTTTCGCTAAAGGGTACAAATACGTATTTGTAACGGCTGTGATCCTACCTTTAGTAGGAGCCTTGTCGATTCTCATGGTTTCCCCTGTTTTTTACTAAGTTGATGTAAATAAAAATAAGACCGCAAACAATTCTCAATAGAAATTTGTTTGCGGTCTTATTATGAACAGAAACTATAAATACGTCTATTTTAAACATGCTACGTACTTCCACTAAAATCTGCTTCTTATTAAGGATTACTGTTTTAACATCAGAATATCTGAAATATCTCAACACTCAAACTTAGCTATTAAATACTTAGTATCCCCGCTTTCTTACTTGACTTCTTCTATAGCAACCTTTAAACTAAATTTAACAAACAAAAGTTTATATTTTTTACAAATATCATTAGGAGGTGCACTATGACCCGTTTTCGCTGGACGGATCTTCCGGAAAATGAGCAGGAAGTGTTCCGTCTGATCCGGGATAACCCTTTTATCTCCCAGCAGGCACTTGCCGACAGTGTCGGTCTCTCCCGTCCGTCGGTGGCAAATATTATTTCTTCCCTTATGAAAAAGGAACTGATTAAAGGGAAAGCGTATATCGTCAACGAATCATCGCCGGCAGTATGTATCGGAGGGGCGAATGTCGACCGCAAGTACACAGCGAAAGATCCTTTGCAGTGGGGAACCTCAAATCCGACTTCTTCTGTACAAAGCGCAGGTGGAGTCGCCAGGAATATTGCGGAAAACCTCGGACGGATGGAAACGGACACGGTTCTCCTTACGGCAGCCGGCCGTGACGTGGAGTGGCAGCTGATTGAAGAAGCCACCTCCCCTTTTGTTGATTTAGAACGGACAGCTTTTGTATCCGGTGCTTCCACCGGATCCTACAGTGCTGTACTTGCTCCGGATGGAGAAATGGCTCTTGCGATGGCCGACATGGACGTGTTCGACTCGATTACTCCCGACCTTATCCGTCGGAACGAGTCTCTACTTATTCGGAGCTCCTGCCTTATTATCGATCTGAACTGTCCGCGGGAGTCGGTGGAAGCGGTACAGCAGACTGCCCGACGGGGAAAAATTCCGCTCGCTGTTATCGCCGTTTCCGCCCCGAAAATGAACCGCATCCCCGACAGTCTGGACGGCATTACTTGGCTTCTGACAAACCGTCAGGAAACTGAAACGTCCCTCGGATTCTCTCTCGATACCCGGGAGGACTGGCAGAAAGCCTGCAGGGAGTGGCTCACTAAAGGAATGGAAAAAGTCATTATAACGGACGGAGCAGCAGGTGCAGTACACGCAGAGCGGGAAGCTCCTGATGCCCGGCACGTACCGGCAGGCACGCCGCCGGCTGTCGTAGATGTCACCGGAGCCGGAGATGCTTTTTCCGCTGCCCTCATCCGTGCCCAGCTCGACGGCTGCTCTTTAGATGAAGCCGTACGTGCCGGGATGAGAAATGCCGAAGCAACACTCGCCGTCCCTGAAACTGTACGCCGTGATCTTCATGCAGACAGCATTTATAACCATATTGAAACGGAGGCAGAATAAACATGAATGAAGCCATTAAACTCAGCCGGGAAGTGCTCGAAGCCAAAGAAAACAATAAGCCGGTTGTCGCTCTGGAATCGACGATCATTTCCCACGGTATGCCTTACCCGCAGAACGTACAGACCGCCCGGGAAGTAGAACAGATTATCCGCGATAACGGAGCTGTACCTGCTACGATTGCGATTCTTAACGGCATTATTCACGTCGGACTTACTGATGAAGAGCTGGAAACTCTCGGAACTGCAGAAAACGTAGCTAAAGCTTCACGAAGGGATCTTGCGTACCTTACGGCTACAAAACAGCACGGAGCAACAACCGTTGCAGCTACGATGATCTGCGCTGAACGTGCCGGTATCGATGTGTTCGTTACCGGTGGCATCGGCGGCGTTCACCGCGATGCGGAAAAAACGATGGATATTTCCGCTGACCTCGACGAACTTGCCAAAACGAACGTTGCTGTCGTCTGTGCCGGTGCTAAATCCATTCTTGACCTCGGACTCACTATGGAGTATCTGGAAACAAAAGGCGTCCCCGTCATCGGCTACGGCACAGATCAGCTTCCTGCTTTCTTTACACGCACGAGCGAATTCCCTGTCAATTTCCGTGTGGATACGCCGGAAACTGCTGCAGCGGTGCTGCATGACAAATGGGCTCTCGATCTTCAGGGGGGAGCAGTAATTGCCAATCCAATTCCTGAAGAGCATGCGATGAAAGAAGAAGATATTTCTGAAATCATTAATAAAGCCTTAAAAGAAGCCCGGACGGATGGCATCTCCGGAAAAGACACTACACCGTATCTCCTGCAGCGCATTCATGACCTCACAGACGGAGGCAGCCTCAAAGCGAACATCGCTCTCGTAAAGCACAACGCCGAAGTCGGTGCTGCGATTGCTGTGAGTCTAAACGAACGAAAATAACCTCTCTTTATCAAAAAAGGCTGTCTCAAAAGGATCATAGAAACAGCCGGAATAGCACAAGTGGAGTCGGACTAAGATTTTTAAACCCTGTCAGATCGGAATTTATCTGACAGGGTTTAGTCCGTGCGAAACCGTGCTCTCTTACTTATGGAACATCCCCTTTTTCCAGTAGAAACCACATATATTTTTTGACGTTACTCCACAACATAACGCTCCGGCCCTTTAAACACTTCCTTCACATGCCAGT
The DNA here is from genome assembly GCF_003044065.1 of Alkalicoccus saliphilus. GTDB lineage: Bacteria > Bacillota > Bacilli > Bacillales > Salisediminibacteriaceae > Alkalicoccus > Alkalicoccus saliphilus. Next base: position 4,023 of record NZ_PZJJ01000018.1, read on the forward strand.
GAATAAAACTTTCATCCGGCTTATAAGCAGGGCGGACCGGGGCAGAAATTTCCCGTCCATGAAAATCAAGGAGCCATTCCTGAAATCCGGCGGACCCGTTTGCTTCTTCGGCAACTAAAAGTTTTCTTGAAGGAGTAATCGTAAATACACCGCGGTCGAACAGCTTGTGGTGAAGAGAGCAGAGCGCCATGCCGTTTTCTTCTGTATCAGGACCGCCCATCTGATGCCATTTAATATGCGCCGCTTCGATTCCGACAAGCTGACTGCCGAGACGTACGTTAAATCCACAGACGGCACACCGGTATTCGTACGCCCGGAGAATTTTCTCGCGGAAGCGGGGGTCCCGGGCTCTCCGCTTCCGGCTCAAAGCGTACATTTCCATATCGAGCCCCACCGCATCGAGAATATCCTCGTGCATCGTTTCCGGAAAATGCTCCTGCAGCAATAGTTCCGCCGCTTCTTTTAAAAGCAGCGGCTGCCGATCCAGCATCCGGCACACTTCCTCCGTAAAGCCTCCTTTAACATTTTCCTGAAGAAGTAGTTTGTTTCTTGGATTCCGGCGATCTATTTCCTTATCGAGCTGCCAGATGCCGTCCCCGGTGAGACGGACAAACGGTTCTTCCGGTGCATAGGAACGCCTTCTCGGACCGAATTCCATTAACAGCTCCTTCAATTTTGGCTTCACCTCTTCGTATGGAAGGGCGGAAATTTTTTCTGACTGATACTTGGCGAGGGCGTATAATACGAGCAGCGGCTTGTGGGGAGCACGCTGGTCCCCGTTCTTCCATATAGTTAACTGCTGCAGGTGCTGCTGCAGGTGCTGCTTCAGCTGCTCTTCTGTCATACATGGTACTCCTTTTTAATTCCGGCCTGTTTGTGTATTCATTGTACCAAAACCTTTTCTGCTTCTGAAAATATATGTAAAAAACAGGCCCCCGAATTTTTCAGGCTGCCTGCCGCTTTCCATTATAAAAACTGTCTAATCAGCGCAACTGCCACAATAATAACAATGACTGTTGCAGCCGTCCGTATCAGACATCCTACTCCCCGAAGAATGACCGGGAAGAAAAAGATGACGAGTATAATAACGAGAATGAGCGTAAACGGATCCATCATATTCCTCCTTTTTTCTAAAACCGTACTATACATTTAACCAAACAGACGGCAGGAAGTCGAATAATTTGCCGGTGTTCTCTTTCATCCTTACGAAATAAGGATGAAAAAGGTTACATCCTGCTTCTCCGAACGCATTCCCCCATTGCTTTTTTCAGATAATTTAGTAAAATAAACGGGACGGGAGCCCTTTGGAAGGGCTTTTATTCTGACAGCCTACAGCTGATGATACATAAAAGAAAAGAGGACTGCGTTATGGAAGAAAAACATCGGGAACTTATGAAGGAGCTTCAGTCCCTGCTTTCCGTGGAGCAGGTTACACAGAATGAAACAGCGCTTTTGCAGCACGGAGGAGACGAATCGTACCATGCCCCTGTACTCCCTGCATGCATTGCCTATCCGAAAACGACGGAGGAAGTACAGCACATTGTGCGTACAGCGAAAAAATACAGGATGCCGGTTATCCCATACGGGAGGGGAACGAGTCTTGAAGGTCACGTCATTCCCCATGAAGGAGGCATTACGGTCGATTTTGCCTTAATGGATCAGATTCTGGAAATCCGGGACAGCGACTTTCTCGTGAAAGTTCAACCCGGGGTCACCCGCTCCCAGCTGAATAAAGAATTGAAAAAGCACGGTCTGTTTTTTACTGTGGATCCCGGTGCCGACGCAACACTCGGCGGCATGGCCGCAACGAATGCAAGCGGAACCACCTCTGTAAAATACGGCGTCATGCGGGATCAGGTACGGGACCTGGAAGTCGTGACAGCGGAAGGGACGATCATACATACAGGCAGCGAAGCCGTGAAATCGTCCTCCGGCTATCATTTAAACGGCTTGTTTGTCGGGTCGGAAGGAACGCTCGGATGCTTTACGGAACTGACACTCCGGGTGTACGGCATTCCGGAATCGATCATGGCCGCACGTGTTACGTTTCCTTCCGTGTCTGACGCAGTCGGCGGTGTCGTGACACTTCTGCAGTCCGGTATTGAAATTGCACGCGTGGAACTCGTCGATGAACCGTCCATGCAGCAGGTGAATAAACATATGGAAACATCCTACAAAGAAATGCCGACGCTGTTCCTTGAACTTCACGGCAATGAAGCAGGTCTCGCCCAGGACGTGGACTTCATGAAAACGATCATGGAAGAGCACGCCTGCGAAAGCATTGACTTTGAAATGGAAACAGCCGGCAGAAACCAGCTGTGGGAAGCACGCCACAACCTCGCCTACGCTTACGTCCACGGTTATCCCGGCAAAAAGCTGATGGTAACAGACGTCTGTCTCCCTATCTCGCAGCTTGCCGGCGCTGTTGCCCATGCCAGAGAGGAATTAAACCGCCTCGAACTCGTCGGCGGCATCGTCGGCCACGTCGGGGACGGCAATTTCCACGTGCTTCTGATGATTGACTTAAACGACAGCGAAGAAATGAAAAACGCTGCGGAACTCAATGAAAACATTGTTTACTATGCCCTCGCACGCGGCGGAACGTGTACCGGGGAGCACGGGGTCGGCATCGGCAAAAAGAAATACCAGGAGGAAGAACACGGACCGGCGCTTGCTGTGATGGAAAAAATCAAACAGGCACTGGATCCTGAAGAAATAATGAACCCGAATAAAATTATCAGGACAAAACGTGGAGATGAAGCCGATGAAACTGTTAGAACAAATTAGTTCCATTGCCGGTAAATATTTTGCATTCTGGGTCATGGCAATCGCTGTTATTGCCTTTATGCTCCCGGATCTGTTCGTCGGGCTCGGCGCGTATATTACGATCCTGCTCGGTGTCGTTATGTTCGGGATGGGTCTCACACTGAAGGCTGTCGATTTCAAAATTATTTTCAAAAATCCGCTTCCTGTCATCGTCGGCGTCGTGGCCCAGTACGTTATCATGCCGCTGTGCGCATTTGCGATAGCTTACGCGCTGAACCTGCCGGCGGAACTCGCAGCCGGCCTTGTTCTTCTTGGTTCGGTACCCGGCGGGACAGCGTCAAACGTCATGGTGTATCTCGCCAGAGGAAACCTGCCGCTTTCCGTGTCGATGACTTCTTTTTCCACGCTTCTCGCACCGATTACGACGCCGTTTATTCTTCTGCTGCTTGCCGGCCAGTGGCTGCCGGTGGATGCAGGTGCGATGGTGCTTTCCATCGTCCAGGTGATTATTATTCCGATCGTCCTCGGGCTGACCATCCGCCGTTTCTTTACGAGAGCCGTGGATAAAAGTATTACCGTCGTGCCGCTTATTTCGGTGCTTGCGATCATTATTATCGTGTCGGCTGTTGTTGCCGGTAACGTGGAAAATATCGCTTCAGCAGGCCTCCTTATCTTTACCGCTGTTGCGCTGCACAACGCTTTCGGACTTCTGCTCGGCTACTTTACAGCCGTAGCAATGAAACTCGATGAATCGACCCGGCGGGCTATTTCCCTGGAAGTCGGTATGCAGAATTCCGGCCTCGGCGTAGCGCTCGCGAGCGCCCACTTTGGTCCTCTCGCGGCACTGCCTAGTGCTGCGGCCGCTGTTTGGCACAACATTTCCGGTCCGATCCTTGCCACACTCTGGGCGAAGCGGCCGGCAAAAACGCAGGATCCGTCCGCCGCGCAGTCAGAAAAAGAAGAGCGCCGCAGAAAACAGGCGTAACGTACGAAAAAGCTCCTGGCCGGGAAATAAGGCCTGGAGCTTTTTGTTTTAAGCTATATTCGCTGTGGCTGGCTCGAGAAACACTTCGCTTCCAACCGGCCTGCCGTGGAGGAGATTTTCTGGCAGGGTGCGCCCTATTCTCCAATCTCCTTCTTCCACAGGCCGCTTTCCGCCTCGTTTTTTCATAGAAAAAAAGTTCTACTTTTCAAGAACAACCCGGAGCTTTAACAGAGACACTCATGCACTATCTTTGCACCATGAAGAATGAAAATGTAATGTCCTTTTCCAGTAAGGTTATCTCCTATCAAACCAGGGAGGAATGTAGCCTGTTTATGTGCTGTCTTTTTTACCGTAAGCTGTAGTGGACATGGAGGGACTCCTGAGCGATAAAGGCCGAGCCGAAGATCCATTCCATCCGACGCAAGAAGGATGGAATTAGCTGAGGCCGGCCCGCTCGGAAAGCCTCTCCGTGGAAACGAAAGCGAACGTCCATTTTTTTATTTCCAAGGCAGCCTTATTTTAAAAGTTATCTTCACAGCATATACATCTACACCGATTTCCATTGAACTTTACGTTCACGACATTTTTTCTTCAGGCGCAGCAATGTTTATACTTTTATTTTGATCTCTCGTATACCACATAATAATAGGAATAAGTAATAAAGAAAGTAAGGCTCCAATGACTGCCAAAACGGCAAAACTGGACTGTGCCACGACCAGCCCGGATAATCCTCCTCCGAACGCCCCTGCTAATGCAATCCAAACATCCACCGTTCCCTGTGTTTTTGCGCGGGTGCCCTGTGAAGTAGCGTCTACGAGTATAGCGGTACCGCTGATTAAACCAAAGTTCCACCCGAGGCCGAGCAGACCGAGTGATGCCACAAGGACAATCAGAGAATTCCCGGTTCCTAAAGCTGCGATCGCTCCGGCAGCAAGCAGTGTCACAGAAGATGCGATAACCATTGTCCCTCTGCCTGCTTTATCTACAAGATAACCGGTTACTAAGGAAGGGAGAAACATGGCTCCGATGTGAAAGCCTATGACAAATCCGACTGCACTCAATCCATGTCCGTAGTGCCCCATATGGATCGGTGTCATCGTCATAATGGCTATCATGACAAACTGCGTCAAAAACATAACGGCCGCTCCTGTGAAAACTCCCCGCTTATTATTGACTGCCGGGACCGCTTTCTCCTCCAGAGAAGAAGGAATTTTTTCTTTTTCTGCTGCCTGACTGGCGTTTGCCACAATAAATGGATCAGGACGAAGCCAGATAAATAAGATGATACCGGCAAGAATATACGCGGCCGCTGCCAGGATGAACGGTCCTGCCAGTGCGGGTACTCCTATACTTAAAGCAAAGCTTCCCATTACTTCAACAAGGTTGGGACCTGCTACCGCTCCGAATGTCATAGCAACCAGAACGATGCTGATCGCCTTCCCTCTCTGCGTTGAGTCTGCTAAATCTGTTCCTGCGTAGCGGGACTGTAAATTCGTTGCTGCACCGGCTCCATACAGAAACAAGGAGATAAATAATAAAAAGACGCTGTTTATCACTGCTGCAATAATGACTCCGACAGCCCCTGCTCCACCTGCCAAAAATCCGGCCGTAAGCCCCGTCCGTCTCCCGGATCGTTGGGACAGGCGCCCGACAAGCAGAGCGGTCAGAGCCGCTCCTAAAGTAAATAATGCCACAGGCAGACCTGCCAAGCCGGCCGTTCCGAGCATATCCTGAGCTAAAAGTGCACCCACTGTTATACCGGCTGCAAATCCGGCTCCCGCAAAAATCTGTGAAATAGTAACGATAATTAACGTCTTCTTATATAACTGTTTCTGCTTTTCAGAAGAATCAATGTAGCTCTGCAGCCATGGGGATGGAGCACCTGCACCTTTCACCCTTTCTTTACGCAGCATAGTCTTTCCCCTCCTTAATCACGCATTCGTTATAAACAGGGATAAGCAGGATATCTGAAATAAACCGGGCTTGAATTGTCCGACGGAAGGGCCGTTAAAACGGCGGGGAATCGGTGAGGAATAAGCCTGTTTCCAAAGCTTTGAAGGGTTGTTCGGAAGGGTGGATTTTTCATCCTTATACAGAGTTGTAAGGTTCCATACCACCAAATGCCCGGGAGTAAACCCTTAAATTGCTCTGTGCATTTTCAGCCTCATTGCTTCCATTTCTCAAGCTGGCTTGAAACTGCGGTAAAAAGGCTTTTACGTCCGGCGGTCACTGTAAATATATGATAAAATAATGAAAAAAGATCCATTCAACAGGTGAAAAACGAAAAGTACGCTTCGTTCAGCGGATTTAACCAATGCTGTGCAGGCCATCCTATACGTGAAGCAGGTGAAAACATGCGTTATACACTCGAAGACATAAAAACAATACCGACAGATGACTACAAAAACATCGAAGATTTTATCCGCTCCCTTTCCAGTGAAGCTGGAAGAGAATTTGAGATACAGCTGACCTGCCTTGCCAAAGAAAGTGATATGCGGCTTCTTCAGTACATACCAAAAAACCTGCAGGCCGATGATCGTGGATTTGCTTACTTTGTCCTGAAAGCAACCTATTTCCGTCGCCACAAAGACTACAGCGAATTGCGGATGTACGTAAATGAGTATCAACAACATTTTCAGGACCGTGCCTTCTACTGGCATTTAAAATCGATGGCTTACCTGATTCAGGTAACCGAGGAAACGATCTTTCTGGAAGGATTGGCTTATATTAAAAAAGCGGTGGAGTTTGATGAAAGCAGCAGCCACATCGGCATCCTTCACAATTATTCGGAAGCGGTCGTCACCGGTCTGGAAGAATACCCCGGCCAGACAAAGGAACTGTTAAGTGAAAAAGAAATCCGCAGCGCCTCCGGTATGATTGATCAGGTCCTCGAAAAGGACCCCTCCTACCCGAAATTTTACTGTACAAAAGGCAGATGGGAAGCCGCTTTTCATCATAATTTTACTTCTGCAAAGAAACATATCGAAAAAGCGGTTGATATGGAATCCTCTAAAGAGAAAAATTATGCCCTCCGTATCGGCGACTATCAGCGGTATATGCTGAAAGTTGAGCTGCAGGAAGCGAAGATGGAACTTGATGATAAAAACAGCAGCCTGAAAAAACAGCTGGAAGAGTCGAAAAATGATATCCAAGAGCAGCAGGAAACTCTCCAGAAACAGGTGGAACAGTCGAAGCAGAAGCTGGAGACGATGAAATCGGATAATATGAAAGTTCTCGGCTTCTTTACCGCCCTGCTGAGCCTCGTAGTTGGTTCCATTTCCATCGTGGGTACGCAGGACTTTCTCGACGCAGCACTTTTAATCATGGTACTCGGCGGTGTTTTATTGTTTTCCTTTGCAGGCTTTTTCTTTCTTCAGGCAAGGTCCCACGCGAAGTACTTCTTCATTACCATCGCCGTATGTATTTTAATGATCGGCAGTTCTTTTGGTCTTTATATGATGCTTCAGGGACCGGGCAATTTATAACATAAGGATGATAAAAATGATTAAATCAGTAGACATTGTTTACGAGCAGGGAAGTAACGAACATAATGAAGATCAATATATCTCAAATGAGTCACACGGATTCTTTGCCGTCATTGACGGGGCCACCTCTCTTGCGAAAACCGGTATGCCCGGTTTGATCGCCTCTCAGACGGTCAGAGATGCAATGGCAGAGAGCGTTACTGCCTCCCCTCTGGCGGCGTTTCAACAGGCGAATGCTGCGTTGAGTGAAACCGCGGTGGCTGAGTCGGAGTACCTTTCTGTTTCCGCCACTCCAAAAGAGGAGCGAAGTACCTGCGGAGGAACGGCCGTCCGCTTCCACGAAGACGCGCTGGAATACGCACACCTCGGAGACTGCATGCTGTTTCTTGAGTACAGCGACGGGACAGTACGGAGAGTAACGTTTGATCATTTATCCAGGCTGGACAGCGTGGCTATCCGTGAAGCACATGACTACCGCATGAAATGGCTGGAACAGCACGGCCTGCCCTCAGGGGACGACGTGCAGCGGATGCATAAAGAAATAAAGGAGCATGTGTCCCCCACTCTCCTCGCCAACCGGCGGAAGCTGAATGAAAGCGATGGATACGGGGTCTTTGACGGCAGTAAAGAAGCAGAACGTTTCATTGAGTCCGGGACGATCCCGCTTATTAACGTTTCAAAAGTTTTATTACTGTCCGACGGCCTGCAGTATCCTGTTTCCCCGGATTCCGGTTCGGACGGATGGAACGAAGCAGCAGCGCACTCGTTTAAACACGGCGTCCATTCGCTGCTTAAAAAAGTGAACGAACTCGAACAGTCGGACCCTCTCTGTTATAAGTACCCGAGACTTAAACCCGCGGATGATAAAACAGCGGTGCTTATTAATTTAAAGTAGAGAACATTGTTCTTTTTATAATTGTAAAAAAGGTAGTAGACAGCCTCCGTTACAGACGAACGCTTTCCCGAGGGCTTGTCTTCAGCTGACTTATGCGGGAAGAAACCCCGCATAAGTGGATCTTCAGACGGCGCTGAATCCTCCGGGAGTCGTCGTCTTACACTTCGGCTTCCTTTATTGTCCGGACGGTCTCACATAAAATATTAGAGACATTCTTTTTTAAAATGGCTCTGTTAAAGCTCCGGGCTCTTACGTAAACATGGGAATCAAGCTGTTTTTTCTATTAAAACCAAATTGATCAAATAAATTCCATAGAAACAAACCCGTTCTACCAGTATTTTCAACAGATATACCTGATGAAACAAATCAGCATAAAAGGATCTTCCCGCTTTCCATTGTACGGAAGAAAAAACAATGTGGAAATCTGCGGATACCAATATCAGCCGGAGGTCTCCTCCTCGTCAGAACTGGAGCTGAGTTTCCTTCAGCCATCAGTCCCAGACTCCCTCGGTAACATAGGTTTATCTCCGAATAGAACGCAGCCTATTTTATAAAATATTTCTTCTTCAGCAGGAGAAAAAGACGAGAAAAGGAGCCTTTCTTCAGAAAGCCAGAGTGGAATTAGCTGAGACCGGCCCGCTCGGAAAGCGTCCCCATGGAAACGAAGGCGAACTATTATCGCTTATAAGCACACAAAAACCCCCTCTGCCGGGTTGGTAGCAGAGGGGGTGTACGTGCGCCTTTTCCGTCCACAGGAAAGGGCGCCGTTTGCAGTTGTAAAAAAATTAACGCTTCGAGAACTGAGGCGCACGACGTGCTGCTTTAAGACCGTATTTCTTACGCTCTTTTTCACGTGCGTCACGAGTAAGGTAGCCGGCTGCTTTAAGGGCCGGGCGGAATTCAGGGTCTGCAGTTACAAGGGCACGGGCGATACCGTGACGGATTGCGCCTGCCTGGCCTGTGTATCCTCCACCGTTTACGTTTACGTGTACGTCATACGTACCTTCTGTTTCTGTTTCAGCGAGTGGCTGCTTTGCGATTACTTTTAGTGTTTCAAGGTCAAAGTACTCATCGATGCCGCGCTTGTTGATGACAATGCTGCCATCCCCAGGTACTAGGTGTACACGTGCAACGGAGTTTTTACGACGACCTGTTCCGTAGTATTGAACTTGTGCCAAGAAAAATCCCTCCTTCTGAATTAACCGCGTAGTTCGTACGCTTCTGGTTTTTGTGCAGCGTGTGGATGCTCGCTGCCCGCATATACGTGAAGTTTTTTGCCTGTCTGACGGCCGAGACGACCTTTTGGAAGCATGCCTTTGATAGAAAGCTCAAGCAGACGCTCCGGCTTTTCCGCACGCATGTCACCTGCTGAAGTTGCCTTCAGGGAACCAGGGTAACGGCTGTGACGGTAGTAGTACTTGTCCTGCAGCTTGTTACCTGTCAGGTGAATCTTCTCTGCATTGATAATGATGACGTGGTCACCAGTGTCGATGTGTGGTGTGAATGTCGGCTTGTGCTTGCCGCGGAGCAGGCTGGCTGCTTCTGTGGAAAGACGACCGAGCGTCTTGCCTTCTGCGTCAATTACGTGCCACTTGCGTTCTACTTGTTCAGGGCTTGCCATATATGTTGTACGCATTTTTATTTCCCTCCTAAATCTGACTCTTCATAAAAAACTGCTGTCAATTACGATCGATTCCGTACCCGGGGCTAGTGGGCATAAGAATACCGTTAATCATCATATAACACATGCCGGGTGATGTCAATACGAAATACACCAGGCAGGGTTGCTTTTTCAAAAAAATTTTTTGTCTTTCGTTCAGCTTTTCCGAATGGAGGCTAAATGGGCTTTCAGCGCTTCTTCTTCATAAAATACCTGAGACAAATACAGGCCGTGTCCCGGGGCCGTTTTTCCGGCAGCGGCCCGCTCCTCCTGCCGGATAATCGCAGGAATGGATTCAGGCTCTCTCGCCCCGAAGCCGACTTCAAGGAGTGTACCGGTCATGACACGCACCATCTGGTATAAAAAGCCGCTCCCGACAAAGCGGAGTGTCCAGCTGCTTGTATCCTGAAGCACATCTACAGCATACATCGTCCGTACTTTATCCACGACAGACGTCCGCGGCGAAGAGAGGCTCGAAAAATCGTGCGTACCGAGCATAAAGTCCGCCGCCTGCTGCATTCTTTCCTGGTCCGGGGTCTTCCGGAGCTGGTGTTCATAGTGACGTTTGAACACACTGTGCTCTTCACCTGTCGTCATGCGGTATAAATACTCTTTGCCTGAAGCGTCGTAGCGCGCGTGAAAGGAAGGGTCGACTTCCCGGCACGTATGCACGTGAATATCTTTTGGAAGGAGGCTGTTCAGTGCCATCGGCCAGCGCTCCTCGGGAATGTGCAGCGGACTGTCGAAATGAAGCGGCTGCCTCAGCGCATGGACTCCGGTATCTGTCCGTCCGGAGGATACTGCCTGCCATTTCTCCGCTTTATGAAGTTTTGCTAAAGCCCGTTCCACTTCTTCCTGGACGGTACGGGCATTCAGCTGCTTCTGGTAGCCCCGGAAGCCGCTCCCATCATAGGAAATATGGGCAAGAATTCGTTTCATACAAGTAATCTCCTTACAGAATTCTAGTAGTGATACTGAAAGCTCCGAACGCCGAAAACAACACGAGAATCAGTGTGTCCCGCTTCCTCCAGGCAAGCTGGCGGAACTTGGTCCGTCCTTCCCCGCCGGCATACCCCCTTGCTTCCATCGCAATGGCAAGATCCTCCGCCCGTTTGAATGACTGGGCGAAAAGTGGTATCAGGACGGGAATCAGGGCATTCAGCCTTTTCCAGATCGACCCCTGGGAAAAAGACGCTCCCCGGGCCGTCTGCGCTTTAATAATTTTCTGCGTTTCCCCGAGCAGTGTCGGAATGAAGCGAAGGGCAATCGACATCATCAGTGCCAGCTCGTGAGTTGGAACCCGGACGCGCTCCAGCGGGCTCATGAGACGCTCCATGCCGTCTGTCAGGTCCACCGGGGTCGTTGTGAGGGTAAGCATCGTTGCGAGTACAATCAGGAGCAGAAGACGCAGCGCAATCAGCCCGCCTTCAATGACTCCCCCGCTGTAGATCGTCAGCCAGCCGAGATCGAGCCACACGTCTCCTTCTCTTGTCATAAACAGGTGCAGAGTGAATGTCAGCAGGACGATCAGCAGAATGACCCGGATGCCCTTCCAGAAAAACCGGGGCGGGATGCCTGCTGCAAGAAACGCAGCCACCGTGAGAACTACGGCCATGGAAAGAACAAACGGATCGCGCGAAATAAAAATAAATACCATAAATAAAACGACGGCCGTTATTTTTGCCCGGGGATCGAGCGAGTGAACGAAAGATTTTCCCGGGAGATACTGACCGATAATAATGTTATCCATCATCCGCTTCGTTCTCCCTTCTCCCAGGCGAGAATCCGCCGGAGCGTTTCTTCCCGGGTGAAGGCATCGGAGGCGACAGGCCGTCCGGAGGCATCTTCCAGTGCTTTTAAAATCCGGACTGTTTCCGGCATGGCCAGCTGGTAGGTCTGAAGCGTTGTGCCGTCAGTAAAAAGCTCTGCCGGCGTTTTTTCCAGCTGCTTTTCCCCATCTGCCATCACCACGACGTGATCCGCGTAGCGGGCCACCTGGTTCATATCATGCGAAATAAGAACGATCGTCCGCTCCGGCTTTTCTTTGAACCAGTCATAAAACAGCTCCATAATTTCTTTCTGGCCTTTCGGGTCGAGCCCGGCCGTCGGTTCATCAAGGAGAAGCAGCTCCGGCTCCATCGCCAGTACACCGGCAATGGCTGTCCGCCGCATCTGCCCGCCGCTCAATTCAAACGGGGATCGTGCATGCAGCTCTTCCCCGATGCCGACGCGCAGCAGCGTGTCTTTAGCCAGCTGTTCTGCTTTTTCTCTCTCCAATCCGAGATTTAACGGGCCGTACATGACGTCTTTTACAATGGTCTCATCAAACAGCTGCTGCTCCGGAAACTGAAAAACGATGCCTGCATGACGGCGGAGGTCGTACAGGTCCCGCTGTTTCGTTTCCGGAGTAATGGTCCAGTCTCCAACCGTCAGTTTTCCTTCTGTCGGTTTTTCGAGCCCGTTGAAAAGCTGCAGAAGCGTTGATTTCCCGGAGCCGGTATGACCCACTACGGCGTGATACTTCCCGGAATCCAGAACAAGCGACACGTCCCGGAGTGCCTCCGTCTCAAACGGGGAGCCGCTCATATACGTATAGCCTACGTGTTCTGCTTCAATCCGCATAGTGCGCTCACCAGCTCCTTCTCCGACGTCACCCCGGTATCCACTGCCACCCCTGCCTCCCGGAGTTCATGGGCAAGATAAACGGGCAGCGGAAGAGCCAGTCCTGCCTCAAGCAGAAGTTCCCTTTTCTGAAAGATCGCTGCCGGCGGTCCGTCCTCAAGAATTTTTCCTCCGGCCATGACGAACAGCCGGTCTGCTTCAGCAGCCTCCTCGAGATCGTGGGTAATAGCAACAATCGTCATCCCTTCTTCCCGGCAGAGCTCCCGCATCATTTTCCTCACTTCACTTCTTCCGGCCGGATCAAGCATGGATGTCGCTTCATCAAGAATAATCACTTCCGGCTGCAGTGCTTTAATGCCTGCAAGAGCCACACGCTGCTTCTGCCCTCCGGACAGGCGGTGCGGCTCCTGTTCTTCGAGCCCGTCCAGCCGAAGACGGCTGATGCTTTCTTTCACCCGCTCTTTCATTTCTTCGTACGGCACACCGGCATTCTCGAGTCCGAAAGCGATGTCGTCTGCTACCGTGGGGGCTACAATCTGATTGTCAGGATGCTGAAACACCATCCCGGCCCGGCGGCGGAGCGTCATAATCGTGCTTTTATCCATCGTATCCATTCCGCATGTCAGGACGCGGCCGCTTTCCGGCTCGAGAAGACCATTAAGGCATTTAGCAAGCGTCGACTTCCCGGAGCCGTTATGACCGACAACTGCCGCCCATTCTCCTTTCTGCACGCGCAGGCTGACGTTTTTAAGCACGGGGGTCTCCCTGTTATATGAAAATGTTACGTTCTCTACCACAATCGGATCCATGCCTCCGCCGCCTTTACTGAAAAATAGAAGCTTATCCTTTTCACGGGATAAACAGAAAACAGTGCTTTCTGCAAAACGTATTCGCTGCAGGGTCTGCCCATTCAATGACAGCGTGCTCCAGCCTCAGGGCGGGTGCCGCTCTTCCGCTTTCGCTATAAGAGACAGAAAGACCTGGAGAGGCACTTTCGGTACGATTACCGAAACACCTGCCTGTCCAGACCTCTGTTTCTTTCAAGGCTTCCCTGATAACTTCCGGAAAAGCAGCCAAGGGCCTCCTGCATCTATCGATTCACAAAGGAAGCTCCCTTATCTCTACAAAGCCGGGTACAAAAAAAAGGGCGTGCGCAATTACTGTTTCCAGCAATGGCATCCCGCCCTTCCGAATTAATTATACAAGCTCGATGATGGCCATTTCTGCACCGTCACCGCGGCGAGGTCCAAGCTTCATTACGCGCGTGTAACCTCCCTGACGATCTTCATAACGCTTTGCGACATCGTCGAAAAGCTTCTGAACAGCGTCCTGACCAGTCTCCTCGTCAGCAACTTCCTTACGTACGAAGGCAGCAGCCTGGCGACGGGCATGAAGGTCTCCACGCTTTCCAAGAGTGATCATCTTCTCCACGATAGAGCGGATTTCCTTTGCCTTCGGCTCTGTCGTTTCGATGCGCTCATTGATGATGAGGTCTGTCGTTAAATCGCGAAGCAATGCTTTACGGGCACTGCTGTCACGGCCTAGCTTTCTGTATCCCATGGTAGTTTCCCTCCTTCACAAATAACATCCCGCCGGATCCGGCGGTTTTATTCTTCTCTGCGCAGACCGAGACTGAGCTCGTGCAGTTTTTCCTGAACTTCCTCAAGGGATTTACGTCCAAGGTTACGCACTTTCATCATGTCGTCTTCGGATTTCTGCGTCAGTTCCTGTACCGTGTTGATTCCTGCACGCTTAAGGCAGTTGTAGGAGCGGACAGAAAGGTCGAGTTCCTCGATCGTCATCTCGAGTACTTTTTCCTTCTGATCTTCTTCCTTCTCAACCATAATCTCGGCATTCTGTGCCTGATCGGTTAAGCCGACAAAGATGTTTAAATGCTCTGTCAGGATTTTAGCTCCCAGAGAAACTGCTTCCTCCGGACGGATACTTCCATCTGTCCAGACGTCCAGTGTCAGCTTGTCATAGTTTGTAACCTGACCTACGCGCGTATTTTCCACCTGGTAGTTTGCTCTCGCTACCGGTGTGAAAATCGAGTCAACCGGAATCACGCCGATTGGCAGATCTCCGGTATTATTCCCTTCCGCCGGAACGTAGCCGCGTCCGCGGGAAGCTGTTACTTTCATCTGGAACTGGGCACCTTTGGAAAGAGTTGCGATGTGAAGATCCGGGTTAAGAATTTCTACATCACTGTCATGCGTGAAATCCGCAGCAGTAACTGTTCCTTCTCCGCTCACTTCGATCTCAATCGACTTCTCTTCATCAGAGTAAATCTTCAGCGCCAGCTGCTTCAGATTCAGGATAATGGTTGTTACGTCCTCAACCACTCCTTCAATCGTAGAAAATTCATGCAGGACTCCGTTAAACTGAACGGATGTCACCGCCGCTCCCGGTAGTGAAGAGAGCAGAATGCGGCGCAGGGAATTCCCTAGCGTTGTACCGTATCCACGTTCCAGAGGTTCTACGACGAACTTTCCGTACGCTTGATCGTCGCTTAATTCGACCGTTTCAATCTTCGGCTTTTCTATCTCGATCATTCAACAAACCCTCCTTCAAAACGTCGAAACCCCGGTTGTGAGTGGCCACAACCGGAATCCCTCACTGGGCACACCTTGACCTGTTGCGAAACTGCAGTCCCGCCCTCAGAGGGACGAGACAGTTTTCTTCCCGTCAGACAGGATCACCTGCCATGCTTATTATACGCGACGACGTTTTGGTGGACGGCAGCCGTTGTGTGGAACAGGCGTTACGTCACGAATCATGCTTACTTCAAGTCCAGTAGCCTGCAGGGAACGGATTGCTGCTTCACGTCCGGCACCAGGGCCTTTAACGGAAACTTCCACTTCCTTCATGCCGTGGTCCATTGCTGATTTAGCTGCTGCTTCTGCGGCAGTCTGTGCTGCGAATGGAGTAGACTTACGGGAACCTTTGAATCCAAGGCCTCCGGCACTTGCCCAGGAGATTGCATTTCCCTGAGTGTCAGTGATCGTTACGATCGTGTTGTTGAATGTGGAACGAATGTGTGCCACACCAGTTTCTATATTTTTACGCTGACGGCGCTTTGCGCGTGTCGTTTTTGGTTTAGCCATAATTAACCGCTACCTCCTTTACTTTTTCTTATTCGCGACTGTTCGACGAGGACCCTTACGAGTTCGCGCATTGTTCTTCGTCTTCTGTCCGCGAACCGGCAGTCCACGGCGGTGGCGGATACCACGGTAAGAACCGATTTCAATCAGACGCTTAATGTTAAGAGAAACTTCGCGGCGAAGATCCCCTTCTACTTTCACATTGTCTACAACTCCACGGATTTTACCGAGCTCATCTTCTGTCAGATCACGAACTCGTGTACTTTCAGAAACGCCGGCTTCTTTAAGAATCTCCGCTGCGCGGGATTTCCCGACTCCGTAGATATACGTAAGAGAAACGACAACCCGCTTATCACGGGGAATGTCGACACCTGCAACACGTGCCATACTTTACACCTCCTGTGGTTTATCCTTGCTTCTGCTTATGCTTTGGGTTTTCACAAATTACCATAACCGTACCTTTACGGCGGATAACTTTGCACTTTTCGCAAATTGGTTTGACGGATGGTCTTACCTTCATGCTCTTTACCTCCTTGATCATTCGGAGTTACGAATTCCAACGCCTCTTCTTATTTATAACGATACGTAATGCGACCGCGAGTCAGATCATACGGAGATAATTCGACTGTGACCTTGTCTCCCGGAAGAATACGGATATAATGCATACGGATTTTACCGGATACGTGGGCAAGAATTTTGTGCCCGTTGTCCAGTTCCACTCGGAACATTGCGTTTGGAAGCGGCTCAATGACCGTTCCTTCTACTTCGATTACATCTTCTTTGGCCATGAATTTACTCTCCTTCCTTCAGTAAATTATCATTCATATAGGATGAAATTGCAAAGCGCAATTTTGCATTGGTAACACGACCTGTTTCTATTATACTGTTCTTTACTTCCGAGGCAATAACATGGCTCCGCTCGATGTGCTGAATGTTCTTTTTCTTCGGCCGGTCCACTTTGCGCTTATCGCCGTCGGCGAGCAGCACGAACCGGTCGTCAAGAACTTCTATGACACAGGCAAACTGGCCTTTGTCTCTTCCGTCAAGAATCCGCACGAACTCGCCGGCACGCGGGATCGAGTCAGGATCTTTCATCTAATGACCACCTTTATCCCCTGTTGGGATTTTTGTCAAAATTTCATATCCTGTATCGACAATAGCAATCGTGTGTTCAAAATGGGCGCACATTGATTTGTCCGATGTCACGACCGTCCAGTTATCGGACAGCGTGCGGACATGGCGTCTGCCGGCGTTCAGCATCGGCTCGACAGCAATCACCATTCCTTCTTTCAGGCGGGGCCCTCTTCCAGGCGGCCCGAAGTTGGGAACAGCCGGCTCTTCGTGGAGATGTTTCCCTACGCCGTGGCCCGTGTATTCACGGACAACGGAAAAGCCGTAATATTCCGCATAGTTCTGCACCGCATGCGAGATATCAGTTACTCTTCTGCCCGGTGCGGCGTGGGAAAGGCCTTCAAATAATGAAGCTTCCGTCACGTCCAGCAGCCGCTGTTTACCGGCATCAATTGTGCCTACAGCGTACGTCCATGCGGAATCACCGTGGTAACCTTTATACTGCGCTCCAATATCAATACTGATGATATCCCCCTCGCGCAGCACGCGGGGCCCGGGTATTCCGTGCACCAATTCCTCATTTACTGAAGTACAGATACTCCCCGTAAAGCCATGGTAGCCTTTAAAAGATGGAACCGCATCAGAAGACCGGATAAACCTGTCTGCAATGTGGTCCAGTTCCTTTGTTGTAATGCCCGGGTGGATATGCTGTTTCAGCTCATGATGCGTACGGGCCACTATTTCGCCGGCCCGCCGCAGTTTATCAAGCTCTTTCGATGTCTTACTTGTGATCATCCACGGCTCTCCTGAAGGAGTTTATCAACCTCTGTGAATACCTGGTCGATCTCCTGCTGGCCGTCAATGTTACGAAGATATCCTTTATCCTCGTAAAAGTCAACGAGAGGCTTGGTCTGCTCGAGGTTAACCTCAAGACGCTTATCCACCGTTTCCGGCTTGTCGTCGTCCCGCTGAATCAATTCGCTGCCATCTTTGTCGCATTTTCCTTTTTCCTTTGGAGGATTAAACTGCTCGTGGTAGGCAGTACCGCAGGTCGGGCAGATCCAGCGGCCTGTCAGACGCTTGAACAGATCCTCTTTAGGTACCTTGATATATACTACGTGATCCAGGCTGCGTTCCATTTCCTGAAGCATGATTTCCAGTGCAGAAGCCTGAGCTACTGTACGTGGAAAACCGTCCAGAAGGAAGCCTTTTTTGCAGTCGTCCTGACTCAGTCGTTCACGGACAATACCGATCGTGACTTCGTCCGGCACGAGTGCCCCCTCGTCCATATAAGCTTTTGCCTTTAGTCCGAGTTCTGTTTCATTTTTAATTGCCGCACGGAACATGTCTCCCGTGGAAATGTGGGGCACACCGTACTTTTCAACGATTTTATCTGCCTGAGTACCTTTTCCGGCACCCGGAAGTCCCATAAGAATAAGATTCATAGTTATCTTCCCTCCATCGATTTTTTCGTCTTCAGCTGATTCTCCATGTGTTTCAATGTGTCATATAGGACACCAACAACGATCAGTAATCCATTCCCTTTCGTGCCTCGCACTGAAACAGGCACTGTTTTTTCCAGAGAAATAACAGTACGGATTGAGACGGTTGCCAGGAATTTAGCTCCGGCGAAATCAAACGATAGAGGTTACTCCTGATGTCTTACTGCATCGTATTCCCGGGACAGATTCCAGGGAGTCAGCCGTATACGGACTACTCGCCTGAACCGGCAGGCAGGATTTCTCCTGCAGCTGCCCGGCAGCTAATCGCCTGGTGTACTTGATCAAGTGTGTTTTCAGGGGCTTGCTGTAACAAAAATAACTCCTACAACGAGCAGTGCTGACTAAGCACAGCAACGATGTTTTTGAACAAGGCATCTCCTGCGCCTTCGAATTGAGTTACATTATATGGTTAACTCCATTCGGAATCCCAGCAGCAATCCCAGCAAAGATAAGAATTGGGATCCGTTCCCCTGTTTGTCCTTTTTCTGTAACTCAGAAAAAAGGGAGAGCCCGGAAACGTAATCACCATCGTCCTAATCCTGTCACTTGTGCTAGCTTTTTGCGACCTGCATCCCCTGAACAGGGACAGCAGCGGAGATTTCTCAGCCGATGCTGCACTGTAGGCATTATTTCTGCCGCAAAGATCGAGAAATTCCTGAAGGCACCTCCGCCAGTGGCGTTCCCCGCCCCGCCGAAGTTCATCACTTTAATGTTCCCTTCCGGCAAGGAGAAGCGGCACCGATTCGAAAGACGATTCACATCGCTGGGCGGAAAAGCATGCTGCTTTTCGCCGCCTGATCGAAAGATGAAAAGCTCATTCGGACATTATACTTCTTCAGCAGTTCCTCCGGCAGCTTCGATAGCTTCCTTTGCGGATCCGGAAAACTTGTTGGCCTTTACTGTAAGCTTACGCTCCAGCGTTCCGTTTCCTAGAACTTTGATACCGTCACGCTCGTTTTTCACCACACCGGACTCTACAAGCTGAGCCGGGGATACTTCTGTTCCGTCTTCGAAACGGTTGAGTGTATCCAGGTTCACGACAGCGTACTCTGTACGGTTCGGGTTCTTAAATCCTCGCTTTGGAAGACGTCGGAAAATAGGCATCTGCCCACCTTCGAAACCTGGGCGAACACCGCCGCCGGAACGCGCGTTTTGACCTTTGTGCCCGCGTCCGGCTGTTTTACCATTACCAGTACCGACACCACGGCCTTTACGCTTACGCTTCTGGTTACGGGAACCTTCAGCAGGTTTTAGTTCGTGAAGTTGCATGTTGACACCTCCTCAGGGTTTTCTAATTATGCGTCGATTTCTTTTACGCTGACGAGATGGGAAACTTTGTTTACCATTCCGCGCATTGCATCGTTATCCTCTTGAACAACTTTGCTGTTCATTTTGCCAAGACCGAGGGTCTTCACAGTAACACGCTGCTCTTCCGGACGTCCGATAAGGCTGCGTGTGAGGGTAATTTCTAATTTCTTCGCCATGCCAATTCCCTCCTTAACCTAGCAACTCTTCAACAGATTTGCCGCGTAGTTTTGCAACTTGTTCCGGGCTTTTCAGGCTTTCAAGACCCTGAAGTGTTGCACGTACCATGTTAATAGGGTTGTTTGAACCTAGGGACTTCGAAAGGATGTCACCTACACCAGCAAGCTCGAGTACCGCACGGACCGGTCCGCCGGCAATAACTCCTGTACCTTCAGAAGCGGGCTTGAGAAGTACGCTTCCAGCTCCGAATTCTCCAGTGATCTGGTGAGGGATGGATGTTCCCTGCATCGGCACTTTAATAAGGTTTTTCTTGCCGTCCTCGATTGCTTTACGGATCGCTTCCGGGACCTCAAGTGCCTTACCCATGCCAAATCCAACGTGGCCGTTCTTGTCGCCTACAACAACTAGTGCTGCGAAGCGGAAGCGGCGTCCACCTTTTACAACTTTGGCTACGCGGTTGACTGTAACCACGCGCTCTTCAATTTCAAGTTTGCTTGCATCGATACGCAATGTGTTTCCCTCCTTTATTGCTTCAATTAAAACTTCAGACCAGCTTCGCGGGCAGCATCTGCAAGTTCTTTGACACGACCGTGGTAGAGGTAGCCTCCGCGGTCAAATACGACTGTTTCTTTGCCTTGTTCAAGGGCACGTTTCGCCACAAGTTCGCCGACTTGACGAGCTGCGTCTTTGTTCCCGCCGTTTTCTAACCCAAGTTCTTTATCTAAGCTGGAAGCACCAGCGATTGTAACGCCTGCGACGTCGTCAATCAGCTGGGCATTGATGTGCTTATTAGAACGGAAAACATTCAGACGGGGACGTTCAGCAGTACCTGTGATCGAACGACGAACGTGGGCATGTCTTTTCTTACGTACCTCGTTCTTAGAATTCTTCGTGATCATCGAACGTCATTCCTTTCTTCCGTTATTCAGGATTTATTTACCTGTCTTACCTTCTTTACGACGAACATACTCGCCTTCGTAACGGATACCTTTGCCTTTGTAAGGCTCTGGGATACGTACAGCACGGATGTTGGAAGCAAGGGCTCCAACGCTCTCCTTGTCGATACCTCTGACAGTGATTTTCGTGTTGGAAGGAACGTCGATTTCGAGGCCGTTTTCCTCTACGAATTCAACCGGGTGGGAAAGGCCGACGTTAAGGACAACCTTATTACCGGTTTTCTGCGCACGGTAACCAACCCCAACGAGCTCAAGGTTCTTTTGGAAACCCTGGGAAACACCTTCGATCATGTTATTGATCATGCTGCGTGTTGTACCGTGCAGCGCGCGGTGATCCTTATGGTCGGATGGGCGCTCAACTGTGATGATATTATCTTCCTGCTTAACAGTCATGTCGTGGTGGATGTTACGGCTTAGTTCCCCTTTAGGGCCTTTAACCGTCACCTTAGTGCCGTCAAGCTTTAATTCAACTCCAGATGGAATTTCAATAGGCTTTAAACCAATTCGGGACATACGTGACACCTCCGTTCTCTTACGTTATTTATTACCAGACGTATGCGATTACTTCGCCGCCGACTTTTTTCTGACGGGCTTCTTTATCAGTGATGACGCCGCTTGAAGACGAAATGATTGCAATACCGAGTCCTCCGAGTACACGTGGTACCTCATCGGATTTCGCGTAAACGCGCAGGCCTGGCTTACTGATTTTCTTAAGGCCGGTGATAACCTTCTCGTTATTGGCACCATACTTAAGGAAAAGGCGTAGTACACCCTGCTTGCTATCTTCAACTGCCTCGTAGTCGCGGATAAAACCTTCGCGCTTGAGGATGTCTGCAATTTCTTTTTTCATGTTTGAAGCTGGAAGCTCCAAGCTTGTGTGACGTACTAGATTCGCATTACGGATGCGAGTCAGCATGTCAGCAATAGGATCTGTCATGACCATCGTATTTACCTCCTTCCTTTAAACGGAATTACCAGCTAGCTTTTTTAACGCCCGGAATTTGACCTTTGTGTGCAAGATCCCGGAAGCAGATACGGCAAAGTTTGAACTTGCGAAGAACACTATGCGGACGTCCGCACTTTTCGCAGCGAGTGTACTCTTGTACAGCAAACTTTTTCGTACGCTTCTGTTTTGCGACCATTGATTTTTTCGCCAAGGTCTACACTCCTCTCTTCTTTCAGAGTATTATTTCTGGAACGGCATGCCAAACTGTGTAAGCAGTTCGCGTGCTTCTTCATCAGTGCCTGCAGTTGTAACAACAACAATATCCATACCCCGGACTTTATCTACGTTATCGTAGTTGATTTCCGGAAAGATAAGCTGTTCTTTAACACCCAGTGTATAGTTGCCGCGGCCATCAAATGCTTTCTTTGATACCCCTCGGAAGTCACGTACACGTGGAAGAGATACAGAGACAAGCTTGTCGAGGAAATCGTACATGCGCTCACCGCGGAGAGTAACTTTCGCTCCGATAGGCATGCCTTCACGTACTTTAAATCCTGCGATGGATTTTTTAGCTTTTGTAACGATCGGCTTCTGACCAGTAATCTGAGTCAGCTCTTCTACTGCTTTATCAAGAACTTTAGAGTTCTGTACAGCGTCACCGACACCCATGTTCACAACGATTTTCTCAATCTTTGGCACTTCCATAACGGAAGAGTAATCGAATTTATCTTTTAGGGAAGGAGTAATCTCCTTGTTGTATTGTTCTTTCAGACGGCTCATTAAGTGGACCTCCTTTCAGCAACCGGCATTTACTTGTCGAGAGTTTCGCCGGACTTTTTAGCAATGCGTACTTTTTTTCCGTTTTCATCGGTCTTGAATCCTACACGCGTCGGCTCGTTCGTAGATGGGTCGACAACCATTACGTTGGATACGTGAATAGGCGCTTCCTGGTTAAGAATTCCACCTTGTGGATTGGATTGTGATGGCTTGGCATGCTTCTTTACCATGTTGACGCCTTCCACAAGAACACGTGATTTTGTCGGATAAGCTTCAAGAATTTTTCCTTCTTGGCCTTTGTCCTTACCGGAGATGACTTTTACGGTATCTCCCTTTTTAACGTGCAATTTCACTTGTTGGGACATGAGGGCACCTCCTCTTTACTCGGTCTTTATCGATATATGGCATGAATTAAAGTACTTCTGGAGCAAGAGAAACGATCTTCATGAACTTGTTTTCACGGAGTTCACGTGCAACTGGTCCAAAGATACGAGTTCCTCTTGGGCTCTTATCATCACGTACGATAACCGCTGCGTTTTCGTCGAACTTGATATAAGATCCATCGTTACGGCGTGCACCGCTCTTTGAGCGTACAATAACCGCGCGTACAACTTCACCTTTCTTGACAACGCCACCAGGTGTTGCCTGCTTTACAGAGCAGACGATTACATCACCGATGTTCGCAGTCTTACGGCCGGTTCCACCAAGTACTTTAATGCAGAGCACCTCACGGGCACCGGAGTTATCAGCAACTTTTAAACGGCTTTCCTGTTGAATCATAGATTCCTTTACCTCCCTTCAGGTAAGCAAACATAATGTCTGGTTAGATAATTACGGCCTCTTCTACTACTTCCACAAGGCGGAATCGCTTATCCTTAGATAGCGGTCGAGTTTCCATAATGCGAACGACGTCATTCACTTTTGCAGTGTTGTTTTCATCGTGCGCTTTATATTTCTTCGTATGCTTCACGCGTTTGCCGTAAAGCGGGTGCATCTTGTAAGTTTCAGCTACCACGGTAATTGTCTTATCCATTTTGTCGGATGTTACACGACCTACATAGCTCTTACGATTATTTCTATCTTCCACGGTAAGACCTCCTCTCAAGACTATTCGCCCGCGATTCCGAGTTCGCGTTCGCGTAAAACTGTCTTTGCTCGTGCAATAGCTTTCTTAACTTCACGAATACGGGCCGGGTTATCGAGCTGTCCGGTCGCAAGCTGAAAGCGAAGGTTGAAAAGCTCTTCTTTAAGAGAAACAGCTTTTTGTTCAATTTCAGCAGTGGTTAGGTTGCGGATTTCATTAGCTTTCATTTGCGTCACCACCCACTTCTTCTCGTTTAATCACTTTTGTTCTGATCGGCAGTTTGTGTGATGCCAGACGAAGAGCTTCGCGCGCTACTTCTTCGGATACACCTGCGATTTCAAACATAACTTTCCCAGGCTTAACAACTGCCACCCATCCTTCAGGAGAACCTTTACCGGAACCCATTCGGACTTCAAGAGGCTTTGCAGTGTATGGCTTGTCCGGGAAAATTTTAATCCATACTTTACCGCCACGCTTCATGTAACGGGTCATAGCGATACGGGCAGCTTCAATCTGACGGTTTGTGATCCACGAAGCTTCAAGAGCCTGAAGACCATATTCACCGAATGTTACTTCTGTGCCGCCTTTTGCACGTCCACGCATCTTACCACGATGCTCACGACGGTATTTTACACGTTTAGGCATTAGCATGATTAATTTCCTCCTTCCTGTTCGTTCGTTCCTTTAGTCGGAAGGACTTCCCCTTTGTAGATCCATGTCTTCACGCCGAGCTTACCGTACGTAGTATCTGCTTCTGCAGTACCATAGTCGATGTCAGCCCGTAGAGTGTGAAGCGGTACAGTTCCTTCGCTGTAATGTTCATCTCGTGCAATATCAGCTCCGCCGAGTCGGCCGGAAACCTGAGTTTTGATTCCTTTAGCACCGGAACGCATTGTGCGCTGCATAGACTGCTTCATTGCGCGTCGGAAAGAAATACGGCTTTCCAGCTGTCGGGCAATGTTTTGAGATACGAGCGTAGCGTCAAGATCCGGCTTTTTGATTTCGTTGATATTGATGTGTACACGCTTGCCGGTAAGTTTGTTAAGAGCTTTACGAAGTGCTTCCACTTCAGAACCACCCTTACCAATAACCATTCCCGGTTTTGCAGTATAGATCGTAACGTTCACACGGTTAGCCGCGCGTTCGATTTCAATCGTGGAAACGGAAGCTTCTACTAAACGCTTCTCCAGGTAATCACGAATTCTGATGTCTTCGTGAAGCAGATCAGCATAGTCTTTGTCAGCGAACCACTTGGATTCCCAGTCGCGGATAACACCGACACGTAGTCCGATAGGATTTATTTTCTGACCCACACTTATCCCTCCTTCTTCTCAGTTAGCACCACTGTAATGTGGCTCGTTCGTTTATTGATCCGGCTCGCACGTCCCTGTGCACGTGGACGGAATCTTTTAAGTGTAATTCCTTCGTCTACGAAAATTTGATCGACAACCAGGTTGTCCGGCTCCATTTCGTAGTTATGCTCTGCGTTCGCAATAGCTGAATTTAAAAGCTTCTCCACCACAGGGGATGCTTTCTTCGGCGTGTGGTTAAGGATGGAGATTGCTTCTCCTACTTCTTTTCCACGGATCAGGTCTACGACCAGACGAGCTTTGCGAGGAGCAATACGCACTTGTTTTGCAACTGCTTTAGCTTCCATGATCAGTACCTCCCCTCTCTATTTAGCGTCGTGTTTTTCTATCGTCAGAAGCGTGGCCTTTGTACGTACGCGTTGGTGCAAATTCACCAAGCTTGTGTCCAACCATGTCTTCTTGAATGTAAACCGGCACGTGCTTACGACCATCATAAACTGCAATCGTATGCCCGATGAACTGTGGGAAAATTGTAGAGCGGCGGGACCACGTCTTGATAACTCTCTTATCACTCGTTTCGCCCTGAGCTTCCACCTTTTTCATAAGGTGATCATCTACAAAAGGTCCCTTTTTTAAGCTGCGACCCATAATGGTACCTCCCTTCGCGACTGCGCTACGGTTCTGCCAGAGAACCGTAGGACAATCCCGTTATTTTTTCTTTTTCTTGCGTCCACGTACAATATATTTGTCAGTGTCTTTGTTTTTCTTACGTGTCTTGTAGCCAAGCGTAGGCTGACCCCAAGGAGAAACTGGAGATGGACGTCCGATTGGCGCTCGTCCTTCACCACCACCGTGTGGGTGATCGCTAGGGTTCATAACAGAACCACGTACGGTTGGACGACGGTTCATCCAGCGGGAACGACCAGCTTTACCAATGTTTACAAGTTCGTGCTCGATGTTTCCAACCTGACCAACTGTAGCACGGCATGTGCCAAGAATCAAGCGGGTTTCACCGGAACGAAGACGTACAAGAACGTACTTGTCTTCCCGGCCGAGCACCTGTGCTTCTGCTCCTGCAGAACGTACAAGCTGTCCACCTTTTCCTGGACGGAGCTCGATGTTGTGGATGATCGTACCAACTGGAATGTCCTTCAGCTGAAGAGCATTACCTACTTTGATATCGGCATCCTTACCGGAAGTGATTTCTGTGCCTACTTTAAGACCTTTTGGTGCAAGAATGTAGCGCTTTTCCCCATCAACGTAGTTGATAAGAGCGATATTCGCAGAGCGGTTCGGATCGTATTCGATCGTAGCAACGCGGCCTGGAATTCCATCTTTATCACGCTTAAAGTCGATTACACGGTATTGACGCTTGTGTCCGCCACCCTGGTGACGCACTGAAATACGTCCCTGGTTATTACGGCCGGCCTTTTTAGAAAGTGGCGTCAGAAGTGAACGTTCAGGCTGGTCTGTAGTCAGTTCCTGAAAGTCCAGTGACGTCATAAAACGGCGGCCGTTCGTGGTCGGTTTATACTTTTTAATAGCCATGAGCTTTTCCCTCCTTCTCTAAAAAATGTTTACGCACCTTCAAAGAATTCTAGTTCTTTGCTGTCCGCTGAGAGCTCAACAATTGCTTTTTTGCGCTTGCGAGTGTAGCCGCTGTGACGGCCGAAACGCTTGAATTTCCCTTTATAGTTCATCGTGTTAACGTTCACGACTTCCACACCGAAGATTTCCTCAACAGCAGATTTAACCTGCGGCTTAGTTGCGCGGGGATCTACTTCAAATGTGTACTTCTTTTCAGCCATAAGGTCTGCAGAACGTTCCGTGATGATCGGGCGCTTAATAATATCTCTTGCGTTTGCCATTATGCAAGCACCTCCTCTACCTGTTTAACAGCATCCTGTGTGATAACGAGTTTCTCGTGGGCGAGAAGATCAAGTACGTTCACATTCGCTGCTTTCACGGATTTTACTCCTGGAAGGTTACGGGCGGAAAGAGCAACTGCTTCATTTTCGTCCGCTGTTACGATAAGCGTTTTTGTTGTTGCCGATAGGCCGGCAAGAACTGCTTTCATTTCCTTCGTTTTTGGAGCTTCAAAACTTAGTGCATCAACAACAAGGATGTTTTCATCCTTTACTTTGGAAGATAGTGCTGATTTTAGTGCCAGACGGCGCTGCTTCTTAGGAAGCTTGTAGCCGTAGTTACGTGGTGTAGGACCGAAAGCTACTCCACCGCCTACCCAGATTGGGGAACGTGTGGAACCATGACGGGCACGGCCTGTACCTTTTTGACGCCAAGGCTTCGCTCCACCGCCGCGTACTTCTGAGCGGTTTTTTGTTGAATGTGTACCTTGACGGCGTGATGCTTGCTGCATAATCACTGCGTCGTAAAGTACGCTTTCGTTTGGTTCAATACCGAATACGCCTTCTGCAAGCTCGATATCGCCTGCTTGAGAGCCATCTTGTTTATACAAAGTTACTTTAGGCATCGGGGCTCCTCCTTTCTTATCCGAAATTATTCAGCTTTAGTTGCTGATTGAACTGTTACAAAGCTTTTCTTCGCTCCAGGGACATTCCCTTTGATTAGAAGAACATTGCGCTCTGTATCTACTTTTACGACTTCAAGATTCTGAATCGTTACCGTTTCGCCGCCCATGCGTCCTGGAAGTAGCTTACCAGGCCGTACGTGGTTCGGGTCAACAGGACCCATTGAACCTGGGGAACGATGGTAGTGGGAACCGTGAGTCATTGGTCCGCGGGACTGATTGTGGCGTTTGATCGCACCCTGGAATCCTTTACCTTTGGACTGCCCGGTTACGTCAACCACATCTCCCTCTGCAAAGACGTCTACCTTAATTTCCTGACCAACCTCTAGTTCCGCTGTTTCAGCGTCGCGGACTTCCTTCACGAAGCGCTTAGGAGTTGTCTGCGCTTTTTCAGCGTGACCTTTTGCAGGCTTTCTCTGTGCACTCCCTTTTTTGTCAAATGCACCAAGCTGAACAGCTTCATAGCCTTCTCCTTCAACCGTCTTCTTCTGAAGAACAACGTTAGGCTCTGCCTGAATCACTGTCACCGGTAATGCTTCACCAGTTTCGCTGAAAATCTGCGTCATGCCTAGTTTCTTTCCTAAGATTCCTTTGGTCATCCGTCACACCTCCTGTAATTAATATTTTTAATTTATATTTATCAAAAATTAAAGCTTGATTTCGATATCTACGCCGGATGGAAGATCGAGACGCATAAGCGCATCAACTGTCTGCGGCGTTGGCTCAACGATGTCGATCAGACGCTTATGAGTGCGCATTTCGAACTGTTCGCGAGCATCTTTGTATTTGTGCACGGCACGAAGTACTGTGTAGACAGAACGCTCTGTTGGAAGCGGTACTGGACCAGTAATGCCGGCACCTGATCGTTTTGCTGTTTCAACAATTTTTTCTGCAGATGCATCAAGTACACGGTGATCATAAGCTTTCAATCGAATACGAATTTTTTGCTTTGCCATTTTGTTACCTCCTTTTTCGCCCATTATCGGAAATAGACTTGCTCCCCGGAAATTTCCCCACCCCCGATCCATGGCAACGGGCTCGGGTGTGTCGGCAACCTTCCAGATCTAAGCCTTTTTGTGACCAACATTAGATAGTATACAGGATTCCTCCGGTACACGCAATCTTTTTTTCAACATTTCTACGGTCACACTTTGAATATTATACAAGCCGCCTCCCGGAATTTCAAGGGGGCATGAAAAATTCTCATCAATTGTCCCAGAGAAGCAGTGCTGCAGCTTGTAAGCGGGTTAGCAGGCGGCTCTTCTGCAGCAATACAATACTATAGAAGAAACTCGTTATTTTTAGACCACCGGGCGCATCAGTCGGGCGGTGAAAACAAGAGCCGTGCGTTCGCTCGTGGCGTCTTTTAATCATTATAAGAGCATCTTTAATCATTATAGACGCTGTTTAAACTTTATAAACGGCTCATTTGTCATCAGTGGAAGTTTTAATCATTATAGAGGTGTTTTTAATCACCTGTCTCCTCTTTTTCAGGAGAATCAATCATTACCCGCCGCCGATTAATCATTACTCAAGTACAAAAAAGCTGCCGGCCCATGAGCGGACCGGCAGTACAGTTATTGAAATTTTTCCAGAACTACTTTATATTCTCTGCTCCTTCTATTTCCTTTCACCGTTACATAAGGATCCAGCAGCTTCCGGGCCGTATTAACAGAAATGTGACCGAGTAAGATACGGTACATACCCAGGGGGTGAAAATCTGTATAAAGAAGAGCCAGATCACGCAGGGCTTCGACGTGCAGAAGCTGTTTTTTACTGCCGCAGGCTGTACAGTCCCATCCTCCTCTCCTTCTTTTCAGTAAGCGGGAACTGCACGAAGGACAGGTTATGGACTGAAGAATTTCCTGAGGTCTCAGGTCATATTTTTCTAGTAGAGAATAAGTTCCTTCGACATTTTCTTTTGCAAAAAGTTTCTCAAGTCCAACAATCTGCTTTTTAGTCAGTACCCGCTTCGTATGATTCAAACAGAGAGAATCCAGTATTTCCGGAAGAAGGGCTGCATGATAAAGATCAGTAATCTGTTTTTCTGCCGATATTCTTGTGCGGGGATTCGCAAGGAGAACGTGGGAATGCACGGGAAGTTGTTTGATTCCGTGCTGTTCCAGCCACGTGGTCAACTGACGGGCCTGACGTCTTCCCTGCTGAAGCGGGCAGGGGAAAGTTGCTGTCGTCTCCCCTTTTATTTGAGTGACCTGCCCGTAATGAGGCTCAAAAAGCAGCTCCCCTGAATAATTTTTCACTTCCCCTATGTAAAGAAAACAGGGGGTTACAATCAGCAGGTCAATTTGAAAATAATAATCGTTTGAAACGCTTTTTAAACGGAGACCTCTTCGTATAAAAGCTTCTTTATGTAGGTTAAGCATTGCGAGGGTATACGTCAGGTTCTCCTCACCCTGAAAACCTGCTGCGTATTTTTGGTAATCTGCTGATGCTCTGGCATATTTCGGATGTCTTTCGGGCAGCCGGCGCAGGAGTGCCTCGTACTGCTCCAGGTAAAGCGGCTTCTCTACATCGTTAGTCACCTTCTCCACTCCTTCATTGTGTAGATGACTTGATTATAGCTTTATTTTACTAATATTTCCACTAATAAGAGAACGTTTGTTTGGAAATATTTTTGAAGAGGGAGGAGGACTCCTGAGAATATGGAATGATTAATCATTAAGAGGAGCACTTTAATCATGATAGATGGACTTTTAAACTTTATATGTCTACTTTTGATCATCAGCTGCCTGTTTAATCATTATAAAAAATTTACTGTCATTATATAGACCAATCCCTCTGAAATTAATCATTCCACCCTCAGGATTAATCAGCAGCCTCCTTATGCGTATTACCGGAAAAAAAAACGACAGTACCGGCCCCACTCTCCAGAACACAAAAAAAAGCCGAGCGATAATTCGCTCGGCTTCAGAAGAGTAAATACTACTCCATGATGTTTGCTACAACGCCAGCTCCAACTGTACGTCCACCTTCACGGATAGAGAACTTAGTTCCCTCTTCGATCGCGATTGGTGAAATAAGTTCAACTGTCATCTCAACGTTGTCCCCAGGCATAACCATTTCTACGCCTTCAGGAAGATGAGTAACACCAGTTACGTCCGTAGTACGGAAGTAGAACTGGGGGCGGTAGTTAGTGAAGAATGGAGTGTGACGTCCACCTTCTTCTTTTGAAAGAACATAAACTTCCGCTTTGAACTTTGTGTGTGGAGTGATAGTTCCTGGCTTCGCAAGAACCTGACCACGGTTGATGTCGTCACGGGATACACCACGAAGGAGCGCACCGATGTTGTCACCAGCTTCAGCATAGTCAAGAAGCTTACGGAACATTTCTACACCAGTTACAGTAGTTTTGGATGGCTTTTCAGAAAGACCAATGATCTCAACTTCGTCACCAACGTTAAGCTGTCCACGCTCAACTCGTCCAGTTGCTACTGTACCACGGCCTGTGATAGAGAATACGTCCTCTACAGGCATCATGAATGGCTTGTCCTTGTCACGGTCAGGAGTTGGGATGTAGTCATCTACTGCCTGCATGAGGTCAAGGATATTCTGCTGCTGCTCTTCGTCACCTTCAAGTGCTTTAAGTGCAGAACCTTTGATAACTGGGATGTCATCGCCAGGGAAGTCGTACTCAGAAAGAAGTTCACGTACTTCCATTTCTACAAGCTCAAGAAGCTCTTCGTCGTCAACCTGGTCCGTCTTGTTAAGGAATACTACGATAGAAGGTACCCCAACCTGACGGGAAAGCAGGATGTGCTCACGAGTCTGTGGCATTGGGCCGTCAGCTGCGGATACTACAAGAATAGCTCCGTCCATCTGAGCAGCACCAGTGATCATGTTTTTAACATAGTCAGCGTGCCCTGGGCAGTCAACGTGTGCATAGTGACGAGTGTCTGTTTCATACTCAACGTGTGCAGTGGAAATAGTGATTCCACGCTCGCGCTCTTCCGGCGCTCCGTCGATCTGGTCATACGCCATAGCTGTACCTTTACCAGATTTTTTGTGAAGTACAAAAGTAATTGCTGCAGTCAACGTTGTTTTACCGTGGTCAACGTGTCCGATTGTACCGATATTGGCATGCGTTTTGGAACGATCAAATTTTTCTTTTCCCATGATCGAAATCCTCCTTACATATAGTTAATTTATTTTTTATATCTAAGCGAAGGTGAAGAAGCTGGTTCATCACCTTCCCTAGCTTACAACAAAAAGTCTTGCCTGACAATTGCCGGTTTACTGGCCGGACGCTTTTTTAACAATTTCTTCAGAAATACTCTTAGGAACTTCTTCATAATGGTCGAAGTGCATGGAATACTGGCCGCGTCCCTGCGTGTTGGAACGAAGAGAAGTCGCATAGCCGAACATTTCAGCAAGTGGAACCATTGCTTTAACTGTCTGCGCGTTACCGCGTGCTTCCATACCTTCTACACGGCCGCGGCGTGACGTAATGTCACCCATGATATCGCCCATGTATTCTTCCGGAATAACAACTTCGACTTTCATAATAGGCTCAAGAAGGACAGGCTTACACCGGTTCTTCGCCTCTTTGAATGCCATGGAAGCTGCTACCTTAAATGCCATCTCGTTGGAGTCGACATCGTGGTAGGAACCATCGAACAGACGAGCCTTTACGTCTACCATCGGGTAGCCGGCAAGAAGTCCGTTATCAAGAGATTCTTTTACACCCTGCTCAACAGAGTTGATATATTCACGTGGTACAACACCGCCGACGACGTTATCGATAAATTCGAATCCGGCACCTTCATCGTTTGGAGTGAATTCAATCCATACGTGACCGAACTGACCGCGTCCACCGGACTGACGGACAAATTTACCTTCACACTTCGCACCTTCGCGGATTGTTTCACGGTAGGATACCTGTGGAGCACCAACATTTGCACCGACTTTGAATTCACGCTTAAGACGGTCAACGATGATGTCAAGGTGAAGCTCACCCATACCACCGATGATAGTCTGGCCTGTTTCTTCGTCTGTGTGCGTACGGAATGTCGGGTCTTCCTCTGCAAGCTTTGCAAGTGCCATACCCATTTTATCCTGGTCTGCTTTAGAAGCAGGCTCTACGGAAAGGTGGATAACCGGCTCAGGGAATTCCATGGACTCAAGAATAACAAGATTCTTTTCGTCACATAGAGTATCACCTGTGGAAGTATCCTTCAGGCCGACACCTGCCGCGATATCCCCTGCGTAGCATGTTGGGATTTCTTCACGGTGGTTGGCGTGCATCTGCAGAATACGACCCATGCGCTCACGCTTGCCTTTGGAAGAGTTGACTACGTAGGAACCTGCATCGACCGTACCAGAGTAGACACGGAAGAATGTAAGCTTACCAACGTAAGGGTCTGTTGCTACCTTAAAGGCAAGAGCAGAGAAAGGTTCTTTGTCATCCGCCGGGCGGACAACTCTTTCCTCAGATTCCGGAAGGTGTCCTTCGATCGCAGCAACGTCTGTCGGTGCTGGAAGGTAGTCCACTACTCCGTCGATGAGAAGCTGAACACCTTTGTTTTTGAAGGCTGATCCACAGAAAACAGGGTAGAATTCCACGCTGTTTGTTGCTTTACGGATTGCTTTCTTCAAAGTAGGGTTATCAATTTCTTCTCCTTCAAGATAAAGCATCATTAGATCTTCATCAAAGTCGGAGACAGCTTCGATCAGCTTTTCACGGTACTCTTCCGCCTGAGCTTTGTACTCTTCCGGAATTTCACGTGATTCACTGCGCTGACCGAGGTCATCAAGGTAGAAGAACGCCTGCATATCGATCAGATCGATGATGCCTTCGAAATCGTCTTCCGCTCCAATAGGAAGCTGAACTGCTGCTGCATTCGCACCAAGGCGGTCCTGAAGCGTTCCAAGGGAGTAGATGAAGTCAGCGCCGAGCTTGTCCATCTTGTTGACAAATACGATACGAGGTACGCCGTAGGTGGTAGCCTGACGCCATACTGTTTCCGTCTGTGGTTCAACACCGGACTGTGCGTCAAGTACCGCTACTGCACCATCAAGTACACGAAGGGAACGTTCTACTTCTACTGTGAAGTCTACGTGTCCCGGAGTATCGATGATGTTGATACGGTGACCTTCCCACTGTGCTGTTGTTGCTGCAGACGTAATTGTGATCCCACGCTCCTGCTCCTGCTCCATCCAGTCCATCTGGGAGCCGCCGTCGTGAGTTTCACCAATTTTATGGATACGTCCTGTGTAGAAAAGAATACGCTCAGTCGCTGTTGTCTTACCAGCGTCAATGTGAGCCATGATACCAATGTTACGTGTCTTTTCTAAGGAGAACTCTCTTGGCATGTGTCTTTCTCCTTCCTGTAAATCAAGTTATATTCACCGCAGAAAAGCGGAACAGTGCCCGCTTCCCTGAGTGATGTGCACACTTTTATACGGCTTACCAGCGGTAATGAGCAAACGCTTTGTTTGCTTCTGCCATTTTGTGTGTTTCTTCACGCTTCTTCACGGCTGCACCTGTGTTGTTGGCTGCATCCATGATTTCGTTCGCAAGACGCTCTTCCATCGTCTTTTCACCACGAAGGCGGGCGTAGCTTACGAGCCAGCGAAGTCCAAGTGTCGTACGACGCTCCGGCTTAACTTCAATCGGTACCTGGTAGTTGGCACCACCGACACGGCGGGCTTTAACTTCCAGAACCGGCATGATGTTCTTCAGTGCTTCTTCAAACACTTCCTGAGGATCTTTGCCGGAACGTTCGCGGACTAGATCAAAAGCGTTATATAGTGACTTCTGAGCTGTTCCCTTTTTTCCGTCGATCATGATTCGGTTGATCAGGCGGGTAACAAGTTTTGACTTATAGATAGGGTCGGCTAATACATCGCGGCGAGGTACTGGTCCTTTACGAGGCATATAGGTCCCTCCTTTCAATTATAATGCGGCCGGCTGGCAGCCTTTTATTACTTAGGTCGTTTCGTACCGTATTTTGAACGGCTCTGACGTCGGCCTTCGACACCTGCTGTGTCAAGTGCACCACGTACAATGTGGTAACGTACACCCGGAAGGTCCTTTACACGTCCTCCACGGATAAGCACAACACTGTGCTCCTGAAGGTTGTGGCCGATTCCCGGGATGTAAGCTGTAACTTCAATCTGGTTCGTAAGACGAACACGCGCGTATTTACGCAGGGCGGAGTTCGGCTTCTTTGGCGTCATTGTCCCGACACGGGTACATACACCGCGCTTCTGCGGGGAATCCTCGTGTGTTTGTCTCTTTTTGTAGCTGTTGTAGCCACGGTTAAGAGCCGGGGAGTCTGACTTTGATGGCTTCGACTCACGGCCTTTGCGTACAAGCTGATTAATTGTAGGCATTGATTTGTCCTCCCTTCTTATTCGAAATGCAAGCCCACTGGTCCAGGTGGTTCACAAATGGGTAAAAGGAAAGTTTTTGCTGATTTCCTGGGAACCCAGCAAAAACTTTTTTTACTTTTTTATCGCTACGATGGCTGCATTCACATCGATTCCGCAGGCCCGGCCGAGTTTTTTCATCGACTCTACATAGCCTACTGGAACTTCAAGATGTTCCGCTGCCGCCAGTACTCTTTCAAGTATGTCGCGGTCTGCATCCTGCGCCACTATGAGCTCTCGTACCTGTTCACTTTCCAGTGCTTTTAATGTCTGCTTCGTGCCGACTACTTTCTCTGCTGCCTGTGCTACTTTTTCATAAGACATCTTTATCCTCCAAAGCATCAGGTATTTGGCACACTTAGATATACTATCACCGGGGACGTATAGTGTCAATACTTTTATACGGGATTTTCTTCCGTTTCTCCGGTCTTCCTTCTTCGGGAAAACCGGGAGCTGCCACCCGCCCCCGGACTGACTGTTTATTCTTCGCGTGCTGTAACTTCTTCCATTGTATCTTCTGTTTCTTTTTCTTCCAGATCTACATGCTTCATTTGACGGTAGCGCTGCATGCCGGTTCCGGCAGGTACAAGTTTACCGATGATAACATTTTCCTTCAGGCCGACAAGCTCGTCACGCTTACCTTTGATGGCAGCGTCTGTAAGAACACGCGTCGTTTCCTGGAAGGAAGCGGCAGATAGGAAGGAATCTGTTTCAAGTGAAGCTTTTGTAATACCGAGCAGTACCGGAAGTCCTGTGGCAGGGCGGCGCCCTTTGAGAAGGATATCACGGTTGACGTCGTTAAACTGATGGATTTCCACAAGGGATCCCGGAAGTACTTCTGTATCTCCGGCGTCAATAACGCGTACTTTGCGCATCATTTGACGAACCATTACTTCAACGTGCTTGTCTCCGATTTCCACACCCTGCATACGGTAAACTTTCTGCACTTCGCGGAGCAGGTATTCCTGTACTCCGTGCACACCGGAAACTTTCAGAAGTTCCTTCGGATCAATGGAACCTTCTGTCAGTTCCTGTCCCGGTCTTACTTCGTCACCGATTTCCATTTTAAGGCGTGAACCGTAGAGCGTCGGGTACGTGCGTGTTTCAATCGCGTTCTGAACGACAATTTCTTTTTTGTCATTCGCTTCCCGGATATCTGTAATTTTACCTTCAATCTCGGAAATAACAGCCTGTCCTTTCGGATTACGGGCTTCAAATACTTCCTGAATACGCGGAAGACCCTGGGTAATATCGTCTCCGGCTACACCGCCTGTGTGGAACGTACGCATCGTCAGCTGGGTACCCGGCTCCCCGATTGACTGGGCAGCAATAATACCAACCGCTTCTCCGACTTCCACTTCTGCTCCTGTCGCCAGGTTACGGCCGTAACACTTTTTACAGGATCCGTGTTTCGTATCACACGTGAACACAGAACGGATAAGCACCGTTTTAATACCGGAATCTTCAATTACTTTTGCTGTATCTTCGGAAATTTCCTCATTGCGTGCGACAAGAAGTTCATTCGTTTCCGGATGGTAAACGTTCTGGAAGACAGTACGGCCGACCAGACGGTCGTAAAGACCTTCAATAACTTCCGCACCTTCCGTAATCGCCTGTACTTCGAGTCCACGGTCCGTTCCGCAGTCTTCTTCCCGGATAATAACATCCTGGGCAACGTCTACGAGACGGCGTGTAAGATAACCGGAGTCTGCTGTTTTCAGAGCGGTATCCGCCAGACCTTTTCGTGCCCCGTGCGTGGAAATAAAGTACTCGAGTACTGTCAGACCTTCACGGAAACTGGATTTGATCGGAAGCTCGATAATACGTCCGGACGGGTTTGCCATCAGACCACGCATACCGGCAAGCTGGGTGAAGTTGGACGCGTTACCACGCGCTCCGGAATCACTCATCATAAAGATCGGGTTCGTTTTATCAAGAGTGCCGAGAAGCTTTTCCTGGATAACATCCTTGGCTTTACCCCAGACCTCGATTACTTTATCGTACCGCTCGTCTTCTGTAATCAGACCACGGCGGAACTGCTTGGATATTTTCGATACCTTTTCTTCCGCATCGTCAAGAATATCCTGCTTGTCCTTCAGCACGACGATGTCGGATACACCAACTGTTACACCGGCTTTTGTGGAATAGTAGAATCCAAGATCCTTCATTTTATCAAGCATGACGGATGTTTCGGAAATCTTAAACTTTTTGAAGACTTCGGCGATGATATCCCCGAGGAAGCCTTTTTTAAACGGCGCAACGATTTCCCGTTCACTGAATTCCTTCTTCACATCTGTATCGGCTTTCACCATGTAGCGGGAAGGTGTTTCAATTTCCAGGTTCTCTGCTGTCGGCTCGTTAACATACGGGAAGGACTTCGGCAGGATCTCATTGAAAATTACTTTCCCGACGGAAGTGAGAAGAAGGTGATCTTCAAACTCATCCCGGAAGTTGGCTTTATCAATGGATTTTACCGGAAGGGCAATCCGCGTATGCAGGTGTACATAGCCATTCTGATAAGCTGTCAGCACTTCGTTCGGTGCATGGAAAGTTGTTCCTTCACCGACTGATCCCGCGCGCTCCAGGGTCAGATAGTAGTTACCAAGAACCATATCCTGGGAAGGTGTTACAACCGGCTTACCGTCCTTCGGATTCAGGATGTTCTGAGCTGCAAGCATAAGAAGGCGTGACTCTGCCTGTGCTTCGGCAGAAAGCGGTACGTGTACAGCCATCTGGTCCCCGTCAAAGTCGGCGTTATAAGCCGTACATACGAGCGGGTGAAGCTTGATCGCACGTCCTTCGACGAGCGTTGGTTCAAACGCCTGAATTCCAAGACGGTGCAGCGTCGGCGCACGGTTCAGAAGCACCGGGTGTTCACGGATAACTTCCTCCAGTACGTCCCACACTTCCGGGTGGACACGTTCTACTTTACGTTTTGCACTCTTAATATTGTGAGCGAGGCCCTTGCCTACAAGCTCCTTCATGACGAAAGGCTTGAAGAGTTCCAGTGCCATTTCTTTCGGAAGACCGCACTGGTACATTTTCAGGTGCGGACCTACAACGATAACCGAACGTCCGGAGTAGTCTACACGTTTACCGAGAAGGTTTTGACGGAAACGTCCCTGCTTTCCTTTCAGCATATGTGAAAGGGATTTAAGCGGACGGTTACCCGGCCGGGTGACCGGACGGCCCCGACGGCCGTTATCGATAAGAGCATCCACTGCTTCCTGAAGCATCCGCTTTTCGTTCTGTACGATGATGCTAGGAGCACCAAGATCCAGAAGACGCTTCAGACGGTTGTTCCGGTTAATAACCCGGCGGTACAGATCGTTCAGGTCAGACGTGGCAAAACGGCCGCCGTCCAGCTGAACCATCGGCCGGAGTTCCGGTGGAATAACAGGAAGTACGTCAAGGACCATCCAGTCCGGATCGTTATCAGAGTGGCGGAACGCTTCAAGCACTTCCAGACGCTTGATTGCACGTGTACGCCGCTGGCCCTGTGCCGTTTCCAGCTCTTCTTT
The DNA here is from genome assembly GCF_003044065.1 of Alkalicoccus saliphilus. Lineage (GTDB taxonomy): Bacteria > Bacillota > Bacilli > Bacillales > Salisediminibacteriaceae > Alkalicoccus > Alkalicoccus saliphilus. Next base: position 42,126 of record NZ_PZJJ01000018.1, read on the forward strand.
CAGCATGTTTGCTTCTTTATCCAGATCAATATCTTCAAGCAGTTTGCGGATAGCTTCTGCTCCCATTTCCGCATTGAAGGTACGTCCATACTTTTCACGGTACGCACGGTACTCTTTTTCAGAAAGAAGCTGTTTCAGCTCAAGTGGTGTATCTCCTGTATCTGTTACAACATAGGAAGCAAAGTAAATAACTTCTTCCAGGGACCGCGGGGACATGTCGAGGACAAGTCCCATACGGCTTGGAATTCCTTTGAAGTACCAGATGTGGGAAACAGGGGCAGCAAGTTCAATGTGCCCCATACGCTCACGCCGCACTTTTGCACGTGTTACTTCCACTCCACACCGGTCGCAGACGACGCCTTTATAGCGGACTCGTTTATACTTGCCGCAGTGGCACTCCCAGTCCTTTGTCGGACCGAAGATGCGCTCACAGAAAAGCCCGTCCTTTTCCGGTTTGAGGGTACGATAGTTAATCGTTTCCGGTTTTTTTACTTCTCCGCGTGACCAAGAGCGGATCTTGTCGGAGGAAGCAAGACCGATTTTCATATATTCAAAGTTATTTACATCTATCAAGGGGCCAACCTCCCTTTCAGCATTCGAATTCACCGGTTACGCGTTAGATTCTCCACCTGATTCCAGATTCAGATTCAGCTTGTCGTTCGTCTGCTCTTCCTCTTCATCTATTTCAAGCATGTCAATTTCTTCATCATTGCTGGAAAGCATCTTCACGTCCATACCAAGACTCTGCAGTTCCTTAATCAATACTTTGAAAGATTCAGGTACTCCCGGCTCCGGTACATTTTCACCTTTTACAATCGCTTCGTACGTTTTCACGCGGCCGATTGTATCATCGGATTTGACGGTCAGAATTTCCTGAAGGGTGTAGGCGGCACCATATGCTTCCAGTGCCCAAACTTCCATTTCCCCGAAGCGCTGTCCACCGAACTGGGCTTTACCACCGAGCGGCTGCTGCGTAACAAGGGAATAAGGACCGGTCGAACGGGCGTGAAGCTTGTCATCAACCATGTGTGCCAGTTTAATCATATACATCACACCGACAGACACCCGGCTGTCGAAAGGCTCCCCGCTTCGTCCGTCGTAAAGGACGGTTTTTCCATCGCGGGCCATACCGGCTTCTTCGATCGTAGACCATACATCTTCTTCATTCGCTCCGTCAAATACCGGTGTAGCAATGTGCATGTTGAGCTGGCGTGCAGCCATACCCATATGCAGCTCCAGCACCTGTCCGATATTCATACGTGATGGTACACCAAGCGGGTTAAGCATAATGTCGATCGGCGTGCCATCCGGCAGATAAGGCATGTCTTCTTCCGGAAGAATCTTGGAAATAACACCTTTGTTACCGTGACGACCAGCCATTTTATCCCCTTCGTGAATCTTACGCTTCTGTACGATGTAGACACGCACAAGCTGATTCACACCAGGAGGAAGTTCGTCGCCGTCTTCCCGGTTAAAGATCTTCACGTCAAGTACAATACCGTCGCCGCCGTGCGGTGCACGAAGGGAAGTATCCCGGACTTCACGGGCTTTTTCACCGAAAATCGCGTGAAGAAGACGTTCTTCTGCCGTCAGTTCCGTCACCCCTTTAGGCGTCACTTTACCAACGAGAATGTCGCCGTCCTTCACTTCTGCTCCGACACGGATAATACCGCGGTCATCCAGATTACGGAGCGCATCGTCCCCGACATTTGGAATGTCGCGTGTAATTTCTTCCGGTCCAAGCTTCGTGTCACGGGCTTCAGATTCGTATTCCTCAATATGAATGGAAGTATATACATCATCTTTGACAAGACGCTCACTGAGGATAATCGCATCCTCATAGTTGTAGCCGTCCCAAGTCATGAAACCGACAAGTACGTTCTGTCCGAGAGCCATTTCTCCCTTTTCCATAGAAGAACCATCGGCAAGAATTTCTCCTTTTTCCACGATGTTTCCTTCCGCCACGATCGGCCGCTGATTGTAGCAGGTACCCTGGTTGGAACGTTCAAACTTCGTCAGGTTGTAACGGTTTACGTCGCCTTCTACTTCTCTGCCTTCCATCGTTTTAATTTCACGGATATCGATGTATTTTGCGGATACGCGCTCTACACGCCCCGGCTTTCTTGCTACGATCGACGCTCCGGAATCCTTGGCAGATACGTGCTCCATACCTGTACCGACAAGCGGGGAGTGCGGCTCGATAAGAGGCACTGCCTGACGCTGCATGTTTGCTCCCATAAGAGCACGGTTGGAGTCATCGTTTTCAAGGAATGGAATACAGGCTGTCGCTGCTGAAACTACCTGTTTTGGTGATACGTCCATATAGTCTACGCGGTCACGGGCAACGATAATGTTTTCCCCGCGGAACCGGCAGATAATATTTTCATCTACGAAATGCCCGTCCTCATCCAGCTTGGCATTCGCCTGGGCAACAACGTAGTTGTCCTCTTCATCCGCTGTCAAATAGTCAACTTCCTGCGTTACGAGGCCTTTTTCGTGATCGACCCGCCGGTAAGGAGACTCGATGAAACCAAATGGATTCACCTTCGCAAAGGAGGAAAGAGAGTTAATCAGACCAATGTTCGGTCCTTCCGGCGTTTCAATTGGACACATACGCCCGTAGTGGGAATAGTGAACGTCACGCACCTCAAAGCCGGCACGTTCCCGTGTCAGACCGCCGGGTCCAAGTGCAGACAGCCGCCGCTTATGCGTAAGCTCGGCAAGCGGGTTCGTCTGATCCATGAACTGGGAAAGCTGGGAACTTCCGAAAAACTCTTTAATAGATGCGATAACCGGGCGGATGTTAATAAGAGCCTGCGGTGTAATCATGCTGGCATCCTGAATGGACATCCGCTCACGCACGACACGCTCCATACGGGAAAGTCCGATCCGGAACTGGTTCTGAAGAAGCTCTCCGACAGAACGCAGACGACGGTTACCGAGATGGTCGATATCATCCGTATTTCCTACTCCGTGAAGAAGGTTAAAGAAATAGCTGATGGAAGAGATGATATCCGCCGGGGTGATATTTTTGATTTTCGTATCAATTTCCCCGTTTGCAATGACCTTGATCGTTTCTCCTTCTTCTGAAGGCTTCTGGGAGTAAATCATTACTGACTGAAGATCTACATCCTCATCATCAATAACACCGCCCTGCAGATTGAAACGGTCAAATCCTACACCGTTCTCAAAGTAAGGGATCAGTTTATCCAGCACGCGGCGGTCAATAACTGTTCCTTCTTCTGCCAGGATCTCCCCGGTTTCCGGGTCAACGAGTGTTTCAGCAAGACGCTGATTGAAGAGACGATTTTTAATATGAAGCTTTTTGTTCATTTTATAGCGGCCGACATTCGCAAGGTCGTAGCGCTTTGGATCGAAGAAGCGGGAATCAAGAAGGCTTCTTGCACTCTCTACTGTCGGCGGCTCGCCAGGGCGCAGTCGCTCATAAATCTCAAGCAGTGCTTTTTCCGATCCGTCTGTATTATCTTTTTCCAGCGTGTTACGCAGGTACTCATCTTCTCCAAGCAGATCAATGATTTCTTGATCAGAGCCGAATCCAAGCGCACGAAGAAGTACCGTTGCCGGAATTTTTCGTGTGCGGTCGATTCGTACGTAGACGACGTCTTTTGCATCTGTTTCCAGCTCAAGCCAGGCGCCGCGGTTCGGAATAACCGTCGCGGTATAGCCGCGCTTTCCGTTTTTATCGATCTTATCGCTGAAATACACGCTCGGTGAACGGACCAGCTGGGATACGATAACACGTTCAGCACCGTTAATAATAAATGTTCCGGTGTCAGTCATAAGCGGGAAATCACCCATAAATACTTCCTGCTCTTTTACTTCGCCGGTCTCTTTGTTAATGAGCCGGACCTTTACCCGAAGCGGAGCAGAATACGTCACGTCGCGTTCTTTTGATTCGTCGACGGGATACTTTGGTTCTCCTAAACTATAATCGACAAATTCCAATACGAGGTTACCTGTAAAATCCTCGATTGGCGAGATGTCCTGAAACATCTCCTGAATACCTTCATCAAGAAACCATTGATAGGAAGCCGTCTGAATCTCGATCAAATTCGGCAGATCCAGCACTTCATTAATTCGTGCGTAGCTTCTTCTCTGGCGGTGGCGTCCATACTGAACTAGTTGACCTGTCAACTCATTCACCCCTCAAACCTAACGTTTTTATCATCAAGAGACATTGCTGCCTCTGATTGATAGCATGATTAAACTGATCACAGACTGTGGAATGTGCCCCGAGAACGATACTTTGCTGATAATGGACACAGAGGATAAAGTGTAGAAAATGCGCGGATAAACTCTGGAAACAAAGAAAAAAAGGGTACTAAGGTCTTCTCATACTGCATCTTCAAAGACGTCCATAGTTTTCTTGCCTTCACCCTTTTTCTTTCACGTTCTCTATTAAAATCTGTTGACACGGCAGTGCTGTAATATGAAAGAGCATAATAACCCTATTTTCATATTCATACGCATTAAATAACACTAACACAACAGGTTGTCAACGTCAATGTTTTTTACCGCAGAAGATAAAATATCCTTTAGCCTTTGCTTTCGTCTCTACGGTAAAACCGATTTCTTCCAGTTTTTTCTTTGTTGAAGGCGCTCCCTGCTTTTTCTGAATGACAACTGTGAGCTCCCCTCCCGGTTTCAGCACTTTCCATGCCTGCTCGTACAGGCGGAAAACCGTCTCCTTACCTGCACGGATCGGTGGATTGGAGATCACCGCTGCGAATGATTCCTCTTTTTCTCCGGCGAGAAGATCCTGGTCATATATTTTTACGTTGCGGATTTTATTCATCTCCGCATTTTCCCGGCTCAGCTCCACCGCGCGTTCATTCACATCCACCATATGCACGGTCCGTTCCGGAAACAGATGGGCAGCGGTAAGCCCTATCGGCCCCCATCCGCATCCCGCGTCAATAAAAGGACCGGCCACTTCCGGTTCCTGAAGGTTTTCCACGAGCAGACGGGAACCAAAATCAACACCCCGCTTGGAAAACACCCCTTCGTCCACCGTATACACAAGTTCTACTCCACGGATTTCTTCTTCCATCCTCACCCGCCGGCTCCCCGCAGACGGCTTTTTGGAATAATAATGATCGGACATTCTTTTTCCTCCCATCCATATCTTTCATTGCGATGTTTCTGTTCGGTGATATCTTTTCGGATCTCCTGTGATTTATCATATGATTTTTCTGACTGTCTTCTGTTTTCTACATTCCTGGGCGAAAACACCCGCTTACTAAAAGACCTTTCTGTTCAGACAGACAGAACTGCGCACGTTATTACTATATAAAAGGCTGCTTATGGAAACGAAAACGGATATTCATTTTTATTTTCGGCTGCCTTGAAAGTAAAAAACGAACCTTTGCTTTCGTTACCATGGAGAGGCTTTCCAAGCAGGCCGGCCTTACTCGCTCTGGAGTTTCTCCATGTCCAGTACAGCTTACGGTAAAAAAAGACCAGGCATAAACACGCTTCGTTCCACCTCTTTGAATAAGAGGCATTCTTACTGGAAAAGGACCTTTTCATTCCTCATGGTGCAATGATTTTGTATGAATGTCTCTGTTAAAGCTTTAACATAGCTTTACTTTTTAGACAGATATATGAAACGGATGAAAAAAGCCCGCTTTGGAATGATCCAAAGCGGGCTTCTTCTATAAAAGGTCGATTACTTAACCTCGATTTTCGCTCCAGCTTCTTCAAGCTTAGCTTTAAGCTCGTCAGCATCTTCCTTAGAAACGCCTTCTTTAACTGGGGATGGCGCGCCATCAACAAGTGCTTTTGCTTCTTTAAGTCCAAGTCCAGTGATTTCACGAACAACTTTGATAACACCGATCTTGGAAGAACCAGCGTCAGTAAGAACTACGTCGAATTCAGACTGCTCTTCTTCTGCTTCTGCTCCGCCGCCTGCTACTGCTACCGGCGCTGCTGCTGTTACACCAAACTCTTCTTCGATTGCCTTTACTAGGTCGTTAAGCTCTAGTACAGACATTTCTTTTACTGCATCAATAATCTCTTGATTTGTCATGATTGTGTTCCTCCTATTTATAATTAGTTTTTATGCCGCTGAACGGCTGGACGCATTACGCGCTTTCTTCTTCTTCTTTCTTATCCGCAACGGCTTTCGTAGCGATTGCCAGTCCACGGACCGGAGCCTGAAGTACGTTGGCAAGCATGGAGAGAAGACCTTCGTAGGAAGGAAGTTCTGCAAGTGCTTTAACCTGTTCCAAAGTAGCTACTTCTCCGTCGATAACGCCTGCTTTCAGCTCAAGAGCCTCGTGCTCTTTCGCGAAGTTGTTAAGAAGCTTCGCTGGAGCTACGACATCGTCGTATCCGAAAGCAATTGCCGTTGGTCCGACAAGCTGCTCGTCGATACCAGTCAGATCAGTTTCTGCTGTAGCACGGCGGACCATTGTGTTTTTATACACTTTAAAGTCGATACCTGCATCACGCAGCTGCTGACGAAGTTCTGTTACTTCTGCAACGTTAAGACCGCGGTAGTCGACGACGATTGCTGCTTTGCTGTCTTTCAGCTTGCCTGCAATCTCATCTACAACCTGGCTTTTTTGATCGATTACTGTGCTCATGTTGACACCTCCTATACGTTAAGTTGTTCATACCGGAAATTTGTTAAGGCCGAAAAAATACCTCTACATCCGCAGACGTAGAGGCAGGCTGATATATCTCCCGCCTTCCTTGGAAGGACGGGAAGCATTCCGCTCGAAACCTCGGCAGGAAATTAAGCCCGGAAGCACCTGCTGTCTACGGTATGATCTATTTAATTAACAACTAACAGTATAACCTGCCCATCAGGGCGAAGTCAACTACAGTTTAAATTCGTTTGTATTAACTTTCACACCAGGACCCATTGTTGCTGCTACTGCCACACCGCGGATGTAAGTTCCTTTTGCCGCTGCAGGCTTCACTTTAACAATTGTTTCCATCATTGTGCGGAAGTTTTCTTCCAGCTTGCTGTTGTCGAAAGAAGCTTTACCAATCGGCACGTGAAGGTTTCCGGTCTTATCAACACGGTACTCCACTTTACCAGCTTTAATTTCTTCTACAGCTTTTGTTACATCAAATGTAACAGTGCCTGTTTTCGGGTTCGGCATAAGACCTTTTGGTCCAAGCACGCGTCCGAGCTTACCAACCTGAGCCATCATGTCCGGCGTAGCTACTACTACGTCGAAATCAAGCCAGCCCTGGCTGACGCGGTTGATGAGGTCTTCTTCCCCTACAACATCCGCTCCTGCTGCTTCAGCTTCTTTTGCTTTTTCACCTTTTGCGAAAACAATAACACTCTGGGTTTTACCAGTTCCGTGCGGAAGCACGACAGCGCCGCGGATCTGCTGATCAGCTTTCTTTGGATCAACGCCGAGGCGTGCTGCAAGTTCTATAGTTTCATCAAAGTTGGCTTTAGCAGTCTGTTTAACAACATCTACTGCTTCGCTGACTTCGTAAGCTTTTTCACGGTCGACAAGCTTCAGTGCATCTTCATACTTTTTGCTGTTCTTTTTAGCCAATGTTAGTTCCTCCCTATTGTGGTTTTAGCGGTTATACCTCCCACTAATAAAGGTTGCGAACCTGAATAAATCAGGCAGGGACAGCACCCTTTACTCGCAACCTTCCTGGCCTCAGGCCTCATTAGTCTTCGATGTTGATTCCCATGCTTCGGGCCGTACCTTCAACCATACGCATAGCTGCTTCTACATCAGCTGCGTTCAGGTCAGGCATTTTTGTTTCTGCGATCTCACGTACCTGATCACGTTTAACCGTAGCAACTTTCTTGCTGTGCGGCTCACCGGAACCGGATTCGATTCCTGCAGCTTTCTTCAGAAGAACCGCTGCCGGCGGAGTTTTTGTGATAAAAGTGAATGAACGATCTTCAAAAACAGTGATTTCAACTGGAATAATAAGACCAGACTGCTCCTGCGTCTGAGCGTTGAATTCCTTACAGAATCCCATGATATTTATCCCTGCCTGACCAAGCGCTGGCCCGACCGGTGGTGCTGGGTTAGCTTTACCAGCTGGAATTTGTAGTTTTACAACTTTAATTACCTTCTTTGCCACGCGACACACCTCCTTAAGTCCGTGATGTGGTAAACCGAGCTTTATGCTCTCCCACTCATAAAACCTGCTTTTCAGCAGGAAAAACGTGAACAATTGTCCACGTTCCATAGCAACATTCAAATTCTATCACTTCCACACCTCGTTGACAAGGTGTTTTTTCATGATCGAATTAGATTTTTTCCACCTGGTTGAAGTCAAGCTCCACCGGTGTTTCCCGTCCGAACATATTCACGTGTACTTTCAGCTTCTGCTTCTCAGCAGAAATATCTTCAATTGTACCAGTGAAGTCGGCGAAAGGACCTTCTTTTACTTTGACGGGTTCCTTGATTTCAAAATCCACTTCCTGCTTAGGTGATGCTACACCCATCTGCTTCAGGATAGCTTCTGCTTCTTCCGGAAGAAGCGGCGTCGGCTTGGATCCTGCACCGGAGGATCCAACGAACCCTGTTACTCCCGGCGTGTTCCGCACAACATACCAGGAATCATCTGTCATGACCATTTCTACGATGACATACCCGGGGAAGACTTTTTTAGTTACCTGCTTGCTCTTACCGTTTTTGATCTCTGTTTCTTCTTCGACCGGAACAAGAACGCGGAAGATTTTATCCACCATGTCCATGGACTCCACCCGTTTTTCCAGGTTGGTCTTCACTTTGTTTTCATAGCCGGAATACGTGTGTACTACATACCAGTTTTTATCCATATAGTCAGGGCGACCCTGCCTTTCCCTCCTCTTACGGCGTTTCATAACTGACGCGCCGTGTTTTAATTAGCGATCAACTGCAGAAGCGACGAGATAATGAAGTCAGAGATTGCAAAGAAGATCGCAATGAACGTTACTGTGGCAACAACAACACCCGTGTACTTACGGAGTTCTCTGCCCGTCGGCCACGTTACCCGCTTCATTTCCGTCGTTACTTCCTTTAAAAACCTGACCGGTTTTTTTGCACCTTCAGCCATTCCATACACCTCCAGTCCGCTCACTTTGTTTCCGCATGCATTGTATGGGCAGCACATTTTTTACAGTATTTTTTTATCTGAAGCCGCTCTTCCCGGCTGTTAGATGTTTTTGTAGTCCAGTAATTGCGTGTCTGACAGCGTTGACAGGCGAGAGCCGTCTTATTTTTCAAACTCTCCACCTCCTTACGCGTACGTATACATACTAACTGAACTTATCACACGCCGGGCTCCGGTGTCAATGTCATCCGGCAATCATACCGCCGGGGCATCATCTTCATCCCTTTCTTTACAGGTGCCTACAAAAAAGCACTCCCAGCTTTACAGATCCGCCGGAAGCGCTGGTGCTTTATGGTATTTTTACTTCTTTCAGCTCCACATAGCGTTCCAGCTTTCGTTTTACCCGCTGCAGCGCGTTATCGATTGATTTTACGTGCCTTTTTAAATCTTCCGACATTTCCTGGTAGGAACGCCCTTCCAGATACTGCATCAGGACTTCGCGTTCCAGTTCGCTGAGCAGCTCTCCCATTTTCATTTCAATGTCGTGAAATTCCTCCTGATTAATCAGAAGCTGCTCCGGGTCCGTCACTCCATGTCCTGTAAGTACATCCAGCAGTGTGCGGTCCGATTCTTCATCATAGATCGGCTTATCGAGGGAAATATACGAATTCAGCGGAATGTGCTTCTGCCGGGTTGCTGTTTTAATGGCGGTAATAATCTGGCGGGTAATACACAGCTCCGCAAAGGCACGAAAAGAGGAAAGCTTATCCCCCTGGAAATCTCTGATCGCTTTATAGAGACCGATCATTCCTTCCTGCACAATGTCTTCGTGATCCCCTCCTATTAAGAAATACGCCCTGGACTTCGCACGCACAAAGTTCCGGTACTTCGTAATTAAATACTCCAAAGCCCCGGTGTCCCCTTCACGTACATAGCTGACGAGTGTTTCATCGCTTACGGCACGATATTTTTCCTGCATACCCTTCTCCATGAAGTTCACAGCCACCGCCATCCCTCCGACCTGTTTTTTCCGCAGCCGCCGGAAAAAACGTACTCTAGTCTGCCAGGGCCCAATCTTGCAGGACGCCTGATAGTATCATCAGTATACTTGATAAAAAAGGAAATCGCAACCAGTTAACGCTTTCCCCGGCGCCATTTTTCAAAAAGTTCTGCCATTTCTTTATCGATAGGAAGTTTCGTCCGTGCTTTCATCGTTTTTGTTTTTTCCACATCGACCCGTATTCCCTGTTCTATCTGCTCCATCTCTGTCCGCAGTTCCCGCGCTGATTTCCGGTAGGCCCCGCTTGCGAAAATGACTCTCTGTTCCATAAAATCAGAGGTTGCTACGTAAATCTGGCGGTCCACCCGCTTCGTTTCGTTAACGAGTTTTTCTATGCATTCATCGGCAGTTTCTTTTTCCTTCGTATATATAATACCGAGTTCGTACTGGCGGTATTTTTTCCCAAGCCCGGGAACCATATGGGCATCGAAAACAAGCGTAACTTCGACACCTGTGTAAGCCTGATATTCCGCCATTTTTTCGATGAGCATATCCCGCGCTCCCTCCAGGTCTTTTTCCTGGAGGGCCTTCAGCTCCGGCCAGTCGCCTATAATATTATAGCCGTCTACAAAAAGCAGACGTTTCATCGTCCACCCTCTGAAAGCGGAGAGCGGCGGCGGTACACTTCATACATTAAAAGAGATGCGGCAACGGAAGCATTCAGGGAAGTTACTTTTCCGAGCAGAGGGATCTGTACGAGGAAGTCACACTTTTCGCGTACGAGACGGCTCATTCCCTTTCCTTCGCTGCCTATGACGATTCCTGTCGGCATATCAAAGTCCACTTCCCGGTAATCCTGGCTTCCTTTGGCATCAGTTCCGACAAACCAGAGTCCCCGGTCCTTCAGCTCATCCATCGTCTTAGCAATGTTTGTCACCCGCGCAACCGGCACGTATTCTATCGCTCCTGCAGATGCTTTTGCAACAGTAGCCGTCAGGCTGACAGATCGTCTTTTCGGGATAATCACGCCGTGCGCCCCCGAAGCATCCGCTGTACGGAGAATGCTTCCCAGATTGTGCGGGTCTTCCAGTTCATCGAGAATCAGAATAAACGGCAGCTCCCCTCTCGCTTCTGCACGATCGAAAAGCTCATCCACCTCTGCATATTCAAACGCCGCGATATAGGCGAGGACCCCCTGGTGGTGTGCACCTGCTATTTGGTCGAGTTTTTTCTTCGGAACATTCTGCACCTGTACTTTTTTATCACGGCACAGCTTCATTACCTGCTGCACCTGCCCCTTCGTTGTTCCTTCGGCTATGAGCACTTTATGAACTGTCCGTTCTCCTTTCAGTGCTTCTATCACCGGATTTTTCCCTGCTACATAATCTTCTGATTCAGCCACGGGATACCTCCTTTTCTTCGACCACGTCGAATGCTTTTTGTACGATTTCATCCAGACGTCCCTGCTGGCCGGTAAGATACAGCAGACCTATCAGCGCTTCAAAAGCTGTACTGTTCTGGTAGGTTGCCCGGTCCGTGTTTTTAGGAATGGTACCGGACTTCGCATTTCTTCCCCGCCGGACGACAGAAAGTTCTTCGTCTGACAGTACGCCGTCTTCCTGGAACTTCTTTAAAATTTTGGACTGGGCTTTCGCCGATACGTAACGCTTTGCCTCCCGGTGCAGTTTATGAGGACGCACCCCGCCGCGGGCGATCAGACGGAAACGCACGTACATTTCAAAAACTCCGTCCCCCATGTAAGCGAGGGTCAGTCCGCTCAGCTGTTCCGGCTCCTGAACGTTTTCATTCAGCTTCATCGGCTTCCCCCCGCTTCCAGCGCGTACCCTGCGGAGTGTCTTCCAATAGAATATTCCGGCGCTTTAATTCATCCCGGATATCATCAGCTCTTTGAAATTCCCTGTTTTTTCTGGCCTGAATCCGTTCTTCAATCAGGTTCTCTACTTCTTCATCGAGAATTTCCTCGTCGATTTTAAGCGTCATGCCGAGAACGAAGGCCATATCTTCAAACTGCTTCACGAAAGCTTCAAGCACGTCTTCTCTCGTATGGTTTTCGTTTAAATAAATATTCGCCTGCCGTACGAGATCAAACATCGCAGCTACCGCGTTGGCGCTGTTGAAATCATCATCCATGCTTGCGGTAAAACGTTCCTCGTGCTCTTTAATAATTTTCATCCATTTGTCTTTTTCCAGACCGAGATCAGCAGTTTCTTTTCTGCGTTCGTGCAGGTTCTTATATGTTGTTTTAATGCGCTCCAGGCTGCTTTTGGCACTGGCCAGCTGCTCATCGCTGAAGTTGATCGGGCTGCGGTAGTGGGCATTCACAATAAAAAACCGGACTACTTCCGGATCAAACTGCCGGATAATATCATGGACGAGAATGAAATTCCCAAGTGATTTCGACATTTTTTCATTGTCAATATTAATATAGCCGTTATGGATCCAGTAGTTGGCCATCTGCTTTTCGTTTAATGCTTCCGACTGGGCAATTTCGTTTTCATGATGCGGAAACGACAAATCCTGACCGCCGGCGTGAATGTCGATAGTGTCCCCAAGGTATTTCTTTACCATTGCCGAGCATTCGATGTGCCATCCAGGGCGGCCCTTGCCCCAGGGGCTGTCCCAGGAAATTTCGCCTTCTTTCGCTGCTTTCCAAAGTACAAAATCAAGCGGATCTTCTTTTTTATCTCCTATATCCACACGGGCTCCTGCCTGCAGGTCGTCGACCGACTGGTGGGACAGTTTGCCGTAGCCTTCAAAGCGTCTAGTCCGGAAGTATACATCTCCCTGGGATTCGTACGCATAGTCCTTCTCTATCAGCCGGGAAATAAAATCGATAATTTCCGTCATCGTATCCGTTACGCGGGGATGAAGATCAGCCTGCTGGACGCCGAGAGCTCCGGTATCATTGTGATAGGCTTCGATAAACCGTTCCGCAACAGCCATCACGTCTTCCCCCATCTCTTCCGCGGCTTTAATGATTTTGTCATCGACGTCTGTAAAGTTGGAAATATACGTAACGTCGTATCCACGGTATTCCAAATACCGCCTGACCATGTCAAATACAACTGCCGGACGGGCATTGCCGATATGAATATAATTGTAGACAGTCGGACCGCAGACGTACATTTTTACCCTGCCCTCTTCCATGGGCTTAAACGTTTCCTTCTGTCTTGTAAGTGTATTGTAAAGCTGAATAGTCATACCTGAGCTACACCTTCCCTTTTTCCTTCTCTTTTTGCTTTTCACGCATTTCTTTTACGTCACGTTTCAAGTGGATAAGATCTTTTTCCAGCTGCTGAAATTTGTCGGCGACAGGGTCCGGCAGGTTAATATGATCCAGGTTGTCTCCAACTTTCACTCCGTCCTGAACGACGATGCGGCCTGGTATGCCTACGACCGTCGAATTCGGAGGCACCTCTTTAAGAACGACCGAGCCGGCCCCGATCCGGGAATTCCTGCCGATCCGCATAGAACCGAGCACCTTTGCACCGGAGGCAACGAGCACATGGTCTTCCAGCGTCGGGTGGCGTTTCCCTTTTTCCTTCCCGGTTCCTCCAAGGGTTACTCCCTGAAAGATAGTGACACAGTCACCGATTTCACACGTTTCTCCGATAACGACGCCCATCCCGTGATCAATAAAAAGTCGTTCCCCTATCCGGGCGCCGGGATGAATTTCGATTCCTGTAAAAAAACGGCTCACCTGAGAAAGGAATCTCGCCGGAAAGTACAGACGCTTTTTCCAGAGAGAATGAGCCAGGCGGTGGGCCCAGACGGCGTGTACTCCGGAGTAGGTCATAATGACTTCCAGCCGGTTTCTTGCTGCAGGATCTCGTTCCAGTACAACATCTACATCATTTTTCAGTGTTTTTAACATATAAGTACCTCCTCTCGGCTATCTTCTTAATTATAGAAGATAAAAAAGCGTCTCTGTGCCTTTTGGACACAGAGACGCCTGACAGCGCGGTTCCACTCTGTTTGGATGCTTCAGCTGCATCCCGCTTTAACAACTGTGACCGGACGTGCTTCCGGGTGCATTTCGCCTGTTTCCGCATGAGCCGCTTCCAGCCGCGGCGGCTCTCTCTGGGATGGGAATACTGGCTACTTCTTCCGATACCGGTCTACTTTAAATTATGAGGCAAGCAGCTGCTCCAGCCGCTTGATGACGACATTTTTTCCCAGAAGGATAATTGTCTTCTGCAGGTCCGGGCCGTGCATCTGCCCTGTTACGGCTATCCTTACCGGCATGAAAAGCTTTTTCCCTTTATGGCCGGTTTCTTTCTGGACAGCTTTAAGCGACTGCTTAATGTCATCGGTAGTCCACGTGTCCAGATTCAGAAGCTTATCCCGGAAAGCTGCAAGAACTTCCGGTACCTGCTCCTCATTCAGGACGGCCTGTGCCTCTTCATTATAATCGATTTCCTGTTTGAAGAACAACTCTGTCAACTCCACAATCTGTGCACCGTAGCTCATCTTTTCCTGATGCAGTACGATCAGATCATAGGCCCACTGCCGCTGTTCTTCTGTCATTCTTTCCGGGAGGCGTCCCGCTTTTACAAGGTGGGGAAGAGCAAGCCAGACGACCCGGTCTTCATCGGCTGCTTTCATGTACTGGTTGTTCATCCATTCCAGTTTCTGCGTATCAAATACCGCCGGTGCTTTAATGACCCGGTCCAGACGGAATTCCTGCTCCAGCTCTTTAAGTGTCATCAGTTCCTGCTCACCGCCTGGGGACCATCCGAGAAGGGCAATAAAGTTTACAATAGCTTCCGGAAGGTACCCCAGTTCCCGGTACTGCTCCACAAACTGGATAATCGTTTCGTCCCGCTTGCTCATTTTCTGGCGGTCTTCATTCAGAATGAGCGAAGCGTGGCCGAAGACCGGGGCCTCATAACCGAGCGCTTCATATAAAAGTACCTGGCGCGGCGTGTTGGAGAGATGCTCTTCTCCGCGGATAACGTGGCTGATTTTCATCAGATGATCATCAATAACCACAGCGAAGTTATATGTCGGGATGCCGTCCTGACGCACGATAACAAAATCACCAATACCGTCCGACTCGAAGGTTACGTCGCCCCTTACTTCGTCCTGGACGTGGATGTCTTTTCCCTTTGGTACAAGAAAACGTACAACCGGCTTTCGTCCTTCGGCTTCGTAGGCTTTTTTCTCGTCTTCGGTAAGGTTGCGGTCACGTCCGCTGTACATCGGTGTTTCTCCGCGTGCGCGCTGTTCTTCCCGTTCTTTTTCAAGTTCTTCCGTCGTCATGTAGCAGTGGTAGGCCTTCCCCTCAGCAAGCAGCTGATCCACGTACTTTTGATACGTATCAAGTCTTTCCATGCTTTTGTAAGGAGCATAAGGCCCTCCCTTATCTACGCTTTCGTCCCAGTCCAGGCCGAGCCATTTCAGGCTTTCAAGCAGCTTTTCTGTCGCCAGGTCCACATTTCTTGCCTGATCGGTATCTTCGATGCGGACCACAAACGTACCACCGTGATGGCGGGCAAATAAATAATTAAACAATGCGGCACGCGCTCCACCGATATGCAGATGTCCCGTGGGACTCGGGGCGAACCGGACTCGAATATCTTCTGTCATAGTATGACACCTTCCTCGCTGTAAAATCTTCGTCTATTTTATCACTGCCGGGGCAGCTTCTTAAATGTTTTTATGATTTTTCTTTCAGAAGAAGGACTGCCTGGGAAGCAATTCCTTCCTCCCGCCCGGTAAATCCAAGCTTCTCTGTCGTTGTTGCTTTAATATTTACCTGCTTAATATCCGCATGAAGGAGCCCGGCAATCCGCTCCCGCATTGCCTGAATGTATGGAGCCATTTTCGGATTCTGGGCCATGATCGTACAGTCCACATTGCCGAGGCGGTACCCTTTTTCATCAACTATCTTCCACACGTGGGAAAGAAGCTCCGCGGAATCAGCATCTTTAAATTCGGGGGAAGTATCCGGAAAATGCCGTCCGATATCTCCTTCTCCAACTGCGCCGAGAGCTGCATCTGCAATTGTATGAAGCAGCACGTCCGCGTCTGAATGTCCGAGCAGTCCCCGGTCATGAGGTATTTCAATACCACCTAAAATCAGCGGTCTTCCTTCCGCAAGCTGGTGCACGTCGAATCCCTGTCCAATCTTCATTTGCGTTCTCCCTCCTGCCGGCTTCTGACGACTGCTTCTGCAAACATCATATCTTCCGGTGTCGTTACTTTAAAATTTTCGTACGTTCCTTCTACTATTGTAACGGCTCCGCCTGTATATTCAACCAGGCTGGCATCATCTGTCCCAAGATAGTCATTTTCTTCCGCTTTTCTATGGGCCGAAGCAATCACCTCAAAAGAAAACGCCTGAGGTGTCTGGGCAGCCCACAGTCTGGAGCGGTCTACTGTTTTTGTTATCGTGCCGCCGGTTACTTCCTTTACTGTATCTTTTACACGTACTGCAAGGATAGCCGCCCCGGAAGATGCAGCTTCTTCTGCGAGCTGCCGAAGCTTATCTTTTGTAACAAACGGCCGTGCTGCGTCATGAATAAGTACAGTTTCTTCTCCACCGGCTCCGTTTTCCAAAAGCGCCTTCAATCCGCAGGAAACACTGTCCTGACGCTCTTTTCCACCGGAAACGATCGATGTTTTTTTACCGAGCCCCCATTCCTGAAGAAGGGCACGGATTTCTTCTGTTTCTTTATCATTGGCTACAAGTACGACTGCCTGACAGAACGAATCCTCTTCAAACACACGAAGCGTGTGAATAAGAAGAGGAGTTCCGGCAATCGTTAAAAACTGCTTATTGCGTCCGGCCTGCATTCTTTTCCCCTGCCCGGCCGCAAGCAGTACGGTCTGATAACTAGACATACCCATCGTCCTTTTTAAATTATTGAGCTTTCTCCAGTGCTTTCGGTTTAGCAAAGATCATCCGCCCGGCAGAAGTCTGAAGGACACTTGTCACGACAACTTCAATCGTCTTGCCGATCTGACTGCTGCCTTCCTCCACAACGATCATCGTGCCGTCATCGAGATAACCGATCCCCTGATTCTGCTCTTTACCATCCTTAATAACCTGTACCGGCATCTCTTCTCCAGGAAGAACAACCGGTTTCACGGCGTTGGCAAGGTCATTGATGTTCAGAACTGCCACTCCTTGCAGATCACATACTTTATTCAAATTGAAATCGTTTGTGACTACAAAACCGTTCATTACCTTCGCCAGTTTAACGAGTTTGCTGTCGACTTCCTGTATATCTTCAAAGTCTCCTTCGTAAATTTCCACGTCCACATCGAGTTCTTTCTGGATTTTATTCAAAATATCCAGCCCCCGACGCCCCCGGTTTCTTTTCAGCGCATCCGAAGAATCAGCAATATGCTGCAGCTCTTCCAGCACAAACTCCGGAATGATCAGCGTACCTTCGATAAAGCCGCTCTGGCATATATCTGCTATTCTTCCGTCAATGATTACACTCGTATCGAGAATTTTCAGTTTCGCTTCGTTTTTTCGTGCCGGCTCTGCGGGCTCTTCTTTTTTCTCGTTTTTATTCTGGCTCCGGCCGCCGGGAAACAGGTTCATCAGTTCATCCCGTTTTTGGAAACCAACCCGGAAACCGAGATATCCGAAAAACAATGTGAGGAGCACCGGGAGAATGGAGCTGACTATCGGTATTTCCATACTCATCAGCGCCACAGTGATCAGTGAAGCCAGTCCGAGCCCGATCAGCAGACCGATCGTTCCAAAAATCAGATCCGTGGCGGGATATTTCATAATGGATTCTTCCACGTAGCGGATAAAGCCGACGATATTGTCCGTAAACCAGAAAAGTAGGAAAAATAATATAATTGCACCAAGCACGGCTCCGGCAAATTCATTCGTCAGCCACTCCGGCATATTATTAACAGGCAGCGCCTGCAGAACGTCCGGCAGGAATAAATATCCGATGGTTCCTCCAATGAAAAGAATTACCATCTGTACGATCTTATGCAGCATTTCCGTCACCTCCTTCTTTTTAATATAGCTAAATTCGCTTTAAGTGACTGCACCAGGTATTAATTCACAAAAAGTTACATATTCCTGGTATTACTTTACCACCGTCAGAATTGTCTGTCAATTTGAGTAATCTTCCATTTTACCTTTCCATACAATCAGTGTCAACTGGGTTTTCCCGGTTAAATATGTCTGTCGATAAACAGCTGCTCCTGAATTCTTGTCAGCCCGTCCTTGATTTTTTTGGCACGTGCTTCCCCGATACCCTCGACTTCATCCAGTTCCTGAGTGGAAGCTCTTGTGATACGGGAAAGTTCGCCGAATTCGCGGACGAGGTTGTCTACCACCATGACAGGAAGCCGTGGAATTTTATTCAATATACGGTATCCCCGCGGGTGCAGACCGTATTCTGACAAGTTCGTAATTTTTCCGTACCCGAGAAGTTTCACGATAACATTATCGTCGAGCAGTTCTTCATTGGAAAGCCGCTTCAGTTTTCGGAGCGTATCCTTTGGACTCTGATCTTCTTCTTTCATATAATCCTTAATCAGAAGAAGGGCTTCCTGCTCCGTATTCATTACAAGCTCCTCCAGCTGCATGGAAATCAGGCGTCCTTCGTCTCCGAGTTCATTCACATAGTTTAAAATCTCTCCCTTAATCCGGAGGACCATTTCAATCCGGTGCATCACCTGGGATACTTCCTGAAACGTTACGAGTTCTTCAAATTCCAGCGCTCCAAGGTTTGTAATGCTCTGATCCAGCACGGCCTGGTATTTTTCCAATGTTTGAATGGCCTGATTTGCCTTTGTCAAAATGACGCCGATATCCTTCAGGGCGTAGCGGTACTGCCCCTGGTAAAGCGTAATGACATTTCTGCGCTGGGAAATGGAAATGACGAGATTACCCGTCTGTCTGGCTACACGCTGGGCAGTTCTGTGACGGATCCCTGTTTCTGTGGAATCGATGGAGTTTTCCGGTACGAGCTGCGTATTTGCATAAAGAATCCGGCTGCCATCCTCACTTAGAATGATCGCCCCGTCCATTTTGGCCAGCTCATACAAGTAAGCCGGGGAAAAATCGGTATTGATAAAGAAACCTCCGTTAACGATATTCATCATTTCATTGTTGTACCCGAGAACGATCAGTCCGCCGGTTCCCGCTCTCAAAACGTTATCGATGCCTTCCCGGAGCGGGGTTCCCGGTGAGACAAGCTGCAGTACCTCATTAATGAAATTGTCATCATAGTTCGAACGATGGTGTTCCACGTGTCTTCCCTCCTAACGTTATTTCCAGTGCTTCACTTACTGTCTGCACGCCGACAACCTCGATGCCGTCCGGTGCCTGCCAGCCTTCCAGCACTTTTGATGGAACGATAACCCGCGTAAAACCAAGTTTTGCCGCCTCTATTACCCGCTGTTCAATGCGGGAAACACGGCGCACTTCACCTGTAAGCCCCACCTCTCCGATAATGACGTCCCCGGGCTCTGTTGGCACATCCCGGAAACTGGAAGCAATAGCTACCGTAATGGCAAGGTCGATAGATGGTTCGTCCAGTTTGACGCCGCCGGCCACTTTAATATAGGCATCCTGATTTTGAAGCATCATGCCCACCCTTTTTTCCAGAACAGCCATAATGAGAGAAATTCGGTTATGATCAATGCCGGTCGCCATACGGCGGGGGTTTCCAAAGCTTGTCGGGGAAATGAGCGCCTGGATCTCCACGAGCACCGTTCTCGTTCCTTCCATTGAGGCAACGACAGCTGAACCGGCTGCTCCTGCAGATCGCTCTTCAAGAAAGATCTCGGAAGGATTGAGTACTTCTTCCAGGCCGCTTTCCTTCATCTCAAAAATACCAATTTCATTTGTCGAGCCGAAGCGGTTTTTTACTGCCCGGAGGATACGGAATGTATGATGCTGCTCCCCCTCAAAATAAAGCACCGTGTCCACCATATGTTCAAGAATACGCGGTCCGGCAATAGCTCCCTGCTTCGTCACATGACCGACAAGAAAGACAGCAATGCCCTTTGTTTTTGCAACACGCATAAAAGCAGAAGTACATTCCCTCACCTGGGAAACACTTCCCGGAGCACTCGTAACATCATCCATATGCACAGTCTGTATAGAGTCGATAATGACAAGCGCCGGCTGCATTTCTTCAATGACCCGCTCTATGACGGCCACGTCCGTTTCCGCCAGAACAAGCAGTTCGTCCTCTTCAATTCCGAGACGGTCCGCCCGCAGCTTTGTCTGTTTAACGGATTCTTCCCCTGATATGTAGAGTACCCTTTTTTTATTTGCAGCAAGCATCGCTGATACTTGAAGAAGAAGCGTCGATTTACCGATCCCCGGGTCTCCACCGACAAGGACGAGGGATCCAGGCACTACTCCGCCGCCGAGTACGCGGTTCAGTTCATCAATATGGGTGCTCGTCCGTGCCTCTTCCCTGCTTTCAATTTTTGTAATAGGCTCGGGTTTAACAGATCTTGACCCTTCTCCAGTAGAAAAGCCCCGCCGTTTTTTTCCCTTCGGTGCCGCTTCCATCTCTTCTACGAGCGTATTCCAGCTGTGGCATCCTGGACACTTGCCCATCCACTTCATGGACTCATATCCGCAGTCCTGGCAGACAAATTTTGTTTTCTGTTTTGCCATTTCTCTTCCTCCTCTCGTGAAACTCATCCTTCTATTTTAGCATGCAGAGCCGCCCCCTGCGGCATATTCTGCTCCAGGAATATATTTTCGGCAGACGTTTTCCTGTTACCGTGTCTAATATGAGACCCCCTGAATTTCCCAGAATACCGGAAGAGCTGCTTTTTCACTTTGTGTAGAAGACATAAAAGAGGGAAGCCTCATTGTAGAGGCTTCCCTGCTTTTTCTTTATTAAAATCAGACAGCTTATACCGTTTCTTCTGCCTTGCTCACATAATACTCTCCATCGCGGATACCAAGACGCACTTTCTGCCCTTTAGCAATCGCTCCACGGAGAAGTTCTTCGGAAAGGCGGTCCTCCACCTGTTTCTGAAGGGCCCGGCGGAGTGGACGCGCTCCGTATTCCGGATCGAAACCTTCATCAGCAATTTTTGCTTTTGCGGCTTCCGTCAGTTCAAATTCAATTCCCTGCTCTTTCAGACGCTTTTTCAGCTGATCAGACATCAGGGAGACAATTTGTTTGATATGCTTCTTCTCCAGAGAGTGGAAGACAATAATCTCATCAATACGGTTCAGGAATTCAGGACGGAAGGATTTTTTCAGCTCGCCCATTACTTTCCCTTTCATATCCTGATATTGTTCGTCCCCGCGCTGGGCTGTAAAGCCGACACTTTTTTCCTGACGGAGAACGCTTGCTCCGACGTTGGAAGTCATAATGATTGCTGTGTTGCGGAAATCGACGCGGCGGCCTTTGGAATCAGTCAGGAACCCATCTTCCAGCACCTGCAGAAGAATGTTGAATACTTCAGGGTGTGCTTTTTCAATCTCATCCAGGAGAATGACAGAATACGGCTTGCGGCGGATTTTCTCCGTCAGCTGTCCACCGTCTTCGTGTCCGACATAGCCCGGAGGGGAACCAACGAGACGGCTTGTCGTATGCTTTTCCATATACTCGGACATGTCGATACGGACAATCGCATCTTCATCCCCGAACAGCGATTCTGCCACTGCACGGGCAAGCTCTGTTTTACCAACACCTGTCGGCCCGAGGAAAATAAAGGAGCCGATCGGACGTTTCGGATCTTTCAGTCCGGCACGGGCACGGCGGACCGCCTTGGAAACAGCAGTTACCGCTTCATCCTGTCCAATCACGCGGTTGTGAAGGATTTCCTCCATGCGGAGAAGGCGGTCGGTTTCTTCTTCCGCCAGCTTGCTTACAGGAATACCTGTCCACGTAGCTACGATCGAAGCAATGTCTTCCGGTGTCACTTCAGAATCTTCCTGCCCCTGCTTTTCTTTCCATTTGTCTTTCAGGTCATCAAGTTCTTCACGAAGCTTCTGCTCCTGATCACGGAGAGAGGCTGCTTTTTCGAATTCCTGACTCTGCACTGCCGCATCTTTTTCTTTACGCAGCTCTTCGTATTCCTGTTCTTTTTCTTTCAGGTTCGGCGGTGCCGTATAAGAGCGGAGACGGACTTTGGAACCTGCTTCATCAATCAGGTCAATGGCCTTATCCGGAAGGAACCGGTCGGAAATATAACGGTCCGACAGCTTCACGGCAGCGTCGATTGCCTCATCCGTAATTGTCACCCGGTGATGGGCTTCATAACGGTCACGAAGTCCGCTGAGAATCTGCACGGATTCATCCGGTGTTGGCTCGTTTACCTGAATTGGCTGGAAACGGCGCTCAAGTGCAGAATCCTTTTCAATATACTTCCGGTATTCCTCCAGGGTCGTCGCACCGATACACTGAAGTTCACCGCGTGCGAGGGAAGGCTTGAGAATGTTGGATGCATCGATCGCACCTTCCGCTCCTCCGGCACCGATAAGTGTATGAAGCTCATCGATAAAGAGAATAACGTTTCCTGCCTGGCGGATTTCCTCCATTACTTTTTTCAGGCGGTCTTCAAATTCCCCGCGGTATTTTGTACCGGCAACGACTGTTCCCATGTCGAGTGTCATCACCCGCTTGTTACGGAGAATTTCCGGCACTTCATTATTAACAATCTGCTGGGCCAGACCTTCTGCAATAGCTGTTTTACCTACACCAGGCTCCCCGATAAGTACCGGGTTGTTTTTTGTGCGACGGCTCAGAATCTGAATGACACGCTCAATTTCCTGCGAGCGTCCGATCACCGGGTCAATCTGTTCTTCTTTCGCGATCGCCGTTAAGTCCCTTGCAAGACCATCCAGTGTCGGTGTGCTGGCGTTCGCGGCGCCTGCCGCTGCCTGCTGCTGGCTGTTACTGTTGTTTTCGCTGCTTCCGAGAAGCTGCAGCACCTGCTGGCGCGCTTTATTCAGGCTTACACCAAGGTTATTCAGTACGCGGGCAGCCACTCCTTCTCCTTCGCGGATCAATCCGAGCAGGATGTGCTCTGTTCCGACGTAGGAATGTCCGAGCTTTCTTGCTTCATCCATGGAAAGCTCAATTACCTTTTTTGCGCGTGGTGTGTAGTGAATCTGCTTTGTTACTTCATCTCCCCGGCCAATGAGGTTCTCTACTTCCGTCTGTATTTTTTCAGCTCCAAGGCCAAGACCTGTCAGTGCTTTCGCCGCAATGCCTTCTCCTTCGCGCACCAGACCTAAAAGTACGTGCTCTGTTCCTATATTGCTGTGTCCGAGCCGGGCAGCTTCTTCCTGGGCAAGTGCCAGTACTTTCTGGGCTCTCTCTGTAAATCGTCCAAACATCATATTATTCGCCACCTCCGTCATGGGATTCTTCGTTATTTTCCATATGCAGCCGTTCTCTGATCAAAGAAGCCCGGCGCTGATCCCGTTCTTCCGGTTTCAGACTTTCTCCTGCATACTGCTGCAGGAAGCCGGGCTGGGTCATCACCATCAGTTCGTTCAAAATTTTTGCCGGCACATTCTCGATAATTCCCATATCAATTCCGAGCCGTACATCGGACAGCCGGCGCATAGCTTCCTTCGACTCCATTATCCGGCTGTAGGAAAGCAGACCGTAGGACCGGAATATTCGATCCTCCAGTTTCATACGGGAGTCATTCCAAAGCTGTTCGCGGGCCGTCCGTTCGTGTTCGATCAGCTGCGTAACAACGCTTCGCAGATCTTTTACGATATCACTCTCTGAAGCTCCAAGCGTCTTCTGATTGGATATTTGATACAGATTCCCCTGGGCTTCACTTCCTTCACCATAGATCCCCCGTACTACGAGACCAAGCTGATTAATGGCCGGAAGAATCCGGTTCAGCTGCTTTGTCAGGACGAGAGCCGGCAGATGCATCATGACAGAAGACCGGAGCCCTGTCCCTACGTTCGTCGGACAGCTCGTTAAGTATCCCCGTCTTTCATCAAAGGCAAAATC
The DNA here is from genome assembly GCF_003044065.1 of Alkalicoccus saliphilus. GTDB lineage: Bacteria > Bacillota > Bacilli > Bacillales > Salisediminibacteriaceae > Alkalicoccus > Alkalicoccus saliphilus. The sequence continues at coordinate 66,132 of NZ_PZJJ01000018.1, forward strand.
CAGGCTTTCCTCCATCCAGTCATCCATCGCATCTGCAAGCTGCAGCCCTTCTTCCAGCTGAAAACCGGAAAGCAGACACTGAATACGGAAATGATCTTCCTCATTAATCATCACACTTAATGATTCATCCTTACTCAAAAGAGCCGCTCTGTGCAGCGGTTTTCTCGTTAAATGCGGACTGACGAGATGTTTTTCCACGAGGACCTGCTTCTCATTTGCTGTTAAGTCTGCCATCTTAACGAGCGAAAGTTCTCCGAAATCCTGATGGGCATCTCCGGTAAACTCTTCTCCGATCCGGTATGTTACATCTTCCAGCTGCTCTTCCGATGCAGCGATCGGAAAAGGCACCTTTTCCAGATTTCTTGCAAGGCGGACTCTGCTGCTGATTACAATATCTGATTCCGGTCCTTCGTTTTTCATCCAGGGACTGAGAGCTTCATTCATAAACGATTTCAGCGTCATGAGGCGTCTCCTCCCTTCTCTTTCAGCGCATGTTCCAGTTCGCGTATTTTATCCCGGGTTTCCGCCGCCTGTTCAAATTCCTCCTCAGAAATCTGGCGCTGCATTGCTGATTTCAATTCTTCAATTTCTCTGTACACGTGCATATCACGGCCTTTTCTTTTGGGAACTTTGCCGCTGTGTGCTGTATTGCCTCCGTGGATACGCCGCAGTACAGGATCAAGTTTTTCATCAAAATAATGATAGCAGTCGGCACAGCCGAAACGGCCCCGCTCTGCAAAAAGTTTGTAGGTGGTACCGCACGTTTCACACTGAAGATCGTTTCTTTCCGGCTGCCTCCTTCTACCCGGAGAGGGGGTGGAAAATGCCTGGCCGGTGTCGAGAAGTCCGGAGAGCAGCTTATGGATGGAAAAATTATTCCCCCCCGGAAGCTCTTCTCCTTTATCCTTCGCACATATATCGCAAAGATGAAATTCAGTTTTTTCACCGTTAATAATCTTTGTAAAATGAAGGGATGCCTCCCGCTCCTGGCATTCCTGACACAGCATGTGAATCCCTCCTTTAATCAGGCGACGTTTTATACTTCAGCGTTTTAAGCATGGCACTCATCAGGCGTGCCCGAAAATGATCCCTGGAAGGAAGCGGTACCGAAAGTACTTCCCGGTCAATAACAGATTTCATCAGCCGGCTTTCCCGCAGCGTAATAATTTCTTCTTCCTCCAGACGATCAATCATACTTTCGGCCGCATGCTGGGTCATACTGGAGCCGATAAGGTGGAGCAGCTGATCGTACACGGCAAGCCGTGTATCCAGTTCTCTTTTAATAATGCGGATATAACCTCCGCCTCCCCGCTTACTTTCCACGACATATCCTTTTTCCTCTGTAAAGCGTGTACGGATAACATAATTAATCTGTGAAGGCACACAGTCAAACTGACTCGCCAGTTCACTCCGTTTCACTTCAATAAGAGCTTCTTCATTTCCTTCTATAATCTGCTTTAAATACTGCTCAATGACATCCGAAATATTGCGCATCGCATCCCCCTCCCTTTGCAGAAAAACTGTCGCCTGCCGGTTATTTATTTTCGCAAACAATAATTGACTTTGACTATATTTGACTATATTCTCATTATAACTAATTTATCTGCAGATTCAAGCAATTTACAAGGGAGGCTTTTAATATTTCCCTGACCTGTATCGTCCGTTGTTACCTATTCCACTTCTCAGCCGTCATTAATCATGAAATTTATCCCACGGATTTGATAACCTATCTTCAGAAGAACCGCTGTCCGGGATAGAAAAAATTGTTCAAAAAAAGAGCTGTTCTGCAGAGGATGGGACACGGCTTCATGCGGACCCAAATCCAGGTCCGGATCCATCCATGCTTACCAGGCTGTTTCACCCGTCTTTCCCGCAGAACTGCTCTGTAGTTGGCATTTTACGAAACATCATGAAGGTATTCTTCCAGACGATCCAGTTGGGAGGTGAATCCTTCTACCATTCCCATTTCTTTCAGCTTCTGCATATCCTCTACTGTCGGAAATTCGCTGTGTACCTGCAGCATCGCTCCCGTTTCCGTCTCTTGAAATGTTATCGTTACGAGTATCACGGGAAGGCGGTCATCTGTATTCCCTTCCTCATCCGAGAACATGTCTGTATAAACAATCTTTTCATTTTCTACTATTTCTTTAAAAACACCTTTCCCCCAGGCTTCCTGACCGAAATATTCTTCCTGTTCTTTATCTACACATCTCATACAGTAATGCCATATCCCCTCCGGCTGGAAATCAAATTGATAATTCGTTGTCTCCCATCCCCGGGGACCCCACCATTGCTCCAGATGTCTGGAGGAAGAGTAAACTTGAAAAAGCAGTTGTTTGGAAACGTTGAAAGTTCGTTCAATAATTAAATTCCGGCCCTTTTCCCAGCTTTTTGTATTCTTACTGCTGAGCTGTTCACTCATTTTTTATCTTCCTTTCTTTTAAATATACATTTAAAATAAGACAGCAGGTTACACATGGAAGCAAATTTCTCCCGGCACTTTTATAACTTTTTACTGAAGAACTGTACTCTTTCCGGGGAAGCCTTTCGCACTTTGACAGCCGAGACCGAATCGAATTCCCTTCTAAAAAAATAAACCACTGCTTCTTTACTGCGTTTTAAGTATTCCTCCCTTCCTCTTCTTTTAAATAACTTTCCAGACGGTCCAGCCTCTGCTCCCATAATTCCCGGAACGTCTCAAGCCAGTCATCCAGTTTTTGCAGTCCGTCCGGTTCCAGCTCATAAATTCTTCTGTTAGCCATCGGATAAATTTTCACAAGACCTGCTTCATACAGTACACGAAGATGTTTTGACGCCTGAGGCTGTGGGATACGAAGCTTATCAGCTATTTCCCCTACGGTCATAGGGCCGTCCCGAAGCAGTTCGATAATCGCTGTACGTTTTGGTTCAGCCAGAGCAGATAATATCTTTTCCATAAATTGAATATACCACAAAAGGAATATTCCTTCAACAGAATATTCAGAATTTTTTTCAAGGCACATTCTGTCTCAGAATAGTTGACTGTCTTTTGTCTTTTGTCTTTTGTCTTTTGTCTTTTGTTTTTTTATTCTCTCCCCATGGCTGCGAACATAAAATAAAAGACTAATCTCTTTGAGTAAAAGGGGCTGTAAATAATCGTTGAAGTTCTCTGAATATGCAAAAAAAGCACGCTGCCCATGGCAGCGTGCGGCTGGTAACCCAGCGACGTCCTACTTTTGCAGGGGGAGAGCCCCCAACTATCATTGGCGCTGGAGAGCTTAACTTCCGTGTTCGGCATGGGAACGGGTGTGACCTCTCCGCTTTCGTCACTGGATTCGGTTTGAGAGATCTGTCCTCTCAAAACTGGATAACGCGTGTAAGAATCGATTCACGGTCTGTTGATACGCCGGTTGTTTGTTGGTTAAGCCCTCGATCGATTAGTATCTCTCAGCTTCACGTGTCGCCACGCTTCCACACGAGACCTATCTACCTCATCGTCTCTGAGGGATCTT
>NZ_PZJJ01000019.1 GCF_003044065.1 Alkalicoccus saliphilus
CTCATCTGTCCATTCGATAGACATTCAGGGTCTCCCTGATTGTCTATCGAATGCCACCAAGCGAGAGCGCGGTAGAAGAAACGATCAAATCCCAATTATACGTGTCTAGTTTCTTGACAGAGTATCAATCCTAAAACACTTTTCAAAGGGAGTTCATCATCAATTCTTTCTAAATCATCAAAACATAATAATATATTCCTCTTAATATTATTATTTATATATTCTTGGACTTTATTAATACTTTCAGCTAAATCCATACTAGCTCCAACCCCTAATCCCCCTATATTAATACTATTTATATTTTTTAAAAGAGATGTGGTAGTGCTTATCACTTTTCCTGTGTTTATTCCCTTACCTTGATTTGAAAACTTAATTAAAGAAATAACTTCCATGAAAACTTTATCTGAAATCTCTTCCAGAGTTCTGATCCCATTTAATGAAATATAGATAATTTGCCATTCGCCGTCCTTTTTTTCTAAATGCTGCCTCACATCATTTTTTAAAAAATAAGTTTTTCCGGAACCCCAGTTCCCATTTACATGAATGGCGTAATCGGTATCTTTTCTTTTTAAATAATTTTCTAATATTTTATAAAACGATTCCATATAAATCCCTCCTTTATTTATGTGAGTTATGAGCGTTTTTTTTACTAAAGTTAAAACTGTACGAGTATATTTGCTTATTTTATTCAAGAAATCTTTATGCTTTAAAAACTTTTTATTCTTTTTAAAACAGTAGATTTTTAAATAGTGTCTTTTACTTTAGACACTGTGTTAATGGGTCTGAAAAATTCATTCTCTTCGTATTTATACGAAGCTTTCTCAAGTCTTTTCCTGAAATACTCTTCCAGCTCTTCATCCGTGCAGTAAATAAAGCAGCCTTTCTGCCCTCTTGTCATGAGTGTCCGGTACGTGTTTCGTATAATCTCATCAGCCAGAGAAGCAGCTTTTTCTGGATCTTCTTTCTGCATTTTTTTAATGCCTTTTAAAGAACTGTCTGTTTTTGCCCGTTTAGAGGAATCCGTGACGACTTCCCCATCTCGGTAAACGAGATCGTCGCCGATAATGACCCCTACATATTCAAACTCCAGCCCCTGGGAAGTATGAATGCAGCCGATTTCGTTGACCGATTCCGAATCGATCGCCCACGTGGCGGTGTTTCCGAGATTCCAGCTCATTTTAAAACCATACTCCTCTAGAACTATGTCGTAATAATTGGAGTCGGCTTTTCCTTCCTTCTCCCAGTTCCAGCAGTAGCCTGCGACGAGCCTGGCTTTGTTTCTTTTTTCGTTCAGCTTTTCAATGTCCTGTTTCAGCTCCAGGGGATCGGAATACACCCGGAAATCGTAGGAGGCTCCCATGTGATGCGTGTTTGCTGTTTCACGGATTTCGAGCACATCATCCAGCCAGGCAAGGTAGCCGTCGGAACCGTTGCACCGGAACTGGGAGTCGAGCTTCATTGTGGTTATGTTTGCTCCTTCCGCTTCCGCAAACCGTTTAATTTCATCCATACTTCCCTTATCTTTCAACGTCACCCGCTGCCGTTCATCGATAAAATAAATGGCGAGCTTGGAGGCGTTCATGATTTCTTTCGTCTGGTTCTCCCCTAAATGAGAAAACATACCCGACTTTTCATTCAGACGGTGGGCTTCATCGACAATCAAACAGTCGAATTCATCTTTAGGAGCCTCCACGTACGATCCTGATCCTTTAAATAAATTATCAATACTGCCCTTCTTAAAATCCTGTTTCAGCTTTGTCGCATAGATATTTCTCGGTGCGGCGTTTTTTGTTACGTACTGTGCCACAAGGTGCTTTTTTGTCATTTCCACCAGCAGATTCACGGCCAAAACCGATTTTCCAGTACCGGGCCCTCCTTCGATCACAAGCACTTCCTTCGTTTTTGTTCTCAGTGCCTGATCCGCCAGCTGCAGGGCGGTCTCATACACAACTTTCTGGTCATCGATCATGACGAATTCCCTGTTTCCTTTCAGCATGCTGTTAAGAGCATCCTGGAGTGACTTGGACGGCCGGATTCTGCCATTTTCGATCTGATAAAGGTTTTTCTTCTGGTCCCCTTTATGAATATACTGCTTAATAAAATCCCGGAGTTTCCCTGCGTCCCCTTTAACGAACACCGGAGCCTGATCTACGTAAAACTCGTAGAGAGGAGCTGTCAGCGGATCTTCTTTCTGATTGATATAGTTATGTAAATAAGCACACGGGTAAATCTGTAGGTCGTCCTTCTGCGCATTTTCATTATAATCTTCAATTAAGGCAGCGTAAGACCACGCCTGATACGACGGGTGGGTTGTTTCGTGAAGACCGCCCCTGAACATCGTTTTGACGATCGCTTCTTTCCCTTCTATTTTCTCAACCGCTTCCCACTGCTTAAGCTCCACAATGACAATTGATCCTTTGCTTTCTTTGTATCCGGAAATAAGCATGTCGACCCGCTTGGAGGTGTAAGGAATTTTAAACTCGATCGCTACGCCGGCATCCTCCGGAATGTCCCGGTCCGACAGCACCCGATACATGTACTGCATGGAATTATCCCAGGAGCGCACCTCGCTTTTGTTGACCCGGCCCACCTTCGATTCATAGTTATCACATATATGCTTAACAAGCTCGTCCTGAAAGACGTCCTGCAGAAAATCCCGTTTCGTCGCCTCATAAATAATCATTTAATCACCACGTTCTATCATTATAGTTTGTATATTGAAAATATTAACATTGTATAGGCCTATTTTATCACATTAAATGAGTTTCGTTGGGATATCTTGAGAGATTGACAAAACTACTTTTAGTTTTGCTAATACCGATAAAAAAATCTATTAAACCAGAGTTTATTTTCCTTATATTCATTCTAAATTACAGTATTAAAAAACTCTCCCATTAATCCAATTAGGTTATGGGAGAGCCCTTCATTATATATAAATTAAAACAGACGTTTGCGACCCGGTGAATTAAACGTTTACCTCTAATGAATGCAATCTCTTTCTCGTATGCAGCAAATAAGTGTAAACTTTGTCTATAGAGTTATCTTTAAAGAAGAATACTTTTAAAATAATTACCATTCTAAAGGTTGTTCATTATTCCAAACGTTCAATTTAATTTCTGTCATCTCGTCCATAGTAGATTTTATGCCTTCCCACTCATACAAATCATTATAAGCATTTTCACTAAATCAGCTTCCTTAAAAATACATTTTTTCTTCGTTTAACACCTCATTCTAATTATCTTCCTAAGACACCACCATCGACTGGAATAAGTGTCCCTGTTATATAGTCGGAAGCTTGAGATGATAAAAACAAGGCTACACCCTCTATATCCTCCGGAGTCCCCCAACGTTTGGCCGGAATGCGATCTTCCACTTGTTTTTTTCTAACGGCATCTTTCATTAAATCATCGTTCATAGTTGTTAACATATATCCTGGAGCAATTGCGTTCACTTGAATATTATACTGGGCCCATTCATTGGAAAGCGATTTAGTTAACTGCATAACAGCACCTTTACTGGCTGAATAAGCAGAAGAATTGTAGGCACCGATAATTGAGACTATCGAACCGAAATTTATTATTTTTCCACCCTTATTTTTTTTCATACTTGCAGCTGCCAATCTGGAAAGCTCAAAAACTGCACGAACATTTACACCCATTATTTTGTCCCACATATCTATTGGAAAGTCTTCTGCAGGATGACGTTGAATTAAACCGGCACTGTTTATAAGAATGTCCATCTCTCCGTTAAGTTTTTCTAGAGCTGCTTCATACCCTTGTCTTAAACTGTGCGAATCCAATAAATCGGTTTGAAAAACATGTAAAGAAGGTTCTGATGGAAACAAATTAGGGAGCTCTTTTATATTTTCATCAATATCAAGAACTGCTATTTCTACTCCTGCTTTATGAAAAGCTCTGACTAGCGACAAACCAATACCATTTCCACCTCCGGTAATAATAGCTTTTTTTCCGGTAATATTAAACATAGGTTCACTTCCTTTAAAATCACTTAAGAATGTAGGGGCTTATTAAGTGCAAAGTTCGCAACTTCTAATAAAATTTCAGATAAAGAAGGATGCGGCTGAACCATCTCAGCCATTTCATCTATAGTACCCTCAAGATACATATAAGCAGAAGCCTGACTTATTATCTCAGTTACATTAGGTCCCACCATGATCACTCCATAAATTTCCCCCAGATCTTTATTAAACATGATTTTAGTGAAACCATTATTTACTCCCAGCGTTCCTGCTTTTCCATTACCTTCTAATGGTAATTTTTTTGTTGTGTAAGTGATTTTTTCATTTATTAACTCCTTTTCAGTTTTCCCCACACTTGCTACTTCTAAATTCGTGTAAACGCATCTAGGCATGACACTATAATTTATACGTTCTCTTTTCTCATATAAATTATTAACAGCAGTTAGACCTTCGGCGCTTGCTGCATGAGCTAGTTGCCAACCTCCTATTACATCTCCCACAGCAAAAATTCCTGGTTCACTTGTTTCCATAAAGTCATCTACTAAAATGGCATTTTCCTTTGTTCTTAAATTCAGCCTCTCTACCACTTCAGTGTTAGGCTTTCTTCCTGTAGCTATAAGTATTTTATTGAAATTTAATTGGATAGTTTCTTCTTCATTTCCTTTACATTCAATAATTACTTCATCGTTATGAGACTCCATATTTTTTACAGAGGTATTCGTGTAAATAGATACTCCTTTTTCAGATAAATATTCTTGTATGAGATAAGCAGCTTCTTTGTCCTCAGATGGAATAAGTTGTTCACCCATTTCAATAACTGTCACTTTTGTACCAAAAGAAGAAAATATATCTGCACATTCAACTCCGATAATCCCACCTCCAATGATACACATAGAAGCAGGTATTTCTTTTAAATCAAAAATGGAGTCTGTCGTTTCATATTTAATTTTTTCTATGCCTGGGATTGGCGGAATAAAAGGTTGAGACCCGGAAGCTATTATAATTTTCTTACCCTGAAGGTTTTCGCCACTGGAAAGAGAGACTATTTTATCCTCTGAAATTTCGGCATAACTCTCAAAATGGTCTATATGATTTTTTTTCAACAAATAGTCAATTCCGCTTCTGAGTTTGGTGAGGATATTATTTTTATGTTCTACCATTTTTGGCATCGAAATTGATACTCCTGAAAAATCTATTCCTTTCTCTCCAGAATTTTCTACAGAAGTTAAAACATCTGCGTTTTTCAAAAACGTTTTGGAGGGAATGCAACCACGATTCAAACAGGTCCCCCCAAGCTCCCTCGCTTCTACTAATGCTGTTCTATATCCCTTGGTAGAGGCACGTAAGGCAGAAACATATCCCCCCGGCCCACCGCCAATAATAATTAGATCGTATTTCTCCATAAGATCTCTCCCTAAATAAGTAGTTTAAAAGGGTCTTCCAGCAGGCGTTTTACGTCACTTAAAAAGGCAGCTGCCGGGGCTCCATCCAAGGCTCTATGATCAAAAGATAAGCTGACACCCATAATAGAACGAACAGTTACCTCTCCTTGTTTTACTGCTGGTTTTTTTGATATTTGTCCAATTCCTAGAATTGCGGCATTTGGCTGATTAATTATAGGATTGAAATGATCCACTGCATATTTACCTAAATTACTTACAGTAAAAGTACTCCCTTTCATTTCTTCTCCCTTTAATTGGTGAACTATTGCCCTCCTTCCAAGGTCTTTTGTTTCTTTCGTAATATCAGAAAGAGTTTTGTTGGTGATATTTCTTATAACAGGAACTACTAATCCATCCTCAATAGCTACTGCCATTCCTATATTAACTTTTTCATGATACGTAATTTGATCCTTGTTAAAAGAAATGTTCATACCTGGGTGTTTGTGAAGAGTGTCTCCTACTGCTTTGAGAATAATGTCATTAAAAGAGATTCTAACCTTCTCTTTTTCTTCTATAAGTGGCAATAACATATTTCTCAACTGCACAGCTTCTGTCATATCAATTTCGCTATAAAGCGTAACGTGAGGTGCTTCGAATGCACTTTTTTTCATACTTTCTGCGATGGCTCTTCGTAAACCTTTGATTGGTTTAACCATTTCACTTCTTTCTTGAGAGGTGTCCGCTGGTGAGTTAGAAGATAGAGTTAATACATCTTCTTTATTTACTTTTCCGTAATGACCGCTTCCCTCGACCTCATTAATATCGATATTCTGCTTTTCTGCTACTTTTTTAGCTAAGGGGGTAGCTCTTTTGGCAGGCTTCGCCTCCTTTTCTGATTGATATATTAGAATATCTTTTTTCTGTATACGACCGTTTGGTCCAGTTCCTGTCACTTGGTCTAAAGAAATGTTCTCTTCTTCTGCTATTTTTCGAGCGAGAGGAGTACGTGGAGTTTTAACATTACTTTGCTGTTTTTCCTCTTCTTTGTTTTGACTCCCTTCCACCTTCGCTTTCACCTTCTCTCCTTTCTCTCCTATGTAAGCTATGGGAGTATGTACTGGCACTGCCTCATTTTCCTCAAATATTATTTTTATTAAATGTCCTTCATGTTCTGCTTCTACTTCCATCGTAACTTTATCGGTTTGAATTTCTACTAGAGGATCTCCTTTTTCAATAAACTCTCCAAGTTCCACAAGCCAGCTCACTATAGTACCTTCTTCCATTTGTGCGCCCAGTTTGGGCATTAAAACTTCTGAAGCCATAACGATCCCCCTCCTTATTTTCCAATTAATTCTTTCACTTTTCTTATAATGTCTTCCACTTGAGGTACTGCTGCTTTTTCAAGTTTTGGATTATAAGGGATCGGGGTTGCCTTTCCTCCTAAACGACCCACTTGTGCATCTAAATAATCAAACGCTTCGCTTTCAGCGATCATACTTGCTATTTCGGCTCCATATCCGCTTCGTTGAACACTTTCATAAACCACAAGAACTCGATTAGTTTTTTTAACCGATTCGATAATAGTAGCTTCATCCAGAGGAACGAGTGTGCGCGGGTCAACGATTTCTACGTCGATGTTTTCATCAGCTAACTTTTCAGCTGCCTCAATAGACCGAGAAACCATTATGCCTGTAGCTACAATAGTCAGGTCTTCACCTGACCTCTTTATTGCTGCTTCTCCTATATTAATTTCATACGCTTCTTCAGGAACTTCTCCTTTTGTACTGTAAAGCAATTTATGTTCATAAAATAAAACTGGATTATCGTCATTTATTGCAGCTTTCATTAATCCTTTAGCATCGTAAGCAGAAGATGGCTGTACAATTTTCAGACCCGGGACATGAGTCATCCATGCTTCCAAACTCTGGGAATGCTGAGCTGCGAAGCCAGCTCCAGATCCTCCTGGTAATCGAAAAACTACAGGAACTTTCGCTTTTCCTCCAAACATGTACCTATTCTTCGCAGCTTGATTAACAATGTTATCCATAGCTATCATTACGAAATCTGAAAATTGAAATTCTAATATTGGCCGCATCCCAGTCATTGCGGCCCCCACTGCGGCTCCGCTTACAGCTGCTTCTGATATCGGTGTATTGCGCACTCGAAAAGGACCAAATTCTTCAACCATTCCATTAGTAAGTCCAAAAGCACCGCCATACACTCCTATATCTTCTCCCATAATAAATACATTCTTATCATCTCTCATTATTTGAGACATAGATTCTCTGATAGCTTCTAGATATGTTATCTCTCTCATGTATATACACTCCTCCCATTATGCAAAAATATCGGTCATTAATGAATCCAAATCTGGTTCCTTACTTTCTTCCGCAAATTTCACAGCTTCCTCTATTTCTTTAGTAACTTCGTTTTCTATTTCCGCTATATCTTCTTCTGACAATACATTGCCCTCTAATAATTCTAATTTCATGCGAGTAATTGGATCTTTATTTTTTCTCCACTCTTTTTCTTCATCACGTGTTCGATACTTTTTTGCGTCACTTCTTGAGTGTCCTTTCCAACGATATGTTTGAGCTTCAATAAGTGTAGGTCCCTTGCCTTCTCTGGCTCTATTTACTGCCTGTTGTGTAGTTTCTGCTACTTCTTTCACGTTATTTCCGTCGATAGTAACTCCTGGAATTCCATAAGCCGCCCCACGCTCAGCTATATTTTCGATATTCACCATTTCTTTAATAGAACCAGACATCCCGTACAAATTGTTTTCACAAAAGAAAACCACAGGTAACTTCCAAACAGAAGCCAGATTAAGGGATTCATGAAAAGCTCCCTCGTTTGTAGCTCCGTCTCCGAAAAATGAAACTACCACATAACCTTCTTCTTTCATTTGCGAAGTAAGGGCTGCGCCTGTAGCCAGGGGAAGCCCCGCTGCCACAATACCATTGGCTCCTAAATTTCCGACTTCCAAATCAGCAATGTGCATGGAACCGCCTTTCCCTTTGCAATATCCTGTTTCTTTACCTAAAAGCTCTGCCATCATTCTTCGAATTCCTGTGCCTTTTGCTATACTGTGTCCGTGTCCACGGTGTGTGCTGGTAATTTTGTCGTTGTCAGATAGAGGGAGACATGCGCCTACTGCTGTAGCTTCCTGCCCTACACATAAATGCATGGTTCCGTGAATTTTACCTTCTTGAAATAATTTCTCCACTGTTTCTTCAAAGCTACGTATAAGTATCATGTCTTTAAGCATTCCTTTTAGCACTTCTTTAGTAAAAGGTTCTTTTTCATTGATTTGACTCACTTTAGTTCCTCCTCTAAATATATTTACTACTAATAATTAAGAATGCAATTTTCGTGCCATTTCAAAAGTGTTGGTAAATAAGTATTCAAAAAATAAAACGATGCAAAAATGAAACGCTTTCATTGCATCAATGCATCATATACAATAAAACACATAGGGAGGTGACGACATTAATAATTTTTTAAAACAAATTAATAACATTGGAACTTTAACTCTAAGCCGACGCGGTGAGGTTTTGTATTCTAATAATCTCGCTAAAAAATACCTTTATCAATTTGAAGTTATTAGTAATACTGTTTTACAAGGAGGGACTAATTTTTGTTTAAATGATTACCCTTCCGAGATCAACAGCTTTTCTTATCGGGATCAATATGTCGTTTTCATACATCCTATGGATAAATTAGTTAGATTACAAAAAGAAAAAGCCTCTCTAAAAGAGGTTCGGCAAGAATTAAACGAAGTTATTAATTCTTCTTTTGATGGAATTGTGATAAGTGATGAAAACGGAGTTATTATTCACCAAAATCCTTCCTATGAAAAAATTACTGGTTTATCTGTAAAAGATTGTGTGGGAAGAAGCTTGAGAGAATTAGAAGAAGAAGGCATTATCGATAACTCAGCTACTTTAAAAGCATTGAAAGAAAACAAAGGAGTTACTATTACTCAAAAAATCAACACCGGTACAATGGTTTTAGTCTCCGCAGTTCCTATTAGAAACCGGCATGGCGAAATAAAAAAAGTTGTAAACAATGTTCGAGACCTAACATTGCTAAACCAATTGCAACAGGAGATTGAACAGTTAGAAAAGCAAAAAAAAGAGATTGATAAAGAGCTTAAAATGCTTAAAAAACAGAAAAATCCTAAGCTGTCGATCATTGCTCAGTCAAAAAGTATGAAAGAAGTAATTAATCGATCATTAAGAGTTGCAGATATAGATTCGAGCGTTTTGATCCAAGGAGCTTCTGGAGTTGGTAAAGAAAAAATATTGGAATTAATCCATCATAATAGTGTAAGAAAAAGCCATTCTTTGATTAGAATCAATTGTGGAGCACTTCCTGAAAATTTATTAGAATCTGAGTTATTTGGTTACGAGAGCGGAGCATTTACAGGAGCTAATAAAAAAGGGAAAGTAGGACTACTAGAGGCGGCAGATAAGGGCACTGTATTTTTGGATGAAATAGGAGAGATGCCTTCTTCGCTGCAAGTAAAGCTTCTCCGAGTGCTACAGGAACACAAAGTGACTAGAATAGGTGGGACGAAGGAAACTTCTATTAACATAAGAGTGGTTGCAGCTACTCATAGAAATTTAGTGAAACTTATAGAAGAAGGTAAATTTAGAGAAGATCTGTATTATAGATTAAACGTTATACCCATTCAAATCCCTTCTTTAAAAGATAGGAGGGAAGACATTATACCCCTTATTTACCACTTTCTACACGTGATAAACCAAAAATATGGGATTCACAGAAGAATATCGCCTGAAGCATTAGACATGTTTAAATATTATGATTGGCCAGGAAATGTAAGAGAACTAGAGAACTTTGTAGAAAGAATTTCTTTAATGACTGCAACCACTGAAATTGGGATGGAAGATGTAAGAAAGGAACTCCAGGGAAACGACGCTCTTCAAACAGCTGCCGACAAGACAAAAATAAAATCCCCACCAGTTAAACCTTTAAAAAATTCACTAGCAAATTATGAATCCCAAATTATTAAAGAAAGTCTAGGCAAACATGATAGTATTCGCAAGACAGCTTTGGCATTAGAGGTGGATCAATCTACTCTAGTAAGAAAAATGAAAAGATATGGAATTGAAAAATAACTTTTTATGAAACTACTATAAATATAGTAGGCATGCATGTAAAAAAAGACCTTTACAGACAATTAAATTGTCCTAAAGGTCTTTCTTTATTTCTATTGATTTCTTATTCTTTTAGATATGTTCCTCTTTTAAGTAAATTTTATATTAGCTTGAACCAAATCGAAAAGATCGGTAAAAAAGAAATAAGCAGTACTGCTAGTATCATTACAATAATAAAAGGAATAGTTGATTTTGAAATAGCACTTATTGATATTTTTGATATTTGAGAAGCGGCAAATAAGTTTAAACCTATAGGGGGGGTAACTAGTCCTATAGCTAAATTCACCACCATTATGATCCCAAAATGCACAGGATCGATGCCCATGCCAACGGCTAACGGGAGTAATAAAGGGGTGAGTATTAATATCGCCGCCGAGCCTTCAATAACCATACCCACCAGGAGCAAAAAGATGTTTATTATAATTAAAAAAACATAAGGATTTGTTGTAATATCCCCCATGTAATTTGAAAGCATTTGAGGGATACCATTTATTTGAATGAAAAAACTAAATGCACCAGAAGTTCCAATAATAATCATAATTATAGAAGTTGTTATAGATGAGTTTATTAATGTGTTTACGAGTTTTTTGAAATTCAATTCCCTGTATATAAATCCAATCACAAAAGCGTATGCTACTGCTATAATCGAAGCTTCTGTTGGAGTGAAAACACCACCGTATATTCCACCTAATACAATTACTGGCATTGCTAAGGCTGGAACAGCTACGACAAAGCTCTTCAACAAATCTTTAAATGAACATCTAGGTTCCTTTGGTAAATTATTTTTCTTTGCATGATTTTTAGAATATATGTAGGCATATATCAATAAAGATAATCCCATAATAATTCCAGGAACAATCCCGGCTAAAAACATATCGCTAATCGAGACTTCTGCACTGATCCCATATAATATTAATGGAATACTAGGTGGTATAACTATTCCTAAGGCCCCTGAAACAGCTACATTGGAACTTGCAAATCCAGTATTATATCCTTTCCCAATCATTGCTGGTATCATAATAGTTCCTATAGCAATAACTGTTGCTGTACCTGAGCCTGAAATAGCCGCAAAAAACATAGCAGTGACAATTGCTACCATTGCTAAGCCGCCATGAAAGTGTCCAACTAACTTGGTCGAGAAATCTATTAGTCTTTTAGCTATTCCTCCTGATTGCATTAATCCACCAGCAAGAATAAAAAATGGGATAGCCATTAAAGGAAAAGAGTTCAAAGAGACCAGCATTCTTTGAGGAACAATTGACAAATCAAGTGTTTGACTCATGATAATTCCAAGCATGGTAGATAACCCTAAAGCCACTGCAACTGGGACGCTTAAAAACAGAAATATAAATAATGAGATAAAGAATAGGAGAATCATGATCTCACCTCTTTCGCGTCTTCAAGTATATTTGCCACTGCATTAATCACTAGAAAAAACCCACCTAATGAAAGGGCGAAATAAAACCAAAACATAGAGATTCCAAGCCCTGGAAGCCTTTGTCCTGACACACTTTCTGCTAAAGTAAATCCATAATAAAGCAAAATAAAGTAAAAAAACAAAGATAATAAATTAACAAATAGCTTTAATCTGCTTTTATTCTTTTTTTGAAGAATCTCTGGCAGTACTTCAACCGCCAACAATTGTCCCTTCCTTAAGGCTAATGCAGAACCTAGCAGTACAATATACAACATTAATATTCTTGCTAATTCTTCGGACCAAGGAATAGAAGTTCCTATGAGATACCTGCTGAACACCTGCCAGAATATCGTTATAGACATAATTGCTAAAAATGCTGCTAAAACATACCCTACAACATTATTAATATTGTCAACCACTTTTATATAATATTCACTTATTGCCTTCATTCTTCCCCCCCCTTGTAAAAGGAAACATAAGGTGACGATTCTTCGTCACCTTTTAAATTTTATTGGTTGAAATTCTGTATCCGTTCAATCAAATCTTCTCCAATAACTGGCCCCCATTCATCATAAACTTCTTGAGTCATTTCTCTGTACTCTTCTTTTTGTTCGTCTGTGAATTCGTAGATTGTTTGGCCGCCTTCATTTTCCAAGTATTCCATAGCATCTACTTCCATTTGATCGATTGTTTCACGACCTACATCCCGTCCATATTCTGCAGCTTCGATAAGCGCTTCTTGATGCTCATCTGACATCGAATTAAATTGATCAGCACCCATAGAAATAGGTGCAGCTACAAACCTAGCATCAGTTATAGTAATAGAGCTTTGGATTTCATCAAATCCTCCGGTTTCTAAAACCATAATGGCTTGGTCATGTCCATCAATAACGCCCTGTTGCAAAGCTGTATAGACTTCAGGCCAAGCCATTGGTGTAGGGTTTGCCCCAACTGCTTCCCATGTATCAATTTGTACTTCACTTTCCTGTACTCGAATAGTATAGTTTTCCAAGTCGGAAATTTCTTCTATGTCTTGACCTGCACTTCCAATCACTACAAATCCATTTTCAATCCAAGACAATATCTTTACATTAGCGGCTTCTTCAAAGCTATCAGCTAGCTCTTCCCCAATTTCCCCGTCCAATACACCCCTGGCATGTTCTTTTCCTTCGAAAATGTAAGGAAGATCAAAAACAAGCATTTCTTCTTCAAAAACTCCCATAGGTCCACTGGATTGTAAAGCTAGGTCAACTGTCCCCTGTCCCATCATTTCATACACTTCTCTTTCTCCACCAAAGGCGTTACTATAATGTATGTTAACGCTTACTTCATTATCGGTAAGTTCCTCCAGCTTTTCTCTAAAAGCTGAAGCTCCAGCGTCATTCTTAGTGTCTCTTCCTTCAGGAAGACTCATATCTAAAACGATTTCCGCTTCTTCATGAGCTCCCGATGTATCTTCCTCAGAAGTATTATTGTTTTCATTAGCAGTGTTATCAGCACTTGCTTCATTGTTATCGTTTCCGGAAGCTGTATTAACCTCTTCATCTCCTGAATCTGCATTATTGAAACCACAAGCCGAAAGTACAAAAACACTAGAAAGCACGGAACATACAAATATTTTTTTCAATGTATTTCCTCCTAAAAGTTTATTTATAGTTATCGGGGATTAAAAGGGTTTTAAAACCTATATTTTTTTCTGCTAAATCAAAGCCTTCTACCCAATTCGAAAGAGCAACTTGATTTGAGATTAAATCTTTCACATTAATTTTGTTAGTCCGTAATAAGGTCAAAGACTTGTGCCATGAGGCAGCAGTCGTACCGAAGCCATTAATCATTTCCAATTCTTTCATTAAGATCAAGTCCGCATCTATTGAAACATTTTTTCCAAAGAGACCCACTTGAATTAATTTACCACTCTTTTTCGCTAAACTTATACAGTTTGTCAATGAAGATTCTACACCAGCACATTCCACTGTAACGTCAAATTCCTTTTCGCTAATACTTATATCGTCAGGAATATGATCAGTTATCCAAGTTTTTTCGGCCCCCAACTTTAAAGATAATGCTAAACGATCTTTATCCTTTGCAGTGCCTAAGACAGTAACATCAGCACCATTTGCTCTGGCAACTTGAAGTGCCAGTAGACCAATAGTTCCCGGTCCTGATATTAAAACAGAATCTCCGGCTTCGATATTCGTTCTTTCACTCATACACCTTACTACACAAGCAAGTGGTTCCGTCAGAGCTGCTTCTTCATAACTCAAGTTATCAGGTATAGAGTATACACTGGAAGCTGGAACGGACAAATAGTCTGCAAATGCTCCATTTATTCCCGACCCAATGGATCTTCGCTCTTTACATAGCATCATTAACCCTTTCCTACAATATTCACAACTACCGCAGGTATCTATGGCAGTCAAAGCTACGACCCTGTCCCCAGAATTTAAAGTTGAAACATGATTCCCCACCTGAACTATTTCACCCGAAAATTCATGACCAAGGATAACAGGTGGGTTGATAGGATATTCACCTTTTTTTATATGAAGGTCTGTTCCACATATTCCGCAGGCCTTTACTTTAATTAACACCCATTCTTCTCTTACTACGGGAAGTTGAGATTCTATTAACTCCATCTCCCCATCACCTATTGCTTTTTTAATTAAAGCTTTCATTCACTTCCCCCTTTTGCATTGATGTATTTTTGCATCACTAATGCAAGAATGCGCTTACATTTCGAGAAATTCAAAGTTTTAGTGACTACAATTTTAGAAGCAGGAATATTTGCAGCTCTAACAATGTGATCACCTACCTGTAACTATCACTCATTAACAGCCATTTTTTTAACCGGCAAGTAATGAAATTCGTAATACGTAAGAAGCTGAATCGTGCTAAAGGAAATTGCTTTACATATTCTGCTTTTTTAAATTTAAACCGCCGCCTCTCTGATAATTGTGGATGGTTGGGAGCCGTAATTTGTTTAGGATATAATAGTTATTCAATTTTTATATTATCCCCCTTTCTTAATATTAATAGTATCTGCAAAACCCATGCCAAAAAAGAATGAATTTTATTGGAATTTCTAAGAATCCCTATACTAGAAGAGGTTTCTATTCATAAAAATTTCTTGAGTCAGGTGAATACTTCGTTTTTTCATTAATAACAACAGCATAATAATTATGAAAATTAATAAATATGAAAACGATATGCAAAAATGCAACACTTTAAATTGTATTTTCATTTAATATTTGATTCCTAATTTCTTTCGGAGTTCATATAATATACTGATGTTGGAAATCAAACAAAGCAAATTTTTTTAATAGAAGGTTAGATTGGTCATCTATGACACACATATAATGAACAATCATTAAATTTTAAAGAAAATGGGATTATGGATGTTAGCTGAAAATATTAGTTAAGTAATTTAAACATTTACTTCTAAGAAAACACTCTTATTATAAATTGACAAAACCAGAGCGATACCGTTCTCTAATTAACCATACTGGAGCAACGTGTGATCATGCTCCTATATCTCTTTAATGGTGAGGACAGTTTATCAAGGGTGGAAGTGAGTAAGGCTTTAAGTATTTCTTTACAGAGAGTGTATCAGATGGAGAAGTTGACTTTGAGAAAGCTCAAGCTGAGTATGGAAATCAACTTTTGATTTCACTTATAATAATCGTATATGTGCTTTAGAAGCTCATTCTAATATAGCCTCCTGTAAAAATTCACGCCTCTCTGCCTCAAAAATTATCATCATTCCATCACCACGATTGATTTGTATAGTCTTCAAAAAGAAAATAATAATTTTGCATAGATCTATTCCCTCGTCTCAAGAAAACTGTAACCGTCAAGTGTAATTTAGCAGTTACAAAAACTTAGTTGAAACAGGCATAGGGATTGAATAAACATTATTTAAATTAGGCCTCCACTGCTTATATGTAGTAAAACAGAACTTTTTAAGTATTAAAAATTAAACGGAATGGTCTAACTTTTTCTATTTCTAAAAAAGATGAACAGAGATTTTAAATCCCTGCTCATCTTTTTAAATACCTTAAATTCACTATATTAATCATGCTATTCTTATAGTTTAATCTTGAACAATAGATTGAATAAATATATGTGGTTTCTTCAACTTATCTTTCATCATCTCTATCTGTTGGGTGAGGGGGTGGAGTCGATAAGTCCGATATGGCCTGTCGTAAATCCTCCGTCATATTTATTTCTAAGGATTTTAGAGCTGTATCTAATTGATCCACGTTTCTTGCCCCTATTAAAGGAGAGGTAACTGTAGGTTCTGATTTCACCCAAGCTATGGCTAAAGGTACGGGATCAAATCCATTATCATAAGCGAATCCAGTAAATTTCTCCGCTATATTATAATTAATTGTATCAGCATACCTCTTTGAGTAACTCTCTTGCTCAATTATTCTTCCAATTTCCGGTTTTTTCCCTTGATTATATTTACCTGTTAAGAGACCGGCTCCTAAAGGACTATAAGGCATAACTGCGATATTTTCTGAGCTAGCCAAAGGAAGTATCTCAACTTCCACCTGACGTTTCACCAAACTGTACATTGGTTGTATAATTTCAAAACGAGCTAAATATTCTTTCGCTTGCACACCTAAAGCAAGTGCAATCTGCCACGCTGCCCAATTACTAACTGCGGGATATACTATTTTCCCTTGCTTTTGTAAATCATCAAGAGTTCGCAGAGTATCTTCCATTCTAGTGTTTTCATCAAATTTGTGTAAAAAATAGAAATCAATTCTATCAGTATTCAACCTTCGCAAACTATTTTCTACTTCGCTCATGATATGGTGTCTAGAGAGCCCCTTGCTGTTAACATCATTACCCATTTGATTATACACTTTGGAAGAAATTAAAACTTCATTCCTGCAATTCGAAATACATTTTCCAAGTATTTTTTCTGCTTCTCCCTCTGCATATTTATTTGCACAATCGAAAAAATTAATTCCTGCTTCCCTAGCCTTATCAAACATCTTCATCGACATTTTTTCGTCTGCACCGGCTGAAAAAGACATAGTACCAAATGCGAGTTCTGAAACTTGGATACCAGTTTTTCCTATACTGCGGAAATTCATTCTACGACTCCTTTTAATAAGCGTATTTTTGAAGCAGAAAGTGCAATAACAATAAATTGATCTCTAGTATTAAGCAGATTTAAGATATAATTATTACTCCATTTTAAGAGTTCACTACATTTTGTGTTTGACTTTCCAAGAAGCTTTTTACGTTTTCTACACTAATATTTAAAAGTCTTTCACGGGCTTCTTTCGTTCCCCAAGAAATATGAGGAGTAATTATACAATTAGGAGCGGTTAACAAAGGATTATTTTCTTCGATTGGCTCTTTAGACACCACATCTAATGCCGCTCCTCCAACCTTTCCTTCGTTAAGTGCTGCTGCTAAGTCCTCTTCATTAATAAGAGGTCCCCGTGAAGTATTTATAATCATTACTCCCTTTTTCATTTTTTCAATGCTCTGTTTATTAATCATTTGGTACGTTTCATCAAAAAGAGGGGTATGAAGGCTAATTACATCCGCTTCGGATACCACTTCCTCCCAAGATTTGTAGGCTAGAGTATCACTTTCTAAACTTTTATCCGGATACTTATCATATGCCAACACTTGCATTCCTAAAGATTGGACTACTTCTCCGAAAGCTCTTCCTATGCGACCGTACCCAACTATTCCTATCTTTTTCCCTTCAAGTTCTACAAGAGGATGTTTCCAATAGCACCAATCTTTATTTCTCGACCACTCCCCCTGCTTCACGCTATGGTTGTGTTCTCCTACATGATGGCACATTTCAAGAAGAAGAGCTGTCGCCATCTGAGCAACTGAAGAAGTTCCATACGTAGGAATATTGGTTACAACTATATTATTGTCTTTAGCAGCTGATACATCCACTACGTCATAACCGGTAGAAAGCATTCCTATATATTTCAGTTTAGGTAGCGCTTCAATAACCTCCTTGGTAATGGGAGTTTTGTTTGTAAAAATCACTTCGGCATCTTGAGCTCTTTCGATGACAAGTGATAAATCTTCCTTCGAATAAGTCGTACGATCATAAATTGTTACATCCATCAGTTTTTCTAAAGGCTCCCAGCTTAAATCTCCTGGGTTTAGTGTATAACCATCTAACACTACTGCTTTCATAATATTTCGCCCTCCTTTTAAGTGATTAGCTGTTATAAAGTTTCGTATCAAATATTTTCGTTTTTCATAACTTCTCCAAATAACTCTTCGTCCGTAGGTACTTTATAATTTTTTATTTCTTTAGCTACCCAGGTAGTATTTATATAATGTTTGTACGTGATGTTTTCAGACGTAATATTATTTCCCCACGTCCCACATCCTAAATTAATGGTAAAAGGCATCCCATTATTCCAATTTCCCGCGTTGGATTTTCCAACAGGCATATTAACTGCTACTCGGCTTGTTTTAGTTTTTAATGCAAAGTCTAATATTCTATCTTCTAAAGCACTGTGAATGCCACACGAATGCCCTGCTCCACTATAAGCTTGAATATTATTCACCTTATCTATGGCTTCGTCGAATTTTTCATATTTATATACAGCAACGACTACAGATAACTTTTCTCCTGAAAAAGGGTACTGCGGACCAATTCCTTCTTCTTCTACAATGAGCCAAGTTTTATCTTCTGGTAACTTAAAACCTGCTTTTTCAGCTATAAAGGAAGCCGGCTTTATAATTACTTCTGGATTCAAGTTCCCATCTTTCCAAAGAACCGCTTGTAATTTTTCTTTTTCTTCCAGACTACATACATAGCCTCCCGAAGAAGCCATGGCCTCTAAAGTCTTATCATAAACTTCTTCTTGAATAATCGTTGCGTTTTCAGTAGAACAGCCACTAGCTAAATCATTCATTTGTGCTTCCATGATTTTATGAGCTGCCTCTTCTACTTCTGCGGTTTCATCAATAACCACTACTACATTTCCAGCCCCAACCCCATAAGCCGGAGTTCCAGAGGAGTAAGCCGCTTTCACCATTCCAGCTCCACCAGTTGCAACTATTAAATCACAAGCTTGCATTAATTCGTCTGTTTTACTAAGGCTTGGTTCTTCAATACATAATAGGAGATCTTCAGGGACATTTAACCTCTTAAAAAGTTCTCTAATTTCGTTCACAACTTTTAATGTGGTTTCCTTGGCTCTAGGATGGGGAGCACAAATCATAGCATTTCGCCCCATAATAGCATTCATCATACCGATAAATACAACACCTTCTGGTACTGTCATCGGAACCAGAGAGGCGACTACCCCTACTGGCTTGCCAATTTTAATTAGTTGCTTTTCGTGATTATCTTCAATTACCCCTACCGTTTTTGCATGTTTAATATCTCGCATAATACCTCTCGCACGAGCTTGTGTGCGATTGATTTTACTTTCAATATCTCCAATTTTTAATTCCTCATAATTATAGTGCGCCCAATCCTCTGCTTTTTTTACCGCAAACCAACCGATACTAGCTGCAATATTTCGCACTTCTTCTTGGGTATAACTATCAGCCATTTTTTGCGCTTCTTTTGCTCGATATACTAATTTGTCTATCCCTTGTGATGTACTTTCCGTTTTACTCATATCAAATACTCTCCTTTAGAATGTATTTTATAAAGTTGATTAATTAGTTAGTAACCAACAGCCTCACCTTTAGCAACGAGCTTTTTAGCTCGTTCAGCGATAGGGTTGTCAATCATTTTCCCCTCGAACATACAAACACCCTCACCTGAATTTTTAGCCTTTTCAAAAACTCTCAGTAGTTCTCTCGCTTTCTCTATCTCTTCTGCCTTAGGAGTAAAGACATCATTCACAATTTCCACTTGACTCGGATGTATACATGTTTTACCAGTAAAACCGATACTTTTCGCGTAACTTGTATCTTTAATCATATTTTGTTTATCACCAATATCTGTAAAAGGAGTGTCCAGAATATCTATCTTACAAGCATTACCCGCATGAACAATAACGTTTCTAGCATATGCCACTTCTTTTCCTTCTGAAGTTCTCTCAATTCCTAATTCATTTGTTAAATCCTCTGCTCCGAATTGTACCCCTGAAATTCTTTCACTAGCGGAGAGAATGGAAAAGGCATTCGCAATACTATAACTTGTTTCTAGCAATGGGATGATATTAACTTCAAAATCCTGAATATCGAACCGTATTTCTAATGCTTTAATTAAAACATCAGCTGTTTGAATAGCATGTTCGTAAGCTTTAGGTATGATAATAGTGTTGGGCTGTTCTTCAACTACTGCTTCTAAATCGAGTATTCCATCCCGAGTAGTAATGTCATTTATTCTTATCATCACTTCTTTATTAATTTCTTTAAAAGAGCCAATATGTTTTTTAACTAACTTTCTGGCATTTGACTTCTCCGTAAGACTAACCGCATCTTCTAAATCTAAAATAATGCTGTCAGCCTCTATTTTCAGCGACTTTTCAATCATTTTTTCTGAATTACCTGGCACATATAGTAGAGATCTTCTAATTGATTTGTGGACCAATTTGTGACCCTCCTTTTTAAGCTACTCTTTTTTATTCGGTTCAATAATAGCCCGGGTAACTTCCTTAGTAGCAGCTTTTCTCATAGCTATTTGAGATTCGTTTAAACTATATGTCCTGTCTGTTAAACTATCGAAAGGATATTTTTCGGAATACTTCTCCAGAAATTTCAGTGTTTTGTATAGATACCAGGGCTGGTACCTCAAAATCCCTTTAATAGTCAGGCATTTTCTTGTGATTAGTCCAGGAACAATCGGAATGTTCTGACTTTCATCCACACTGACATTTCCTAGTTCAATCACTGTACCTCCTAATTTTGCAATACGAACTGCTTCATTAAATGCTGCAGGGACCCCGGCAGCATCCAGTACAAAATCAGCACCTTCTCCATTTGTTATATCCAAAATTTTCTCTTTTCTTTCTTCTATACTAGGGAAACTATTCATATCAATTACGTGCGAAGCTCCAAATTTTGTGGCCTCTTCCAAACGAGCAGCCACACTGTCAATTACAATAACATTAGCACCCATCGTATCTGCTATAGCGGAAGCAAAAAGCCCTAATCCGCCTGCCCCTTGAACGACGAGCGTATCATTTACTTTCAATCCCGCTTGATCTATAGCGTAGACCATTTGAGACATTCCACAGTTAGCGCCTGCCGCTACGTTATCAGGAACTTTGTCTGGAACTTTATAAAAATATTGATTGGATTGAATAACATAGTGAGTAGCAAACCCTCCAGTAAAGTGCGGATGTTTTTCGGCTACTTGGCCTTGATAATCACTGCCATGAGTGCAAATATTGAAATGTCCGTTCAAACAGGCCGTACATTTCTGACAGGTAAGGTAATATACTGGTACTACTCGATCACCCAAATTAACTTTCTCACCTGAATAATCTGTTTCCACACCTTCCCCTAATTCAATAACTTTTCCTACCATTTCGTGTCCTAAGACATGGTTTTTAAACAAATGCTTACCTTCCCACATGTGTATGTCGGATCCACATATATTACTTTTTGTAACTTCTATATTCAGACAGCCTTTATCTGGTTTTGGCAACTGATATTCTTTTATTTGAATTTCTTCTATTCCAGTCATTGCTGCTACTTTACCTTTCATTTTTCATTCCTCCCAAGATATAATAATTTTTCTTGTGTTAACGGGCCTTTTTATACTCTCCCTTACAATTACTGCCACCATAAGGTAAGGGCAGGAACATAAGTTATAATTATTAAACCAATTATTGAAGGTATTAGAAACCTCACTATATAAGGCCACATTTCTACCAACGAAGATTTGTTGATTCTAGCTGATACAAATATATTTGCTGCCATAGGAGGGGTTATTAATCCAATTTGTATATTGGTCACTAAGATTATCCCAAAATGAATTGGGTCTATTCCGAAATTCATTGCTGATGGGTATAATAAGGGCGCCATTAACAACACTGCTGCGTTCGTTTCCATAAACATACCAACTAAAAATAGAACTAAGTTGACAAATATTAAAAATAATAAAGGATTTTCAGTAATTGTAGTAGTAAAGTTTGCAATAGTTTGAGGAACTTGCATTAAAGTCATCACTCTATTAAAAATGCTTGCGAAAGCTATTATTACCATGATAGAAATTGAAATTAAGGAAGCTTGATAAAATATATTTGGTATTTTATAGACAGAGACTAACCTACCTAACACAATTACTAGCAAAGCATAAACTCCTGCTATTGCTGCTGCTTCTGTAGGAGTAGTAATTCCTGAATAAATCCCTCCCAGAATAATTACCGGAAGCAAAGCTGCTGGTAAAGATTTAAGTGTTAATAAAGGGGCTTTTTTAAACAAATCTTTATCAAAACTTGACTTTCTTTCCATTTTTCCTGCTTCCTCATTAGTTAACACGGTAGGAATACTTAACCAATGCACAATCATATAAATAAGCGCCATCATAATCCCTGGAACGATTGTTGCTAAAAAAAGATTAGAAACAGAAGCCCCAACAGCAGCACCGTATACAATTAGTGGAATAGATGGAGGTATAAGCACTCCTAATAAACCAGAACAACCTGTAAGAGCTGCTACATACCCTCTCTTATAGCCTTTATCTATCATTCTTGGTCCGACGCTACTACTCATAGCAGCTACTGTAGCAATAGAAGATCCTGTCATAGCCCCTAGAAAAGCACTAGATAGCAAAGTAACGTGACCTAATCTTCCAGGAAGCCAGGATAGGAATACTTCTATTAGATCGATTAACTTATCGATTAGTTTTCCCCTGTTCATTAATTCCCCAGCTAATATAAAAAAGGGAATAGCTAAAAGCGGAAACGACGCGACGGCGTAATAAGGCATCGAAGCTATCATACCGAACGGTAAATCTGCCATCCAAGCTCCCAGTAACCCAGCAAGAGCAAACGTAAAACCAATCGGTACTCCTATTATTAACAACAATAGTAGTAAAACAATCATTGCTGAGAGAGTCACAACTCTCACCTCGCTTCTATATTAAGGATTACTTAGTTTGCAGTTTTATATTTATTAAACAAAACCATAAGATTTCCGATCGTATGAACTAACATCAAAACAAGACCAATAACTAAGGAGGTGAAGGGGACAGCCAGAGGAATACGCAAAGCCATTGTAGCTTCCCTATTTTCAAAAAAATACATTAACAAAGCGAAGCCTATATTTAGAAGTATCGCTCCAATGATTAACATAGCTATATTAGATAGCACATCAAAAATAAATACTATTTTCTGTGATTTTATTAAACTAGTAATTTCAATTAGAATATGCCCCTTCGTGTAAACCAAAAGTCCTGTTCCAAAAAATGTCATCATAGCGAAAGAAACTAAGCTAATATCGCTAGTGTCAGGTATAGGCAGGTTAAAAAACCTGGAAAGAACTTGTATAAACACCGAAACGAACATAATCATCATCATTAAAGTCACTAGTATTTTTTCTAATTTGGATAAATTTTTCTCTAATTTAGAATAAAAATTTAACAACCACATTCCCCTCCTTTGAAGGCTTTCTCTTTTAATGTCTCCGGGTAAAAATCATTTCACCCGGAGACAATTAAGTTAAGTCAGGTTTTGTTAGTGATCGTTACTCTCTTGCTTCCTCTACTTCGTTTCTTAACTCCTCAATATTTTCACTGCCATATACATCTTCTAATTCATCCCACAAGTCCATTCCAATCTCTTGAAAAGTCTCAAGTTGATTGTCGTCTAACTCAATAACTTCTACTCCCTCGCTTTCCATCATTTGTGCATACTCTTCAACTTCAGCCCTTTGAGCCTCAATTTGCCACTCCTGTGCTTCTTCTGCCGCCTCTTCCAAAGCAGCTTGATGCTCCTCTGACGAGTTCCCCCAAATTTGTTCACTCATAGCAATAGTTCCAGTAGCAAAAACATGGTTTAATCTAGTGTAGTATTCATTCGTTTCATGTAGGTTGTTATCATATGTTATGAGCAACCCATTATCTTGCCCATCTACAGTACCTTGTTGCAGCGCTGTATATAATTCTGGCATAGCTACTGTAACTGTTTGGGCTCCTACTTCTTCAAAGAAAGACATTATTGCTTGAGAGCCTGGCACTCTTAATTGCAGGCCATCAATGTCCTCTGGATTTTCAACTGGACCACTAGAATTAGACAAACCACGGAATTCTAATTCATACCAACCTAAAGCCCTAATATTGTTATCTAGCAGAGTTTCTTCCATCGTTTGCGGAATAACTCCATCTCCATAATATATTTCATCCGCTTCTTCATAAGATGAAACTATATACGGGAGGTAATGAAAATCTAGCATTTGATCCATTCCCGAAAGAGAACCTTGATTAAGAAAAGCAAATTCTAAATTACCGCTCCCTAAATCTTGGCCCAGTGATTCATCACTTCCGATTTGTCCGCCCGGAAATACATCAATTGAGATTTCCCCATTAGTCTTTTCTTCTACTCTTTCAGCAAACATTTCAGCACCTTGATGTTGAATACTGTCTTGGGCAGCTACCATACCAAGTCTATACTCTCCTCCATTCTCATTTGAAGAAGCCTCAGTCGTATCATTCTCCGAATTATCAGCTGAATCATTTACGTCTGCGCACCCTAACAAAGCTATACTAGAAAATGCTACTCCTGTTATTACGAGCTTATTTCTTTTCTTTTTCATAGAAATTACTCCCTTCAATTTTTTGTTATAATAACTTAAAATAACTTCTAAATTCTCAATAAGTTATCTTTTATACTAATTTCTTGTGACAACTCTTCTCACTAGTGTTCCAAAGCCGCATGGTTCGTTCGGTTGTACTTTCTATAAGTGAAATCCCATTTTTTAAAGAATATTCCAGAGTTTGTGGAGAGGGAATTATATCTACAATTGCATCAATACCATGTTCATAAGTCTTCTCAGCTCCTTCTCCTATACTTCCCACTAAAGCGATAACTGGCAGGTCATATTTTTTTGCTTTTTTGGCTACGCCCACAGGAACTTTTCCATTAATCGTTTGAGAATCTATTCTTCCTTCCCCTGTGATCACTAAATCCGCATCTTTTAAATAATCTTCGATATGCATGAGATCTATAAGCTTATTTACGCCGGAAAAACTTTCCGCTTTACAAAAAGCAAACAGCCCAGCTCCTACTCCCCCTGCCGCACCTGCCCCAGCCATACTTAATACATCTACCGAAAGTTGTTCTTTCACGATTTGACCGTAATGCTCTAAATTTGAATCAAGCAACTCAATGGTTTTAGATGTAGCACCCTTTTGGGGGCCATACACGTAAGAGGCTCCATTTTTGCCGCACAGGGGATTTTTCACATCTGATAAAATTGAAATATTCGACTTTTCGATCCTTGAGTCTATTAAGGAAGTATCAATCGTTTCAATTCTGCTTAACTCAACTCCCCCATAGCCAATTTCTTGACCAGATTTGTCTTTAAAACTAACACCTAATGCCTGAGCCATACCTACTCCTCCATCATTGGTTGCGCTCCCCCCTACTCCTAAATAAATTGTTTTACAACCATTATCTAATGCGTCGATTATTAGCTGTCCTGTACCATAAGTAGTCGTTGTAAGGGGATTTAATTCGTAGTTACTTAATAGAGGGAGACCTGAAGCAGCTGCCATTTCAATTACTGCTATATTCCCGGGTAACACCCCATATTTCGCTTTCACTTCTCGACCAATCGGATCTAAAACGTTCGCATATTTAAACTCCCCCTCTAATGCACTTACCAATGTGTCAACTGTTCCTTCACCTCCATCGGCAATAGGTATTTTTGTAACCTGAACGTCATCACGATAGTATCTAAGACCTCTTTCCACTGCATCGGCCGCTTCAAAGGTTGTGCAACATCCTTTGAAAGAATCAATGGCAATCACTATTTTCATTAAGCAAAACCTCACTCTACAATGTTATCGCTTACATTTTTGATTATTTGAAAGTTTCAGTTATCTTTCTTAATGAAAGTATAGTTAATATTTTATGATAAAACTATATTACAAATAACATGATTTCAGTTAATTAGTTATCACGCATAACATATACTGAAAATATTCCTTTTAATAGTTAGAGGCCAAATATAAGAGAAGCATATCTTTATAGATTCTTAGATCATAATCTGTTTTGTCTTTTAACTTTTGTATTTTATATTGAACGGTGTTTTTGTGCACATGATTTTTTTTAGCTAATAAATTTAACGAACCATTTAATAAAACATAGTCTTGTATAAAATTAACAAACTCTTTAATTTCTTCATTAGTGCATTCCGCAAAAACTTGGTTTTTTAGAGTCTTTTTGTATGCTTCAGGAATTTTACTAATTGCTACATTTAAAGCCGCTTTATAGAACGGATATACACCTTCTCTTTGATTGAGAGATTCAAGTATGCTTATGCATTCGTTATAAGACTTTGGTATATCCCCGTAAAAATCATAAGTGTTTCCTATGGTACTTAACAATGATACTCCATGAATTTCTTTTAATTTAGAAATTAAATATTCTATTTCTTTTGTCACCGACTCAATATCTAAATTAGTGATGATAACAAAAAGATTGCCGTTATAAACAGCCAAAATATTTCTGTAACTTAATTTATCCAGAATATAATTTGTTACAATATTTTGTTTTGCATCGTTAATTTTACTATTAATTAATTCATTTCCCGTTTCTACTACCTTAAGCAAAGCAACGTTATAAGGTCCTTTAGTATTTAAATTATATTTTTGTAGTCTTTCTTCAACATTAAAAAAAGAAGAGTGTAAATTACCACTTATCAAATCGTTAACAAATAGTAACTTTACCTGCTCTCTGCTAGTTCTATTCCATAAATCAAAGTGTTCATACAGAACCATTTCAGTCATTTTTTTAATAATTCGTGCATACTTAACTACTTCATTTGGGTTTCCTGTGAGCCCTACTACTCCAACCAATTCATTCGAAAAATATATTGGAAGATTAACTCCTTTTTTACAACCCCGATATTGTTCATCATATTCCACTATAATTTCTGTACCATCGTTTTCAATTACAATTAAAGCTCCTTCATGGTAGCCATCGACTCTTTGTAAGTCTGTACTTGCAATAATAAATCCATTATTATTAATAATATTAATATGGTATTCTATAGCATCTTTTAATTCCAAAATGATTTTTTCAGCAATATTTTTGTTTAGAAACATAATACTGGCTCCTTCTCCCATATTACTTTCTTAAAAATGCTGTGAGACTTTAATAGAGCATACTTTATCACACTAATCCCATTCATTTTAAAGCTCTTTGAATAAACTTTCTTTTAAAAAGTTGTTCGTTTCTATTGAATATACTGAATATATTTCACCACTATATTTATCTTTTAGCTTATGTACGAGTCTTATAATTTCATTATTACAATGAAAAGGCTCTTTTTATTGCTTTTAAACACAATTTATATTATCTTCACTATTTATTTGATTGTTTTTAGAAATTCTTTCAAATGGGGTTTGGCTATTTTCTAAAGCACAGATGACCTGTGCTTTAGAGTAGTTTATTCTTGAGTGGCATTCGAAAAATATTTAATCCAAATCAATATTTACCCCATTCACTTTCAATTGAAAGACCCCTACTTGCTGAAAATCCCCCGTATACTCCGTCTTTAAAATATAATCAAATGGATCCCCAGCGTACTCAAATTCACCTTTAGATAAAGTTCTCAAATTTGTGATTTCTACGTCTGCTTGATTCTCGTCAATATCTAGAAGAGAAGAGTCTTCAACATTTTCATTAAAGAAGTCTTTTATCGTGCTTTTAACATCACTTTCTTCTATCGATACATCGTTTGTTGACTGACCAAAATCATAAGCAATGACATCGTCCATATGGGTTCTCATGAATTCCTGCAGTTCGTCTGCCGATTCATTATATTCGCCTGCTAGTTCTTCGAAAAGATCTTCTTCCGGCTTATCTGGATAGGATACAAGATAGTCCATAATATCGTTGTATTTCTCGTAATTTTCTTCGCTGATTTCTGATTCTGGTTCGTCTATATTTGTAGTGAATGTTGTAGTCATTTCCGTGTTGAAGATATCTTTTTCTTTCTCCACCGTTTCCTCTTCCCCAGTTATCGTATTCGTTTCTTCCTCTTCATTCGCTGCTTCATCCGTAACTTGTTCTTCTTCCTTTTCTTCTTCACTGTTCTCCGTTTTATTTACTGCCTCGTTTTCAGGCTCTTCATTAGTTGAACTTTCTTCATTATTCTCCGATTCTTCCAAAGTTTCCTCATAAACATTCTGGTTATTTTCTTCGGCTGCGATTTCTTCTTCCGTGTCCCCTCCTATAAGGATGGAAGCACAGGAGCCGAGCATTAAGATATAGGCAGCAGAAGCTGTGGCCATTTTTGTTTTGCTTCGGCTACGAAATCCAAAAATTTTGTTGTACCAGGCTCTTTCCACTTCAATAAATGTAAGGTCGGTATTTAATTTCAGGTATCCGACGATGCTCTTTCCATCACTCATGAGCTGAATAATCCGTCTGCTGTCATCAAATATGAGTTCTGTTTTCATCGCATAATTGTCTACCGTGACCTGTTCATACTCCTCCAATCGTATTTTGTTATGTATAAATACACTATTTAAGGCTTTCTGCATTTTTTCTTCTTTTTCGCCATCTTTGTAAAACAAACCAGCATCGGTTATTTTGAAAGTAACAATTTCCTCGTCATTGACAGCTGAATAAAATTGGCCTGCAAACCCGGCTTCCGGAAAGCTGGATTCAACCACGTGGATGTGAGGAATAGCGTTTCGTTCACAGTAAGTTCGAATAATCTCGGGCGCTTTAAGCATGTGCCTCTTTTTCTTTTCTTGTTTCTCGTTTCCCATACGCTCCCTCTTCTCTATTCTTATTTTCTCTGTATTATACCTTAATTATCCAGAATAAAGTGTCTTTACGTACTTTTTA
Source organism: Alkalicoccus saliphilus (assembly GCF_003044065.1). GTDB lineage: Bacteria > Bacillota > Bacilli > Bacillales > Salisediminibacteriaceae > Alkalicoccus > Alkalicoccus saliphilus. The sequence goes on from NZ_PZJJ01000019.1 coordinate 28,944, forward strand.
GAGGGAAAATTTGTATATGGTTATTAAGTATTATATACTTTTTTGCTTTGTTCTACCGATTCTACAGCCGCCTATTTTATTAATATAAAAATAACCCCTGGAATGTTTTCCAGAGGCGTAATAAAAGAAAGTTTGGAGCCGGGATAGATTAGTTCCCTTGCTTTGCATAAGCTATTACTGCTGGTTTTGAAGTCGCAGCTGAGAGGTGTTTGAATTAAGCCCGAAAGCCTGCAGGCCGATTTCCGCCAGTCTGGCCTGTCCCGCTTCGGTCGGATGGACATCTCCTGGTAAAACGTAAGTCGCCTGGTCATTGCCGAAGGCGCTGTAGGCATCCGCCAGATAAACATTTTGATCTGATAGAGTCAGCTGATCCAAGGTGGCGTTGATCTGCGGAAGAAAAGCATTCGCGAGATCATGGAGCGGATCACCTACCTGGAAAGGGTTGTACACATTGTATAAAACGACTGGTGAGTCTGTCAGCGAGCGGATTTCCTGGAGTATTTGGGCGATATTTTGAAAAACATCACTGTCGTTCAGCTTCTGCTCCAGCAGTTGCTGAAACAGCGCCTGATCCCCGCCGCTTTCTGCCGCTGCCGTCCGCAGGATATCGAGCAAATCGTTACTGCCGATGGTCACTGTGACATAATCCGAGTGAATAAGAGCCTGCCGGTACTTTTGATCGGTCTGCAGGGCAGTCAATAACTCATCCGAATCCCATCCCGAAACGCCGAGGTTACGCACCCGCAGATCACTCAGCTCCCCGATCACATAAGGATAGCTGACCTTTGCCGGATTTTGGTTCGTCTGTCCGAGATTGAACCCGAACGGTATCGAATCCCCCACAGAAACAAGCGACTCTTTCGCATTATCACTTTTGGCAAAAACAGCAGAAGACGGCAGAAGACTTGCCAGAAAACAGATAAGCAGAACAGCAGTAACGAGTTTTATGAACCTTTTCATCAAACCCCTCCCTTTTTTGTACTTCATATACAGTATAAGTCCAAAAGTCAGAATATTCTACCAATATTTTACGTTTGATTACTTGTTCTGCCTGGACAGGTACAGCGGTACGGGCGGGAATGCTGCGTCGGCTGCCCGGTTCCTGTGCCATTTATCAGTTCCGGACCGCTTAGGCGTCTTTAGATCGGAGACCTTTTCCTCCCTAATACAACCTTCTCTATACACAAAGGTACCCACTCCTAACGTTTGTGATGTTAACCGCTTTCGATAAGACGATCCGCCGTCTGCTCGCTGCTTATTGTTCAGCACTTTCTTGGCTTATTGGCTCCCCCTTGCTGGAACGCTTAATACAGCTTAGTATAGTGAAATAGTCAGAAATCTCATACGCAGACCTTTCATTACATACTAAAACGACAGGAGATGACTTCATGCTGAAGGAAAAAGTCCATATTGCTGTACCTACCGCCTTTTTTGAAGACGAATCGTTGAATGTCCATGGAACGATCGATCACATTAAAAATCTGCACCATCAGGGGATAAAATCGGTTCTTGTGTGCGGTACGACCGGCGAACAGCACAGCCTGAGCCTGGAGGAAAAAACAGCCCTTCTGGACGGGCTCGTTTCAGAGAAGGAACTGTTAAACGAAATGGAGGTTCTATTCGGGGTCGCTTCCATCCGGCAGAAAGAAGCGGAACTACTCGCTGACAAAATCAGCACAACGAATATCTCGGGAGTGATGCTCGGTTATCCTCCTTATATTATTCCCTCCCAGGAGGAAGCCGTCGCTTATTCCAGGAGTATTATCCAAAGGAGCAGCAAACCCGCGATTCTGTACAACAATCCGAAAAGAACCGGGTTCGACTTGTCGACTGCGAGTATTGTTAAATTAAGCCGCCTTGACAGCGTCATAGGGATTAAAGAAGCCGGAAATAAAGAAAAAGTGACAGAAATGAAGCAGCTCATCAATAAACAGGCGTTTTATTTTTATATCGGTGGAGAAATCGACGCGGCGGCAAAAATAGCCTCCGGGTTCAACCGCCTCTCCTCCATGGCCGGCAATATCGCACCTGTGGAATTTAAAAACTGGTTTCTTAAAAAGCTTGCGGATGAAGATCTCACGGATCAAGAAAACGAAACCATCAAAGGTGTCACAGCAGAGGTTAATGAAGGAAATCCGGTCGTGAACATTAAGCGGCTGCTTCATGAGGAGGGGATTGATCTTGGAACCTGCCGGAGTCCAATAGGCAGTGTTCATCGTTAAGAACTTCCAAGCGACAGGAAAACGGGAGCGGCTGATCAGCCGCTCCCGGTCTTTTCATTTTTATTTGTCATTCAGCCGCCGCACTTTATAAAAAAGCCTTCATTAGTACGTCAAATCGTACTTCTTAATTCTTCGCATGATGGCCGACTGTGTAATCCCGAGGGCCTCCGCAGCCCGCCGGGTCGTTTGATGCTTTTCCAGCGCCTGATACACGATTTCTCTTTCCATTCTTTCCACCGCTTCCGGAAGCGTCTCCTTCTCCTGCATATATTTATGAGCGCCCCCGGCGTACGATTCCCTCATTTTTTCCGGAAGATCTTCTTCTGTAATCTCCTCGAATTTTGAAGTTATCACGAGCCTTTCCACGAGATTTTCCAGTTCGCGGATGTTGCCCGGCCAGGAATAATTCTGCAGTTTGTCGATCAGTCCCGGAGCGAATGATTTGTTCTGGCTGTGTTTTTTATTAAAATGAGTCAAATTCATATGCAGAAAGGAAACAATGTCCTCCTCCCTTTCCCGGAGGGGCGGAATGCGTATCGGAAGAATATTTAAGCGGTAGTATAAATCCTCCCTGAACGTTCCTTTCTGCACCATCTCAAAAAGATCACTGTGCGTGGCGGCAATAATACGGATATCGGCGCTCTGCACGCTCGTCGCCCCGACTGGAAGAAATGTTTTATTCTGCAGAAGCTGAAGCAGCTTCGGCTGCAGATGGAGGGGCAGTTCACTGATTTCGTCTAAAAACAGCGTCCCTTTGTCCGCCATCGTGACCAACCCCGTCTTTCCCCCCGCGTGAGCTCCTGTAAAGGAACCTTTTTTATAGCCAAACAGCTCGGATTCGATCAGCGTTTCCGGGATCGAGCCGCAGTTAATGTGCACCAGGGGATGTTTACAGCGGTCGCTTAATTCATGAATCTGTTCTGCAACCGTGTTTTTCCCGACGCCGGTTTCCCCCGTTAAAATAACCGTCGTATTCACTCCTGCCGCTTTTTGAATCAAATCCATCAGTACCGTAAAACTTTTCCCTGCCCCTAAAAACTGTTCATTTATTTGAGAATGTTTTTGGCTTTGAATATGACGGATCTGCTGGCTGTAGAGCTTCAGCAGGTTTTCTGTTTCTTCAAGCTGATTGGATGTTTCCACCGCCTGGGTAATATCCCGGGAGTGCGCCATGATTAATTCTTCCCCGGAAATCGTGATTAAATGCCCTGTCACCATGTACTTTCTTTCTTTGGAAGAAGATTGAATCGTCGAGATCGTGTTTCTTTTCTCCAGCACCATCCGTGTAACCGAAGGCTGCATAATTCCCTGCCTTTCCAGATCCACTACGTTTTTTCCGATCATTTCCCCGCGGGGCATATCAAGAATTTTTTCACTCGCATCGTTGAGCCAGAGCGTCGTTCCTTGATTATCAATAAAATACAAGCCGTCATTAATGACGTTTAAAACAGAGGTGTACACTTCGTTTTGAAACATCTTCTTTATGCTCACAGGACCAGCTCCATAAAAAATAATTTGTAAAATTTTCTGACAGTAAATGAAATTTTTAAAATAGTCAGATATATTGAGTTGATTTCGACTCAATTGACAGAAATCCGCCTCGTTAAATGAGTCGATATCAAATCACATTGATTCTTTTTCGACTCAAATACGTATTTTAAACTTATTTTAGTCGTTTTTTACGCCGAATACTACCTGTTTCTCAGGAAAAATGCCATTTATTGTTGGCATGCATCTTGCTTATACTCTAGGGTAGATTGATCCGGAGGTGAAAAATATGAACATGGATGTTTTTATTCTTTTCTTTAATGCCTTTATGACGACAGTGCTTTCTTCTGCGGTTGTCATCTGGATTTTACGCAAGCAGTATCTTCCCGTTATAAGGCAGTTGGAAGCGGAGGAAGAAGAAGCTGAAGATAGTTCAATGGAAAGTGACCGAAAAAAAGAAGCATCAAAATAAGGGGGATGATGTCAGATGACGGCAGTTATATTTTTTGTAGTGCTCGCTTTATATGTAATCATCGGCGGTTTTGTCGCCCGTCTCGTTAAAAACAAAGACGATTTTTACGTCATGGGAGAAAGAGGTTCGACCGTTTTGATTGTCGGAACGCTGGCTGCCACGTATTTAAGTGCGGTAACTCTCCTCGGTATAGCCGGCCAGTCGTATGCGGAAGGCCCGCTCGTTATTGCCGCCTTAGGTTCTTTCGGCGCCTGGATAGGAACGCTTCTGGCGGTGATTTACATAGGTCGTAAAATGAAGGCTCTTGGATGCAAGACAATGCCGGATTTCTTCGAAAAACGGTTTAAAAACAAATCAGTCAGTATTATTTCTCTCATCATTATGATTATTGGTCTGTTAGGGTACGGGGTTATTCAATTGATCGGTGCCGGCCTCGTGCTTAGTGAAGTAACGGGAATATCCTTTCCGTTTATGATCGTTCTCTTTACGATTGCGCTGCTTGTTTTTTGTGCACTTGGCGGCATGTACGGAGTTGTTGTTACGGATACGATCATGCTGTTTACGATGCTTGCGATTTCCTGCATTATCGCCCCAATGATTATCGGTCAGGCAGGGTTTGCAGATATGAAAGCGCTGGCAGACACGATTCCTTTTTACTGGTCGATTGAAGGAGCGGAGCAGCGGCCGCTTGGGTGGTCCATTTCGCAATTTCTCGTCTGGATTTTGTTTTTTGCCTGTACTCCCGCGCTCGTATCGCGTGTTTTCCCGGCTAAAAACGATTTCGTTATTTTAAAAGCTGCCGTCATCGGGGTGTTTCTTGCTCCTTTCATGCAGGTCATCGTCTTCTTGGCTGCCGGCGGCATGCGGGTGCTTGAGCCTGGAATCGAAAACACGGATAACGTGATGGTCATCGGCTTTTTGAATCACGTACCGGCAACGCTTGGCGGCATCGGCCTCGCCGGATTAATGGCTTCCATCATGTCCACGGCTTCCACTTTGTTTGTTCTTACAGGATTTGCTTTAGCGCGTGACTTGTACGAAAACGTGTACGGAAAGAAAATGAGTGACGAAAAAGGCCTGCTTGCCGGACGGTACGCGCAAATTATCGTCGCGATTATTGTTTGTGCCATCGCTATCGCTCGTCCTTCTGCTATTTACTGGATTTCCATTTACGCAGGAGCTATTTTCGCTGTCGGCTGGCTGCCGACTGTCGTAGGCGGTCTCGAATGGAAACGGATGAACAGCAAGGCAGCTGTCGGGAGCATGCTGATCGGTACAACGTCCTTTGTAGTAATTGATGAACTTGCCCGGCGCGAATTCATTACTCTGCCGGTGCATATCGATTCGCTCATGATTTCTTTTGCTGCAGGGGTAATTTCCTTAATTGTTATCGGCCTTTTAACGAAGCCAAACCAGTATGAAATGGACTATTTCAAGGAAATGAAGCAGACAAGTTTATCCACCAAAACGATCAATGACATATTAAAGCAAGAAAACGGAGCAGCAAAGCTGAAGAAAGAATACAAGCAGACGATGGTGATTTCCATTTCCTTTATCGGGGTGGCTGCCGTTGTCTGGGGGTACTTCCTGATGATGCTCGGTTAATAAATACAGCTAAGGAGCGATAGTAATGACTGCAGTAGATGTTCATGAACAAATAAACAAAACGTTTCAGAAAGTCGATGACTTATGGGAGGAAGAAGTAGAATTTCTCCAGCATATCGGCCGGTTCCCAAGCACGCTTGGGAATGAAGGAGCGTTACAGCGGTATCTTGCCGGTTATTTTCAGGATGTGTTAGAGCTGGAGGTGGATTCATTCGTTCCTGATGTAAAGGAGCTTTCGACCCACCCCGCCTTTTCCCCGCCGGAATGGTCTTACGACGGGCGTCCGGTCGTCGTCGGGAGCGCCAGACATCACGGGACTAAGAAAGGAAAAAGCCTTATCTTCCAAGGACATATTGACGTTGTTAGCCCGGAACCTTCCGCTGCCTGGGATTATGACCCGTGGTCTTCCACGATCGTTGGAAACAAAATGTTCGGCCGCGGTATCCAGGATATGAAGTCCGGCGTCGCTGCGATGATATTCGCCTACCGGGCGGTAAAGGAAGCAGGGATCAACCTTGGAGCGGACGTCAGCTTACAGACCGTTATTGAGGAAGAATGCACGGGCAACGGAGCTTTAGCTGCCCTGATGAGAGGTCACACTGCCGACGGCGCTTTAATTCCGGAACCTTTCGCGCAAAAAGCAGTGAAAGCCCAGGTAGGTGTTATCTGGGTGAGGGTGAAAGTTTTCGGCGTAGGTGCCCACACGGAACGGGCCGACCGGGCGGTGAATGCGATTGAAAAAAGCACTCATATTATCGAGGCACTCGGAGAGTACCGGAAGTATATTAACGCGAAACCTAAACATAAAGATTTTGAAGAGCACGCCCATCCTTTAAACGTTAACATCGGTACGCTTCATTCCGGCGCCTGGCCGTCTTCCGTTCCTTCCGAATGTACACTGGAAGCGAGAGTCGGCTTCTATCCGGGAGAAGATCCTGAGGATATTAAAAAAGAAGTAAAGGAATGGATTTTAAACGCGGCTAAAGAAGATGAGTGGCTGAGAGAGACCCCGCCTGAAGTAACCTTTTACGGATTTCATGCGGAGGGAGTTTCTGTAGATACGTCATCGGAGCTTTTTGAGCAGCTGGATGAAAGTCACCAGCTCACAACGAATCAGCCGCTTGAAACAACTTCCATTACGTGTACAACAGATATTAAATACTTTAACCTTCATTACGGCATCCCGGCTACCTGCTACGGGCCGCTCGGCGGAAACATGCACGGTGTCAACGAGTGGGTAGATTTGGAAAGCGTCAAAGAAGTAACGAAAGTATATGCCGACTTTTTGATACGCTGGTGCGGCGTTCAGGAATAGAAGCTACTTCCACGCTGTTTACTGCAGCACTCTGGAACGCAGACTATTACTACTAATTAAAATGCTATATGAAGATTAGTTTTGGACCTGGAAAACTTCGCTTCCTCTCGGCGGCTTGCCGTGGAAGAGATATGGAGGGACTCTAGAGCGATGAAGGACGAGCCCCAATCTGATCGACAAAAGAAAGACAGAATTAGCTGAGGCCGGTCCGCTCGGAAAGCCTCTCTATGGAAAAAAAGCGGATATTCATTTTGTATTTTCAAAGCAGCCCACTAAAAAAGGAATGATCGCCGTGTCAATTAATGAAGCTCGTCTGTACGACAGATTTCAAACAATGAACCGTATTGGAGAAACGGAGCGGGGCGGGCTCCACCGCCTTGCTTTAAGTGATGAAGACAAGCAGGCGAGAGATCTTCTCGTCGACTGGTTTAAAGAGCTTCATCTTACTGTCCGGGTCGATGACCTCGGGAATATATACGGAATAAAGCCGGGAAGCGATCCTTCTGCAAAACCTGTCGTGATTGGCTCTCACCTGGATTCTGTACCTAAAGGCGGCAAATACGACGGAACGCTCGGCGTACTGGCCGCACTCGAAATCGTGGAAAGTTTAATCGATGAGGGCGTCTCTCACGAACAGCCTGTCATTGTTGTGAATTTTACCAACGAAGAAGGAGCACGCTTCCCTAAACCGATGATATCCAGCGGTGTTCTCTCAGGTGTGTACCAAACAGAAGATATGTTTCAACTGGCGGATGATTCGGGGATCACACTCGGAGACGAATTGAAGCGGATCGGCTATGCCGGAGAAAAAGACTTCCGCCTTAAGGACGTGGATAAATTTATTGAACTGCATATTGAACAGGGGCCTGTACTGATTGAGCAGCAGGCTGCGATTGGAATTGTTGAAGGAATACAGGGACTTTCCTGGCATGAAGCGACGTTTATCGGAGAAGCTGATCATGCAGGTCCAAGCCCGATGAGTACGAGAAAGGATGCGGCGGTCGGTGCTTTTAAAGCTATGACCGCTCTCCATGAATGGGTCCTGTCTCTGGAAGATGAAACATCCATCACGTTTGGGCGGATTGCCGTAGAACCTCATGTAGTCAATGTGATCCCGGGCAAAGCGGTTTTTTCCATCGACATCCGACACCCTGAAAAAGAAATTCTCGAGCAGCGAATAGATAAGATGAAACAGATCCTCACCGAAACAGCTCTCCGTTTTGATCTGGACAGCCAGCTGGAAGATTTATCATTCATGCCCCCTGCCCCTTTTTCACAAAAACTTGTGCAGGATCTTGAGAATGTCTGTCTTTCAGAAAAAGTTTCTTACCACCGGATGTACAGCGGAGCGGGGCACGATGCGATGTACATGAACCGCCTGGCCGAGACGATCATGCTGTTCGTGCCGAGTATCGACGGAAAAAGTCACAATGAAAAAGAAGAATCCAGATGGGAAGACATTCACCAATGTGTGAAGGTTATGTATGAGCTCGTTAAAAAACAATTGTAAAATCAGCAGTAGAGCTTCATAAGTTATAGTTATTCCCCGTTGACCAGGAAAGGACATTTTCGTCTTTTCCTGGTTTTATTTTGCATCCACACTCTTCTGTTTACTCCTCTACTTGTAGTCGGTCCAGTCTGAAAACAGTTACAATACTACCCTCCCTTCTTCCATTCACCTGTTATACAATTATGAATAATCTATTCAAATATGAATAATTTCATTGTTTAAATATTTCCAATAGTTAAATTACTTTATCAGCGGTTTATTTATGATATTTTTTATCCTTTCCTACTGCTGTAGTGGTTATAACTTTTATTTGGTTATTCATTTTTAAATAATTCGGAGGTTTTACGGATGACTCATGACCAGACAAGATCCCATCACGAAAGTGAAGCTATTTTACAGGCGTTAAAAGATGACCTGCTTGTTACCGACAGAAACGGAACGATTATGTCGGTCAGTGACGCAACGAAAAAACTGTACGGGATAGAAGACCGGGACGTGCTCGGGACAACCGTTTATCAGCTGGAAAAAGAAGGAGTTTTTACACCGATCGTCACTCCCGTCGTCATCGAGCAAAAAGACCGCGTCAACGTGATTCAGACGACATGTTTCGGGAAAAAACTGCTGATTACCGGGGTGCCCGTATTTGATGAAAACGGCGACGTGTGGCGGATCGCTTCCTATTCCCATGACGTCACCGAAATGGCGAAGATGGAAAATCACCTGAAAGACGTCCAGGACGAAATGGCCCGTGTCAAAAGCGAACTTGATCAGCTTCGGCGGAAAAGTCTCGGCTACAGCGGTTTTTTTGCGGAATCTCAGCTGATGAAAAACTGCCTGCAGACGGCCGAACAGGTGGCGGATGTCGATGTGAATGTTCTTCTTCTCGGGGAATCCGGCGTCGGTAAAACGCACATCGCGAAAATGATTCACCAGACGAGCCCCCGGCGAAACGGACCTTTCATTGAAGTAAACTGCGGCTCAATCCCCGAGTCTCTCTTTGAAGCAGAGTTTTTTGGTTACGAGGGCGGTTCCTTTACCGGAGCGAGCAAAAAAGGTAAACCCGGCCTTGCAGAAACGGCCGAAGGAGGCACGTTATTTCTTGATGAAATAGGCGAACTGAGCCTTCCACTTCAGGTGAAAATTTTAAAATTTATTCAGGAAAAACAGTTTTACCGGGTCGGCGGAACGAAGCCGAAAACGTTGGATTTCCGCTTGATATCGGCTACCAATCAGCCTCTGGAGGAGCAGGTAGCGGCAAAAGCATTTCGGGAAGATCTGTACTTCCGTCTCAGTGTCGTACCGATTCATATCCCTCCGCTCCGGGAGCGGCCGGAAGATTTGACGCCTCTTGTCACCCACTTCATGAAAATGTTCGGTGAAAAATACGACCGAAACAAACTGCTGGATGATGCGGTCATGCAGGAGCTCTACCGGCAGAAGTGGCAGGGCAATGTGCGGGAGCTGATGAACTTAATTGAACGGCTCATCGTCACCTCCTCCTCCCACGTGATAACTAAAAGTGAGCTTCCTGAAACGTACAGGCAGTTTACCACTTCCCTTCCTCCCGGTGCTGAAATGCCTCTGAAGGATACGCTGGAAAAAGTGGAGGAACAGGTGCTGCGCCAGGCCAAAGAGCAGTGGGGCACCACCGTTAAAATGGCCGAGGTGCTCGGTGTCAGCCAGCCCTCTATCGTGCGAAAATTAAGAAAGTACGGAATTTAGTGTTAATGTGGCACAAACCTTGCATGTATTAGAGGGGTAAGAAAGCGAATACAAAACTTTTGTTTTTATCCCAACTGAGAAAGGTGTGTGCGTGTCATTGAATGAGCAAACCCCCATGAGAGAACCTGACAACTCGAAAGACATCTCTCAAATTATGAACCGGTCCAACAAAATGAAGTTTATCATTCCCTCCCTGTTTGGTCTGCTCCTGTTTCTTGTTCCGGTGCCCTACGCCGGCCAGTGGACGATAGGAGTCGGCATTCTCGCGGAATTCTTCCTTGGTTTATTTGCCGGAGTCATCCCGCTGTTTATGACAGGGGTGCTCCTCCTGTCCATTATCCTGACGGTTGCTGCCCGCGTCGCGAGCCCGGACTGGATAATGAAATCGCCGTTCCTTGCAGGACTTTTTCACGTCTCGAATTTCTGGCTGATCATGCGTCTCCTTGGTGCGGTGTTTGCCGTGATGGTGCTTTTCGAGCTCGGTCCTGGCTGGATCTGGGACGAATTCACAGGCGGTACGGTGCTCTATGAATTAATCCCTGTACTTACGACATGGTTCTTTTTTGCCGGCCTGATGATGCCTCTCCTTCTTGAGTTTGGGCTGATGGATTATATCGGTACCGTCGTAAGAAAAATCATGCGGCCGGTATTTAAAGTGCCTGGCCGGTCGTCTATCGATGCGGTCGCTTCCTGGATGGGAAGCGGGACCGTCGGGGTGTTAATTACGACGAAGCAGTACGAAAGCGGCTTTTATACGAAGCGGGAAGCTGCTGTTATTGCGACCAACTTCTCGGTTGCTTCCATCGCGTTCAGTCTTGTTGTTATCAGCTTTATCGGGCTGGACCATATGTTCGTGCAGTTTTATATTACGGTCGTTGTGTCCGGGCTGATCGCAGCGGTCATCTGTCCAAGAATTCCACCGCTCTCCTGGAAGAAAGATACGTACTATGAAAAAGTCGGCCAGCAGATTTCTGAGGAGGCCCCGTCCGGCATTTCGCGCGGGCGCTGGGCGTATGAAAAAGCGGTTTCCAGAGCTTCTGAAGTAAAAAGCGCCGCAGGCGTTGCGAAAAGAGGCTTCCAAAACGTCCTCGATATCTGGTTCGGACTGATTCCGCTTGTTATGGCTCTCGGAACGCTGGCGCTTATCACTGCCGAGTACACGAATTTTTTCGTCATCATTTCCGCTCCGCTCGTGCCGCTGCTTGAACTGATGAGAATACCGGAAGCAGATGCAGCTGCGCCGGCGATGGTCGTCGGGTTTGCGGATATGTTCCTGCCGGCTGTTATCGGAAGCGGTATTGAGAGTGAACTCACTCGCTTTATTGTAGCTGCTCTTTCTCTTACACAGCTGATTTACATGTCCGAGGTCGGAATTTTACTGCTTCGTTCTAAAATTCCACTGAACCTGCTCGACCTGGTAGTTATCTTTATTCAGCGGACCCTTATTACGCTGCCGATCATTACGCTGATGGCCCACTTTTTATTCTTTTAAGGAGGAAGGGCTGCTGAACGTACGTTTATTTTTAACTAAAATTAAAAAAAGAGGTGTCTCTCTATGTCAAAAAACTGGGACGAACTGTCTGCAAAAATGCCGGAGCGCCTTGCCCCGAGCATGGCCAAGGATCACCCGAACCTCCCCGTCGTAAAAGAAGAAGGCTGCTACTACTGGGGCCGGGACGGCAGAAAATATCTGGACTTCACTTCCGGCATTGCTGTTACGAATGTCGGCCACCGTCACCCGAAAGTAGTGGAGGCCATTAAAAATGCCGCGGATGAACTCACCCACGGTCCAATCGGTGTCGTACAATACGAATCGATTCTTCAGCTCGCCGATGAGCTTGCAGAAATTATGCCCGGGGACATCGACTGTTTCTTTTTTGGAAACAGCGGCACCGAAGCAATCGAAGGAGCGCTCAAGCTCGCGAAATACGTCACCCGCCGCCCTTATATCGTAAGTTTTACCGGCTGTTTTCACGGCCGGACGATGGGAGCTCTAGGCGTAAGTACATCAAAGAGCAAATACAGAAAGTACCTGCAGCCGGACAATCTTTCTTATCAAATCCCCTACTACCGGCCGGCTGATTTTGAAAACGAAGATGGCACGATTGATGAAAACAAAGCGATCAGCCAATTAGAAAAGGACTTTGAAAATTTGTTTAAATACAGTGTTTCACCGGATGAAGTGGCCGGGGTTATTCTCGAACCTGTTCTTGGAGAAGGAGGCTATGTCATGCCCCCTGCGTCCTGGCTGCAAAAAGTGCGGGAATTATGCACGAAACACGGCATGCTCCTTATTTTTGATGAAGTGCAGACCGGTTTCGGCCGCACCGGCAACTGGTTCGCGGCGCAGACTTTCGACGTCCAGCCGGACATTATGGCCGTGGCAAAAGGCATTGCGTCCGGTATGCCGCTGAGCGCTACCGCAGCGAATCATAAGCTCATGCAGCAGTGGCCGATGGGCAGCCACGCGACGACATTCGGCGGTAATCCGATCGCCTGTTCTGCCGCTCTCGCGACAATCGACGTGATTAAAGAGGAGAAACTGCTGGAAAATACGGTAAAGACCGGTGAATATGCGGTTCAGAAGCTTCAGCAGCTGCAGGAAAAGCATCCCGTCATCAACAGAATCCGTCACCTCGGTCTGATGATCGGACTTGAAATCAAAGACCTCAACACCGGCCATCCGGACGGGGAAGCAGTTCTCCGCATTCTGGATCTGGCCCTGGAAGAGGGTGTACTTTTCTACCTGTGTGGAAATGAAGGAGAAGTGATCCGCATGATTCCTCCGCTTACCGTAACGACGAGCCAGATCGATGATGGAATTCAGGCGCTGGATAAAGCACTGACCCGCTTTGCCGAGGAAAAAGGTATTCCATCACAAGTATAAACAACAAAAATTTCTATTTTACCCTTATATAATCAACTTATTACTAAAACAACTCTATTACTGGAGGATTCTATGATTAAATATCAGCCTAAAGACTCGTCTCTATCCCCCCGTTTCAGCGGGATTCGCACGTTTATGCGACTGGAACATGTCCGTACAGAAAAAGATGTAGATTTTGTCGTTCTTGGTGTCCCCTTTGACACCGCGGCATCGAACCGCGTCGGAGCCCGCTACGGCCCGCAGCACGTGCGGGACGCATCCGTGCTTCTACGTCCGTACAATCCGGATCAGGAAATCAACATTTTCGACTACTGCTCCGGCGTGGATTACGGAGACCTTGATGTCGTACCGGGAAACATCCACCGGACGTATGATCAAATGACCGAAGGACTGGCGCCTCTTCTTGAGAAAGGAGTTGTCCCGATCATTCTCGGCGGAGACCATTCGATTTCATTAGGAAACCTTCGAGCATTCGCCAAGCAGTACGGCCCTGTCGCGATGGTGCATTTCGACTCCCACGGCGATACATGGGACAATTATTTTGGGGAAAAGTATATGCACGGTACGCCGTTCCGGCGGGCTGTGGAAGAAGGCCTCATTGATACAGATCATTCGATTCAGGTCGGCATGCGGGGGCCTCTTTACGGACCCGGGTGTATTGAAGATGCGAGAGAACTCGGCTTTGAAGTCATCACGATGCGGGAGTCGAGAAATCTCGGGCAGAAAGAAGTCATCCAGCGCATCCATGACCGCGTCGGCCCCGACCGGCCGGTGTTTGTCACCTTCGACATCGACTTTGTCGATCCGGCCTACGCCCCAGGAACGGGCACTCCGGAAGTTGCCGGTCCGACAAGTTTTGAAGCACTGGAATATGTACGAAGCCTCGACGGCTTGAACATGAAAGGGTTTGACTTAGTGGAAGTGCTTCCGGCCTACGACACCGGAGATATTACTGCCGGTCTCTCTGCCGCCGTAGCCTACGAAATGATTACGCTAGTGGCTTTGCAGAAAAGACGCAACGAACAGTAATAAGAAAAAAGGGACTGCCTCGATGCCGGGCAGTCCCTTTCCATTTATAAAAGCGGACAGTTTGGAATTCCGTATTTGATAGAACAAGGGAACTTCTTTATTTTTCTTTTTGGTCTATTAAAGCTCTAGGTGATTATTGAGAGTTGCCTGCGGCTCTTTTTTCTTCGCTTGCCGCGGAGAAAGCCTTCAGCTATCCCCTCCTTCCGTCCGGGAGGATCTTCACGCTTTCTTTTTCCGCAGGCGTCTCGAAAAATCGCCTTGGCACCGGTTATTACAGAATAAAGAGCAGCGTTCATGAAAAGCAGAATCATTTCTTTTTCCTTGAAGAAAAAATGAAGCAAAACCGGCCCGTGGAAGAGAAGATTGGAGATCTCACAGAGCGCAGCCTACCCGGAAATTCCCTCCACGGCAGTCCAATTGAAAGCGAAGTTTTTCTTCAGGCGTCAGCGAACTTTGACATAGATTTTTTTTTTGAAGAAGATATTAAAGGCTTGAACGAACCCAGACGCCGTACTGGAAAAGCAACCAACCATTCAAGAACTGTGAGAATACGAATCCATTTCATCCGTTTATTTTTTAAAACATACTAGCAGATAATCTGAAGATCTGCTTTCGTAAAAGTCAGCTGAAGACAAGCCAACGGTAAGGCCTCCGTCTGCAACGGAGGCCTTGTCAGAATGTTGATTAAGTCTTAATTTCAGAATAATAATTCTTTTGAGCGTACAGCTTTCTCCTGCGCTAAGCCCTGCCGTGGGGCTCGCCGTCAGCTGTTTGCCCTCCGGCGTTGAAAAGGATCTTCCGACTTCGCTCAATCCCACCGGCGTCCCCGCCGGACGTTTTGGAGGAAAAAGCATCTCCTTGATGAAAGAACGAACAGTATCCACACACTTTTCAGGAGAGGAAACTTCTTTTTGATTTCCTGCTGGAGCTGCAGCAGGCGACTCCAGGGCGATGAAGGACGAGCGGAAGATCCATTTCTTCCGAGCAGTGAGAGGAAGAAATTAGCTGAAGCCGGCCCGCCCGGAAAGCGTCCTGTGGAGGCGGAAGCAAGGAAACGTATAGGCCTGTATAAAAAACACTTTATAAACAGGCTGAAAGGGACTTCTCCACAGCGGATAGTCCCTTTCAATGAGTGTTTATTTTAACCCGCCGATCGACAAATACTTTGTTTCAAGGTACGGCTCGATCCCTTCGGATCCGCCTTCGCGGCCGATTCCGCTTTCTTTCATGCCGCCAAATGGCACGTGGGCACCGGATGGGGCACCGTCGTTCCAGCCGATGATCCCGTAATCGAGGTGATCATGCAGATACATGCCCGTCCGGTAGTCGTTCGTAAAGAAATAGGCGGCCAGGCCATAAGGTGTATCGTTGGCAATGGCTACTGCCTCATCCAAGTTACGGAAGGTGGTCACCGGCACGACCGGACCGAACGTTTCTTCCTTCATGATCGTCATGTCCTGCTTTACCCCGGTGAGAATCGTCGGCTGGACAAAATAGCCTCCGTTCTTTCCTTCTTCCCCACTCGTTTTACCAAGAGCAAGTTCCGCTCCTTTGTCCACGGCGTCTTCAATTTGGTTAATAATTTTATTGTAGCCTTTTTGGTTAATGATCGGACCGATATCCGTTCCTTCTTTCATTCCGCTTCCGACCTGCAGTTTCGCTGCAGCTGCCGTGAGCTTTTCTGTAAAAGCGTCCGCCACGTTTTCATGGACGAGCACCCGGTTGGCGCAGATGCATGTCTGACCGGCGTTACGAAACTTGGAAGCAATCGTCTGGGTTACCGCATAATCGAGATCCGCGTCTTCCGCGACAATCAGCGGCGCGTGCCCTCCAAGCTCCATCGTCACATGCTTGACCGTATCGGCGCTGTCACGCATAAGCAGCTTGCCTACTTCCGTGGAACCGGTAAAGGTGATTTTTCGGACATGCTTACTTCCCGTAAACATTTTCCCTACGACTGGTCCGTCGGCCAGTACGTACTGAACGGCTGCTTCAGGAAAGCCCGCTTCATGGGCCAGTTCAATCAGACGGATCGTTGTAAGCGGCGTTTCATCTGCCGGCTTTATGATGAAGGTACATCCAGCGGCAAGAGCCGGTCCTGCTTTACGGGTCATCATCGCCGCCGGAAAATTCCACGGTGTAATGGCTGCAACCAGCCCCACCGGCTGACGGCTCACCATGATCCGCTTTTCCGTGGAGGGGGAAGGAATGGTACGTCCATAAACGCGTACCGCTTCTTCCGCGTACCAGTCCAGGTAGCTTGCGGCATAGTTAATTTCGCCGGCCGCTTCTTTCAGCGGCTTGCCGTTTTCCTTTGTCACGAGTTCAGCGAGCGCGTCGACGTTTTCCCGGATCAAAGCGCTCCATTTTTTCAAAAGACCGGCCCGGGTATGGGCATCGGTTTTGGACCAGGAGGCAAAAGCTTCGTGTCCTCGGACGATCGTATTGTTGATTTCTTCTTCTGTATGAGCGGAAAGTTCCTGAATAAGCTCTCCGTTTTCCGGGTTTCTTACGGCAATGGTCGTCATAGTTTCCCTCCTCTATTTTTATCCGTGATGAGCAAATGCGTCTTCCAGAATGCGGATTCCTTTTTCCAGCTCGTCTTCTGTGATCACAAGCGGAGCGAGAAAGCGGATAACGTTTCCTTTGACACCCGCCGAAAGAAGCAGCAGGCCATTTTCATTCGCATAGCGTGCAATCTGAGCCGTTTTATCTTTATCCGGGTTTTTCGTGTTCTGATCCGTGATGATTTCAGCGGCGGCCATCGCTCCGAGACGGCGGAATTCGCCGATGCAGTCGTACTTTTCTGCAAGCCGGCTGAATACGTCTTCCAGACGCTGGCCGAGTTTTTCCGCTTTTTCTGCAAGTTTCTCTTCTTCAAAAATGTCGATCACCGTCAAAGCTGCCGCACAGGCTACCGGGTTGCCGGCAAACGTGCCACCGAGCTCTCCGGGTCCGGGAACGCTTAAAATTTCTTCCCGGCCGACGACTGTGCTCAGCGGAAGCCCCGCTGCCAGGGATTTAGATATCGTCATAAGATCCGGTTCCACATCAAAATGTTCCATCGCAAAAAGTTTTCCGGTCCGGCCGAAACCTGTCTGGATTTCGTCTGCTACAAAAACGATGCCGTGTTCTTTACAGAAATCAGCGACAAACTGAACGAACTTTTTCGGAGGAACGATAAAGCCCCCTTCTCCCTGGACAGGCTCCATCACGACGCAGGAGACTGTTTCCGGGGCTACGGCTGTAATGAAATACTCCTTAAATTCTTCGATTACGTGATCCACGTACGCTTCTTCTGTCATTTCTTCCGGCTTACGATATGGATAAGGAAATGGAGCCTGGTAGATTTCAGGGGCAAACGGGCCGAACCCGAATTTGTACGGCTTAACTTTGCTCGTCATCCCCATCGTAAGGTTCGTCCGGCCGTGGTAGCCGCGGGCAAACGTAACAACTGCCTGCCGGTTCGTGTAGCGCCGGGCTACTTTTACCGCATTTTCTATTGCTTCTGCTCCGGAGTTGAACATCATCGCCTGTTTGCTGAAACTCCCCGGCGTAAGTTCACACAGCTTTTCTGCAAGCTCAATATATCCTTCATACATAATGACATTAAATCCAGGATGGAGAAATTTATCCGCCTGATTTTTCACCGCTTCTGTCACTTTCGGATGGGTGTGTCCTACGTTCAGGGTACCAATTGCTCCACCAAAGTCGATCCATTCCCTGCCTTCGACATCGGTCACTGTTGCTCCTTTTGCGTGGGCAGCCACGTTCAGGTTTCCGTTACCAATGGCTCTCGGTACATACTTTTTCCGTTTTTCAATCAGCTCTTCTGTTCTCGTCATGTTCTTCCCCTCCTTTTAATTCTACGGTAATCTTAACTGAGTTCTGGTACAATAAAAAGAACCAGTATTGTTTTTTAGAAGGTACCAGATGGAAGGATGAACCGATGATTTTTTTTACGATTGATAAAGACAGCCGTCACGAACATGTGTATCAGCAGATTTATAAGAAATTAAAGACGCAGCTGCTGGAAAAACGCCTGCAGGTCAATGAAAAACTGCCGTCCAAGCGGCAGCTTGCAGAGCAGCTGCAGGTCAGCGTTAACTCTGTCTCCTCTGCCTATGAACAGTTGCTGGCAGAAGGCTACATATATACGATTGAGCGATCCGGGTACTACGTGGAATCACTGGATCAGTTTATCGAACATGCCGCTGCCTCTTCGCCGATGGAGGAAGATTTAAAAGAAAAAGAAGTGGACCGAAGCGGATGGCTGAGCCTTTCCCATATGTCCTCTGATTTGAGCGGGTTTCCCTTTAAGGAATGGGCGTCATGCCAGCGTTCCGCATTGGCCCATCATAAAACAGACATTGCAGAAGTGCCCGGTCCCCAGGGGCCTTACAAAGTCCGGGAAACGATAGCCCGCCTTATCTCCCGTACACGCGGCGTACGATGCGAACCAGAGCAGATTGTCCTCGGCAGCGGTACCCAGGCGCTTCTTCAGCAGTTTGTCAGCCTTCATCCGGAGCATATCCGCTTCGGTATTGAAAACCCCGGTTATACCCGTGTCTACAAACTGCTCCGACAGTTAAACATCGAAACCGCCCCCATTGGTCTTGATGAGAAAGGAATTCATATGGGAGAGGTTAAAAAAATTTCGCCGGATACTTTATTCATTACCCCCTCCCACCAGTTTCCCACGGGAACGATCATGCCGATTTCGCGCCGGATTGAATTGTTGAACTGGGCAGCCCTCAAGGAGGGGCGCTATATTATAGAAGACGATTATGACAGTGAATTTAAGTACGGGACGGATAACATTCCTTCTCTTCAGAGCCTCGACAGGAATCAGAACGTTGTGTATATGGGTACGTTTTCCAAAACGCTCGGCCCGGGCTTCCGCATCAGCTATATGGTCCTTCCAGAAACGCTTCTGAGACGCTACCGGACCATCTATGATCACTGGATTCCCGGCACGGACGCCATCAGTCTGTTTACGCTTCACTATTTTATTGAAACAGGAATGTATGAAAGACATTTAAAACGGATGAATCACCGCTATGAGGAGAAAAGAACCCTCCTGATTACAGAACTGCACCGGGTACTCGGCAGCCGTATTCATATTCGTGATATTCCTGCGGGTCTGCATTTCCTGGCTGAGATTCAAACAGAAAAGTCCGTTGAAGAATTTCAAAACCGTGCCCGAAAGGAAAAGCTGGAGCTGTATATGCTCGAACGATTTAAGCTTTCGGAAGCTGCCGATGAGAAGCCGGGTCATATAAGTTTAGTTATCGGATTTGCGGCGATCGACGAGAAGGATATTCCAGAAGCTGTGACACGTTTAAAAAAGATTATGTGAGAAGAAAGTATTTTTCCGTAGCGTGAACACAAAGATCCGGGTGCGAAAAAAATCCAGTCCAAGCATAGCGCCTGACTGGATCCTCGTATAAAAACGTGCCTTTTTAGTAAAACTATCTGGTTTGTATTATGGAGAAGATTACTGCAGGATCGGCATGCCTAAAAAGAAGTGGGTCAGGAGAACGGCGGCGGTCATCATTACTAAACCAACAAAGAGCCCTCTAAATGCTTCCCTTACGCCGGAGTCGTCTTCATCTTTTTTAAGATTTGTTCCCACTTCCGCTCCTCCTCTTTGCAGTAACTGGAACTATTTTACTGATTACACTCAGTATAGAAGGTTTTCTTTTTTCTGTAAAGAAAATAGAAAGCCTGTCCGGCCGGGAAAAGTTATCCCCGCTCTGACACGCTGTGATTCATAAAACGAGAAGCGCTTCTGCGGCTGTCTGCACTTCCACCGGGGTTTCTCCGACTACTTCCCCGTCGCTTTGGACGAGCAGGGGAACGTCGGCTTCTACGAGGATCTTCTTCCCTTTCAAAAAGCTGATATGTTCATTTGCACTGTGCTTTCCTGTAAATATGTTTGGGAGCTGACGAAGAAGCGGCCATTTGTGTGTACTGTGAAGGACGCAGATGTCGAGCCGCCCGTCATCATTTACGGCTGCCGGGCAGATGCGTATGTTGCCGCCGTAGTTCGGAGCGTTTGCCACCGCTGTCAGCCAGACGTCGGAAAACTGCTGCTTGCTGCCATCGATGGTGAGCGTCACGTCGACCGGCTTGAATGATGTTAACACCCGGAACACGCTGGCAGCATACACTAACCGCCCGAGCTTTAAAACGTTCAACCATTTTTTAAACGATGCTTCGTTGACTGTTTTGGCCACCTCTCCGTCAAAGCCGATACCCGCGACTGTCAGGCAGTATCTGTCCCCGAGCTGAAGAACGTCTATTTTTTTCGGGTTTCCGGCAAATACGCGGTCAAGCGCCTGGGACACGTTTCCCGGGATACCGACGCTTCTCGCTATATCGTTGCCGAAGCCGGCAGGTATGATGCCAAGCGGAATGCTGGTATGGACGAGAGCTTCCGCCGCTTCGCTGACGGTGCCGTCTCCCCCGACAACGACGACGGCTTTTACGCCGCTCTCCAGCAGTTCGTTTGTCCGGCGGACAGCATCCCGGGAGGTTTCTGTAAACGACATGAGGTACGGCTCTTTTTTTGTTTCGAGGGCACGTTCAATCTGTTTCCACGTTGTGTGCCCTTTTCCACTGCCTGCGGTTTTATTTACGATAAATCCATACATACGCTGGACGCCTGCCTTTTTTATTTGGTTCTGTTTAAGCTCTGTTCAGCGGGAATCCCCGCGGCTCTTTCCGCCTACCGCTTGACCCTTTACGGAAATTTTTTGTATTTTCAGCTGTAAAAATTTACGGGACACGGTTATTTTTCATCCATGGCGGAAAGCACATTGTTTAAGGAATCGTTAATCGTAATGACACCTAGAAACTTTTTCCCTTCCATCACGACAGCGAGCTGCTCCCTGGACTGCTGCATGCTGGTAAGCGATTCGTGCAGAAGCACATCCGACTGCAGGACAAACGACGGACGCGCAAGTTCTCCTGCCGGGCGGTCTCCCGGCTCGAGGAGCGTATCGCGCACATGGATGATACTCGGAATTCGTCCGTCTTCGTCCATAAGAAGAACACGTTTATGACCCGTTCGTTCCGTAGCCTTCTGCACGTCTTCCACTGTGGCATCCACACCGACCGTTGTTGGGGGGATGTCTTTTGGGAGCAGGTCCGCCACCCGCAGCGTTTTCAGATCAAGAGCTCCTGAAATAGGTTTTCGGAGAGAAGCTTGAAGCGACCCGACATTTGCCGAGTGTTCCACCAGATGGCGGATCGTCGCCGCATCATGCCCGCCGACCGCAGCGGCGTTAACCGGCTCGATACCCGAAGCTTTCACGAGACGATTGGCAATATTGTTGATCCATACAAGCATCGGCCGCAGGGTCCAGATGTATAACCGGGCGGGCGCACCGATCAGCCTGGCGGAAACTTCAGGGTGGGCGATCGCCCACGATTTCGGTCCCATTTCTCCAATGACGAGATGCAGAAAAGTAACAATCAGCAGGGCCAATACAAAGGAAGTACCATCCGTGAGCCAGTATGGGAGCCCCCATTGAGCAAAGAACAGCGAAAACCAGGCATCGACAGCTGGTTTCGTTACCGCTCCGAGAGCGAACGTGCATACGGTGATTCCGAGCTGGGCCCCGGCGAGTGTAATCGTAAGCTCATTCACCGAGCGCAGGGCGTCCCGGGCCCCCCGGCTGGAAACCGCCGCTTCTTCCAGACGGTGGCGCCGGGCGCCAAGAAGGGAAAATTCCACAATGACAAAAAATGCGCTTAAAGCAATAAGAGCGGTGGTGACGTTTAAAATAATCCAGGGGTTCGTCATTCGTTTCCTCTCCCAATCTGATCTGCAGGCGATGCCGCTTCCATATTATCCTGCGATTCATCGAGCGTTATTTGCACTAAAGTAGGAACCCATTTATCTATCTCGATTACCTGCACTTCGAGGAACCGGCGGACGGGCTCCACGTGTACGAGATCGGCCGGATCTTCCGGCAGCTCGATTCTTATCGTCTCATTAAGGGCCGGCAGAGTGCCGCAGTGCGCAATAAGCATTCCCGCTACTGTTTCAAAATCCCCGCGCGGCATATGATGGCCTATTTCGCGCTCCGCCTCGTCGACGTGCACATCCCCACTCATCTGCCACACTCCTTCCCCTCCGGATTCGATAACTTCCGGCAGGTCGCTGTCGTGCTCATCCGAAATTTCTCCAAATACTTCTTCCGCCAGGTCTTCCAACGTCAACAGCCCGGTAAATCCACCGTACTCATCGATGACACAGGCCATGTCGTTTTGCGAATCGATCATCTGCTTCCGCACTTCCGGCAGAGACATTAAGGCAGGAACAATCAGCGGGCGCTGCATAATGGTATGAATCGGAGCATCATCCGCTGAGGACGAGGACAAAACATCGGTAAGATGCACGACGCCCACCGGTTCGTCGTCGCTGTTTACGACCGGATAGCGGGTGTGTGCTTTCGCCATCAAAGACCTTACTTCACCGACAGGGACGTCCGGTTCGACCGTGTCCGCACGCGAGTGGGGAATCATGGCGTGCTCCACGTCCCGCTGCGGAAAATCGAGAATACGGTCGAGCATAATGGACAAGTCTTTAGGCAGATCCCCGCTTTCCCGGGAGTCAGCTACGATATACTCCAGGTCGCGCGCTGTGGCACTGCTGTCGATATCATGGACCGGCTCGATTTTTAACAGCCGCAGAAACAGATTGGCTGAACCATCAAAGATTTTAATCAACCATCCGAACATCCCTAAATATATATTCGTCGACTGGGCAAGCTTCAGAGCTAACGGTTCGGGTTTGGCAATCGCCAGGTTTTTAGGGTACAACTCGCCAAAAATCATCTGTACTATCGTCGACACAGCCAACGCCAGAACAGTAGCGACGAAAATGCTCACCGCAGCAGGCACTCCCACCCCGCCGAGCAATAAGCCGAGACTCTGTCCGACAAGCGGTTCTGCCACGTACCCGACGAGCAGCCCCGTCACCGTAATGCCTAATTGAGCACCGGAAAGCATAAACGACGTCCGGCGTGTGACCGCCAATGCCCGTTCCGCTGCTTTGTCGCCTTCCTTGGCCAGGACACTCAGCCGGGAACGGTCGACCGACATGTAGGCAAACTCCTGGGCGACGAAATACCCGTTGGCAGCAATGATAATAAGAATGACGAGAATTCCGAGCAGCAGCGTCAATACCGCCATCAGCATCCTTCATTCCCCGCTTTATCACTGCAGAGAACTTGTTTCAAACAACGGGGCTTCTGAGGCGGGGTTTTCGATACGCCCTTTGTTTCACGCTTGATCGTTCGTGCTGACATGAATTTCATGTTCATTATTCATCCTCCAGGATAGATAACTCTTTTTTATTTCACACAGAATACTGGATATACAACATAAGAGAGAAGCGCATGTTACCTCATTCTTACACCGTGCCATCCCCCGTTTCGTGTATTTAAAAAAAATCATCCGCCGCACCACACTGCTGCAGTGATCAGTTTTTTCCTGAACTTCTGTGATGAGACAGCTTCGTTAATAAATTAACTTATTATACCATTCTTTCAACATGAAAATAATGTAAAATTTCTGAAGATGCGACAAGAAGCCGGTCCGACCGGCTTTCTGCGTATAATTTTCAGGTGATGATGGACAGAGAACGTCCGGTTACAGCTTTCCTTCCCACCATTTATCCGCCGGCAGGCTGCGCTTCCCGGTTAACTGTACCGTTTCCCCGATTCTCGGGGCGAGCAGGTTTACTTCGTTTTTTTCCGCTGCTTTTAACGCCCGCTCGATCGGTTCGGTCCAGCTGTGCTGGGAAAGGGTGAAGGCACCCCAGTGCGCGAGCATCATCTGCCTGCCTTTGCTGTCGATGTGGGCCTGCACCGCCTGCTCCGGAAACATATGCGCCCACGGCCAGCGTTTGTTGTACTGGCCGCCTTCGATAATCGCGATATCAAACGGCCCGTATTTGTCGCCGATTTCTTTAAAATGCCTGTCGTATCCGCCGTCCCCGCTCGTGTAAAAACGCGTCTGTGTTCCAAGAATGACCCAGCCGCCCCAAAGCGTAGTATTGCGGTTGAATACCCCTCGTCCCGAAAAGTGTTTTGACGGCGTCAAGGCGATCGTCAGGCCTTCAAATTCCGTCTCCTCCCACCAGTTCAGCTCGGTAATTTTTTCTTTGTCGACGCCCCACAGCGTTAAATGACTGCCGACGCCGTACGGGACGAAAAAGCGGCCGACCCGGTCTTTCAGCTGACGGATCGACGGGTAGTCGAGGTGGTCATAATGATCGTGGGTAATAAACACCGCGTCCACTTCCGGCATGTCTTCGGTTATCCCGAGAATATCTTCACTGTAGCGCTTCGGCCCGAGAAAAGGGATCGGGGAGGCGATTGGTCCGAGCATCGGGTCGAGCAGAATTTTCTTCCCGTCCAGGTGAAGAATATACGATGAATGGCCGAGCCAGACGAGGTGGTCTTCTCCCGAGTTTATTTCCTTCCAGTCGATTTCCGGCACGGGAATGGGAGCTTCCGGACTCGTTTTCCCTCCGGAAAGCAGCTCCGGCACGGGCGGAGGATTTTTCTTCGGACCCCGGTATACAAACTTTCCGTCCTCATAGTTATCAAACGTTTGAAACAGCTCTCTCTGTTTTTTCCCCGGCCGGCTTCCGAACACGGGATGTACGGGTGTGATCAAGGCATTGCAGCTCCTTTTTTATAAATTCTCAGGGTTTCTGTATAGTTTTATTTTCCTTCTTTCACCGGCCAGTTGACAAGGAAAATGCCGGAGAAGATAAGCGCTCCGCCGAGGACGAGCGACCAGCCGACCGTTTCGTCCAGAAGCAGCCAGCCGGAAAGGACCCCGAAAAACGGTGCGAGAAACAAAAACGCACTCACTTTGCCCGGGTGGCCTTTTTTCAGCAGAAAAAACCAGATGGCGAACTGAATGATCGACGCAGGAATGGCCAGCCATACAAGCACGAAGATGGAGACCGGGTTGAAGATGAGCAGCGCGTCCTCGAGCAGCGCACTGCCGAAAAGCAGAATCAGTCCCCCGAACAGCATCTGGTACGCAGTTAATACCCACGTGTCAAACAGCATCCCCCACTTTTTAATCAAAAGCGTGCCGACCGCCCACGAAACAGCGGCCGCAAAACCGAACAGCGTGCCGATTTCCAGATCAAGATGGGCGCCCATCGTAATAAATACGCCGGTAAAGCCGATAAAGACTCCCCACCACTGAAATCTCCGGTAGCGCACGCCCATCAGGAGCGTGCCGAAAATGACGACGAGAAGCGGGTTCGTAAACGTTAAAATCGCGGACTCCCCGGCGGTAATCGTACGAAGGCTTAAAAAGATCGCTCCCATGACGCCTGCGGTCTGTACCGCCCCGACAACGGCCATCTTCAGCCAGTCCGCCGCCCGCTTCGGATGTGTTCTTTGAAACAGCAGCACGAAAGCGGCCATCAGTATTCCCGCCACCGTAAAGCGGATACCGACAAGCAGCAGCGGCGACACGTACTCGAGGCCGATTTTAGCAACGGCAAAGGAAGACCCCATCAGGCTCGTTGTTGTGATTACTAAAAGGGCAAAGATCAATTTTGTTTTCAAATCGGGTGTGCTCCCCTGGTATGACGTGTGCTTCTTTTTTTGTGAGGTTTCTTTCTGTCTCGATTTTACTAAAAGATGTCTGTTTAAATGTATCATAGGATAGCCGTCAATTTGGAATAACTGCCTGCCAAAGAAAATTTCGGTATGAAAACGGTGCTGCCCCATTTTGTAGAGAAGGGATCGGGTAAAATCGTTAACATTGCCTCCCTGCCTGCCCATATCGGCCTTACCGGGCTCCCGAGTTATTCTGCATCGAAAGGCGTAGTTGTCTCCATAACCCGTCAGGCCGCTATGGATTATGCCGGAAGAAACGTCCAAATAAATGCACTATCCCCGGGGATCATTGAAACGCCGATCCTCGCAGATATTACCCCCGGAATGAGAAAGCAGTTTTCCTGCCAACCGTCTCGGACGTCCGGATGAAATTGCCAGTATGGTGCTGTTTTTATGTACCGACGAATTTGATTTCTTTACTGGACAAGCAATGATCGTCGACGGCGGATGGGGATCCCAGTAAACGAGCCCTGCTGAGAAGTGCCTTTACGAAATCATACAATAGAAGATTTGATAGAAAGCAGCAAGGCACCGTCCCATGCTGCTTTTTTTATGCTTTGAAGGAGGTCTTTTACAAAATGAAGAAAAACTTTTCCACTTTCCCTTGAAACATTGTGAAATTATGTTTATACTTACTAATCGTAATGATTACGATTTGAGAGGAAGGTTATACATATGAAAAAACAGTCATTTCTACTTTCAGCTTCCATGTTAGCGTTAGTGCTCACAGCCTGCGGTACTGAGGAAAACAATAATGCAGAAGCTTCAGCCAATGAAGAACAGACAAACAACGCAGCAGCTGAAAATGAAGAGAATAATAATGCAGACGATGCCCTTGAAGAAGAAAACCGTGACCATGAAAATAATCACAGTCATGAGGACGATCATGAGGATAATCACAAGCACGATCATGAAAACGATCATAGCCACGAAGAAAATCACGACCACGAAAACGATCATAATCATAATCATGATCATGACCACGACCATGACG
Organism: Alkalicoccus saliphilus; assembly: GCF_003044065.1. Taxonomy (GTDB): domain Bacteria; phylum Bacillota; class Bacilli; order Bacillales; family Salisediminibacteriaceae; genus Alkalicoccus; species Alkalicoccus saliphilus. The sequence continues at coordinate 55,851 of NZ_PZJJ01000019.1, forward strand.
AAGAGGATCAGGCTATCTATGACGGATACTTCGACGACGAACAGATTGAAGACCGGGAGCTGTCCGACTGGGAAGGCGAATGGCAGTCTGTTTATCCATTCCTTATGGAAGGAGAGCTGGATCCGGTAATGGAACAAAAAGCAGAAGAAGATGAGTCCATGACAGCGGAAGAATATACGTCTTATTATGAAACAGGCTACGAAACGGATGTAGATTACATCGATATTCAGGATGACACCTTTACTTTCTATACGGATGAAAGTGAAATGGAAGCCTCTTATGCATACGACGGATATGAAGTCTTAACTTATGAAGCAGGAAACCGCGGAGTCCGGTATATATTTGCTAAAGACGACGGTGATGAGGGAATGCCCGAATTTATTCAGTTCAGCGACCATGCTATTTTCCCGACAGATGCTCATCACTTTCATCTTTACTGGGGAGAGGATAGAGAGCAGCTCCTGGAAGAGGTGACAAATTGGCCGACATACTACCCCGCACACATGGATGAAGAAGAAATCCGTGAAGAAATGCTGGCTCATTAAAAGCCTTTTGAAAGAAAAGAAAGCACATGACCAAAGAGGGAACCGCGCTGGCCATCGGCGCGGTTTTCTTTGTTTTTATCCCTGCCGTCATCCGCTGTTGTTATTCTCCAAGCCTCCCCTCCCGCCCCGGACTTATGGAGTCTGCGGGGAGTCAGGGAGTTTTTTAAAACGGACTCCATATACCGCGGAGCGATAGTTGAATCCAGAAATAAAATAGTTGTTTTTAAAAGCCTTCGTTAGGAATATAATGGAACTAGAAGCACCTTTCCTCAGCTGCAAACCTGTCTGCTCTATAGAATGAGAGGAGTGAACGTAGTGAAAGCACAATGGATCTTTCTGCTTGTCTGCCTCATTTTCCTGGCTGCTGTGAGCCTGCCGACTGGAACTTCTGCCTCTTCTTTAGAGCCGGAAGAGCTGGAGAGTTTTCTGGACGAAGTAGTGCAGGAGCAGATGGAGGAATGGCACATTGCCAACCTGACGCTTTCTGTCGTTTCTGACGGGGAAATCGTCACAGCTAAAGGATACGGGGCGGCGGACCTGGAAAGCGGTGCCCCCGTCCAGCCGGAGACGACGCTTTTCCGCATCGGCTCGACCGGCAAACTGTTTACGTGGACCGCTGTCATGCAGCTCGTGGAAGAGGGAGCACTCGATCTCGATACAGACATTAATGAATACCTCGACTTTGAGATCCCCTCCCATCTGGAATATGGACAGGACCGCGGGGAGACCGAACCGATCACGCTCAGGCATCTGATGTCACATACTCCCGGGTTTGAAGACTACATGACCGAAGTGTTTGCCATCTCCGCAGAAGATCTGCCTCCTCTCGAGGACTACGTCCGGGAAGAAAGACCCGCAAGAGTTTTCCCATCAGGGGACGTTCCGGCTTATTCCAACTACGGCGCCGCCCTCGCCGGCTATATCGTGCAGGTGGTTTCCGGGATGCCTTACGCCGATTACGTGGAACAAAACATTTATGAACCACTCGGCATGGAAAACAGTTCGTTCCGCCAGCCCCTGCCGCCGAACCTGGAAGACGATATGTCCGGAGCGTACCGGTATGTGGACGGAGAATTTTTGGAAGGCGGTTTTGAATATATGCAGGAGCCGGCCGGCAGTATGAGTTCGAGCGCTGCGGACATGGCCCGCTTTATGCTCGCCTACCTCCAGGAAGGAGAGCTGGATGGGGAAAGAATCCTTGCAGAGGAAACGGTGGAGGAAATGTTTACGGAAGAGTTTACCGTTCACCCCCGCCTGAACGGGACGGCCCACGGCTTTATCCATACGACGACAAACGGCCGGGACATCTTTCACCATCCCGGCGGCACGATGCTGTTTAATACCGCTTTTTACCTTATTCCGGAAGAGGAAACTGGATTTTTTATTTCCCACAGCGGCGGCGCCCACCCTGCGAATGGAGACATATTCAGCCGGTTTATGGACCAGTACTTTCCTGAGGAAGAAACAGACCAGCCGGAGCCTGTCGTATCGGAAAACGCGGAAGCGTACAGTGGGGAATATCATCAGAACCGCCGCTCGTTTACGACAGTCGATAGATTTTTAAGTCTTGTATTCGGGGTGGTTCAGGTGGATACAGACGAAGACGGCTTTTTAACCGTTTCTCTCGGAGGCGAATCGAACCGTTATTCCGAAGTGGAACCGGGAGTGTATGAGGCAATCAGGGAAAACGGGCGGCAGGATTTCGGCGAAGACTTTCGGACAATTGTTTTTTCCACCGATCCCCACGGGAAAACCATGCTTCTCGGTCACGGGCCGATGAGCTACTCCAAAGCAGCGTGGTACGAAACGTTCAGCGTGACGATTGCGGCTCTTGTTTTATCCGTGGTGTTTATTATTGGAAGCTTCGTGTACTGGCTCGTTAAAGCGGGGATTCTTAAATTGCGGAAGAAAAAGACCCTGCCGGCACGAAAGCCGGGAGCTGTCTGGGCCAGATGGACAGGAGCCGTACTGGGCGCGTTAACTGTCGGTTTTGTGATTCAGTTTCTTATGGAAAGCGAGCCGGATCCGGTATACGGCCTGCCGGAATCCGCCTACTCTTCTTTACCCGCATGGGCCGAGGTTCTTGATCTCATCGTTTCTTACGGTATTGTTTTTTCTGCTCTTGCCGCTGCGGTATTTGCCATCGCAGCATGGATTAAATCGTACTGGCGCCTGCCGGGAAGAATTCACTACACGCTGTTTGCCTTAGCAGGCCTTGTGCTTTCCTGGATCTTTTATTTCTGGCAGGTGATTTAGGAAAGAGAGCGGGTAAAGTTAAATGAGGCTGTCTCAAAAGATTCACAGAGGCAGCCTGAAAAGCACGAGTGGAGCCGGAAACCCTGTCAGATAAATTTCGATCTGACAGGGTTTGGTCCTTGTAAAACCGTGCTTCCTCCCTTATGGGACATTCCCTTTTATCTTAGCGGCTTTGTTATTATATCGAGGATAGCCTGTAAATATGGGCGGCTAGCTCCTGCACCCAGTAGGCTGTTTCTTCAAAAGCTTTTTCCAGTGAACACGGCTCTCTCATAATGGAAAACGCGCTGTTTACATGAAGCGACTGGATGTCTTCATACGACAGGTCCAGTTTGCCGCACAAAGCCGTGACGGGAACGTTTTGTTTTCGGGCGATTTTCCCGACGCCTGCGATCACCTTTCCGGAAAGCGTCTGCTCATCCAGGCTGCCTTCCCCGGTAATTATCATCCGGGCGCCTTTAATTTTTTCTTCGAAATTGATTTTTTCCATGACGACGTCAATGCCCGACTGCATGTCAGCTTCCAGGAAGACGAGCAGCGCTGCGCCCATTCCTCCTGCAGCTCCCGCCCCCGGCTGATCGGTAATATCAATATTTTTTTGAGATTTTATGACCCCGGCGTAGTTCTGCATTCCTTGATCCAGCGCTTCTGCCAGTTCATAGGAAGCTCCTTTCTGCGGACCAAAGACGTGGGAAGCACCTCTCTCCCCGCAGAGCGGATTTGTTACGTCACTCGCTATAACAAAACGGGCTTCTTTCAGGCGTGGATCGAGGGAATGCTCGTCGATGGAATGAATGTGTTTCAAACTGCCGCCCGAGCCTTTGAGCTTGTTTCCGTCCTTGTCCAGAAACTTCATTCCTAAAGCTTCCAACATGCCTGTACCGCCGTCATTGGTGGCACTTCCTCCGATCGCCACTACAAAGTCCCGGTATCCCCGGTTCAGCGCGTCGATGATCAAATCGCCTGTTCCTCTGCTGCTTGTTATCCGGGGATCTCTTTCCTCGTCCGTCAGAAGGGTTATTCCGGAAGCGCTGGCCATTTCGATCACGACCGTTTTTTCATCCCCGAGTATGCCGTAGGAAGCGGCGATCTTTCTTCCGAGAGGGTCCTCCACCTCGGTTTCGATCAATTTTCCGCTTGTGGAAAGGACCATATTTTCTTTTGTTCCTTCCCCGCCGTCGGCCAGGGGAAGAGAAACGACGTCCACGGTGTCGTCCACTTTGGCTATGCCGCGCTTTACGGCTTGGCATATATCCCCGGCTGACAGAGAGCCTTTAAAAGAATCTGGAGCTGCTATGATTTGCACTTTGATCAATTCCTTTCTGAAAGAGCCCGAAAGGATAACGGGTTTTATAACTGATTCTCCTTTATTCGTTCCCGTACCTTCTCACATAAGAAAGGTCTAGATTATTTTGTGATTTTAGTTACGGGATAATTCCTATCAAAATATCATACGAATACATTTATGAAAAGTACATTAATGCCCCACGAGAAATCTGTTTCATGCAGCTGTTTCTGAATGGTCGAACTTCGCATAATTATAAAAACACCCGCGGCAGGGGTACCGCGGGTGTTTTGTGTGCAGATAGAGAAGTCGGCGCCTGCCTGAATAAGAAAAATGGGGACCGCTCTCTATTAAGTTCTCTATATTTCAGCCAGTGCCCCACTAAAGAATGATCGTCTTACCAGACATCTTTTACGAATCTGTTTTCTTCCTGTAACGTATCGAGCCACTCCCGGGCTTCTTCTTCCGATGTTTCTTTCAGCTCGGAGTAGCTGGTTATTAAGGTGTTTTCCACCTGCGGCGCCATTTTGCTTCCTTCGCCGCAGATGTAGAAGTGACCGCCGTTTTCTGCGAGAAGTTCGATGATCTCTTCTTTATTTTCTTTCATGAGATCCTGCACGTACGTTTTCGGCTGCTCTTCCATTCTGGAAAAAGCGGTGTGAAGCTTTACAGCACCTCTTTTTTCGTACTCTTTCAGCTCGTCGTCGTACAGATAATCCTGCTGTTCATGGCGGCTGCCAAAGTACAAATGTGCTTCTCCCAGCTCCTGCCCGTTCTTTAGTAATTCATCTCTTGCCTGGAGGAATCCTCTGAACGGGGCGACACCTGTACCAGGCCCGACCATTACGACCGGTGTTTCCGGGTTTTCCGGCAGCCGGAACGAACGCTGCATCCGGAAGAAAATCACGATATCATCTCCCGGCTTTAAGTTCATGAGGAAGTTGGATGCGGTGCCGCGGTATTCCCCTTCCCCGCTTAACGCTTTTCCGCGCACGACGCTCACCGTAATGCTTACCTTTTCCGGCTGTTTTTTCGGAGAGCTGGAAATTGAGTAGTATCTCGGTTTCAAGGCAGGAAGCAGGGCAAGAAAGCGGGTAAATTCCAGCTCACATGCTTCGTATTTTTCCAGCAGATCGAGCATGGAGATATTCTTACCCTGGATTTCTTCCTTGTATCTGTCTTCTTCCAGTAAATCTTCCAGCTCTTTTTTGTGCGGTGGGCACGTCGTTGTCTCTGCCATCTCCTTCAGCTGCTCCCTTGTAGCGGGTTCCTGCAGTTCGACGCTGTAGCTGAATACATCGTAGATGCTCACTGGTTTACCGACAGGAAGATGGGCGGCGCTTCTTCCCTGCGCTTCGATTTCAATCTTATCGTTTCCGTTGAGATCAAATCTTTTTAATGCTCTTTCCACGAGCTCTCGATCGTTTTGAGGAATGATCGCGATGTGATCGCCTTCCTCATATGTGAGCCCGGGCGGAACGGCTATTTCGAGATGCCTTGTGAACCTGTTGGATTCCTCACTCTGCAGCTCTTTGTTTTCGAGTACTTCTGTTTCTTTCGCGAGATGTGTTTTAGCGACGGCGTTTTCTGCAATGCCAGTGACAAATTCGATGTCCATTTTATTTTTCTGGTTCATGACGTCTTCTTCCAGTGCTACATCAAACTCTTCCAGTACGACAGCCCACAGCTCTTCCTGCCATTCGTTAAAATCCATTTCAAAGTCTCCGCTCGCGTTTCCTTCTCCCCGTTCATGGAGACGCTGGGCGCCGTTTTTTTCTAAATATTTATCGAGCTGTTTCGGTACTTTCTGGTACGTGCTGGCCCAGTTCGTGTCGCCGCAGCCAAATACCGCATACTTGACTCCTTGAAGAGAATCGTTCGTTTCTTGCAGCCATGATAAAAATGCTTCTCCGTTATCTGTCGGCTTCCCGTTATAAGAGGCGGAAACGAGCAGAACCAGCCCTTCCTGCGGGAGACTGCCTTTGTAGCCGTTCAACGTGGAAACTTCCGTTTCAAACCCCTGCAGTTCCCCGGTATCCGCAAGTTCTCTCGCTACGCCTTCCGCTGTGCCTGCCTGGGACCCGTAAAGAACGAGCAGCGGCGTCCCGTGATGATTTTTTTCTGCAATGGCGTCCAGATCCTCGTCCTTTTCTTCTGCCGCTGTTTTTTCCTGGCCGGGAACTTTGATTTCTTTTTCCTTCCGGGGCGCCACTTTCATCGTAAAGTCATGCGGCTTCAACGTCAGCGTTTCTTTAATTTCCAGTTCGTAATCCGCGTAATTAACGAAATCAAATTCTTTTAAGATCATTCCGAGCACGAGCGTCGCTTCATGCAGGGCGAACTGCTGCCCGATACAGGCACGCTGGCCGTTGCCGAACGGTTTGTACGCATTTTCCGGTACTTTGGACGGATCTTCAAACCGTTCCGGTACAAACTCCTCGACGTTTTCCCCCCACGCTTCTTTGTCCCGGTGAAGTTTCGGCAGAAGGACGTTGATGGAGTCTCCTTTGTTAATGATATATTCATCGGCAAGCGTCGTGTCTTCTCTTGCGTATAAGGAAAAGGCAGGCGCTGTCGGCCACAGTCTGAGCGTTTCCTCCAGTACCATACGCACGTATTTCAATTCTCTTACCTGCTGATAGGAAGGTAATTCATCCATTAACACCGTTTCGGCTTCTTCCTGTGCCTTTTTGTGTTTTTCCGGATTTTTCATTAAATAATAAATCGCAAAGGAAAGCAGTCCGCTCGTCGTTTCGTGGCCTGCGATGAGAAAGGTAATCATTTGATAGCGGATGTTTTCGTCATCGAGCTTTTCCCCGGTCTGCGGGTCGTTTCCTTCGAGCATTCTGGAAAGGAGGTCCCCTTTATCCGGCACGTCTGCTTCTCTTCTGTCTTCGATTAATTTATCGACGAGTTCATACATCGTATCAATGTGTTTATTGAATTCTTTTTTCTTCTGCAGACTGAGTTTCTGCTGAATGTCGATGCGCTGCAGCTGGCTCATTGCTTCGTCCAGCGCCTCGACCATGGAGTGCACAAACGGGTGATTCTTTTCGGTGTAAAAGCTGTTAAAGCGGTAGTTAAATCCGCAGAGGCCGATCGTATCAAGTGTCAGACGGGTCATGTCCTCGGGTACGTTGATGGAATCATCGTCATTTAACCGGGACCATTTTTGGATGAGCTGCAACGCAATATCGACCATTTTATCGTGGTAATGCTGCATCGCCCGCTGACTGAAGCTCGGCAGTAAAATGTTGTGGGCTTTTTTCCAGTTTTCTTCTTCTGTCCAGCTCGTAAACAGCCCATCGCCTGCAAACTGTCTTGCTTTTTGCAGCGGCGGCCAGACGTTTTTATCAAAGCGGTCCTCGTCACATACTTCTTCCACGAGCTTCTGGCTGGAAATATAAATGGTATCTCTTCCGGGAAGCTCCATGCGGAATATCGGGCCGTACTTATCGGCCAGCTTGACGAACGACTGGACCGGGCCGTGGGAATCTATTTGCGGCAGGTTCATCAACGGGCCATATGTCCGCGGCTGCGGAAGGTCTTCTTTTCTCTTTTTATCGGTCATTTTATCTTGCTCCTTTTAATTGTTGGCTGCTTTGAAAATAAAAAGTGAATGTCCGCTTTCGTTTCCATGGGGACGCTTTCCGAGCGGGCCGGCCTCAGCTAATTCCGTCCTCCTTTGGTCGGCCGGAATGAATCTTCGACTCGGCCTGAATCGCTCCGGAGTCGCCCCATGTCTCCTGCAGCTTTCTGTAAAAATGAAAACCTCTCTTTCTTTTCAAGAAAAACAAAGTGTTTAAAAGAGTCCTTCCAAAATGTAAATGAAGTGAAAACCGGCGGACGTCAGTTCCAGCTGGTGAGTTCCTCCAAGACAGGATTGGAGCGGAGCTCTTCCAACTATCAATAACTCGTTACCATTTCCCACTTCTGTTTATTTCGCATCAATTTTTTACGTGCGTTCATTTTTTCCCTCTTTTAAGATGTTCACTGTTTTATTTAATTTGGCTGTGAAAAACTTAATTTCTTCTTCGGTAAACTGCTCGTCAAACAGCTGATGTAAACTGCCAAAAACGGCATCTTCTGCTTTTAATGAAAGAGCTTCTCCTTTTTTTGTTAAGTTGACCGTTCTTTTTCTGTTATCCTTATCTGCTGCAATCGTAATGAGCTGAGATTGTTCCAGTTTTTTTATCCTGTTGGAAATCGCCGTTTTGAACACCCCTTGATTCTTCGCGATCTCCCCCTGTGATATATTCGGATGCTTCCGGATGATCCGCAGCGTTTCCATCTGCTCTTTAGAAAAATGAGCGAGTTCTTCTTCTTCCATTCTTTTTGCAACATAAGCGTTAATTTCCCACATGGCTTCACTGAATAATATATATATACTCCGCAGATCGTTATTCATTAGTACACCCCCTGAACTTCTTAGTTCAATAGTACATGTCGTGTACTATTCATTCAAGGGGTCCTTCGAATCATTTATGTTTGAAACTTATGTTGCACCGAATTAGCATCAGACGTGAAAGAACGGCCGGAAACAGGAAAACTGTAGAAGCTGCTAGTTATTCGTGGGAGTATTTCAAATCAGGTATTTATGCCGGATAAATGCAGAAAAAGGTTCAACAGTCTGAGCTTCCCGACTGTTGAATCTTCTTTTTCACCTTTTGAAAGCAAAACCGCTGTGCAGTATCTCCAAAAAAGTACTGATTTACTCTTTCGCCGGAAAAGTATACATTTGCTCGAAGATATAAAGGGTAACTCCTGCAAACATTCGCCGTTTGCCGCTTCTTAAATATTTATCCAATCAGTATGCAGGGCGTTTGTATACCCATTGCTGCCGGTTTGTGCTCAGCAGTGCAGCTTACTTCTTAATTACACGACTGTTGTTCATTACAGGAAGGGATTGTACACTTCATCAGATTTCCTGATTTCCCCGGCATCTTCTGTTTGTCTCTTTCTCCTCCCGCCTTATAATAGAAGATAACACCCTGTCTGTTCTGACGGGAGTTCGATAAATCAGATAGACGTTCCATACAAATGCGCAAGGGGGATTGTATATGAAGCAGAAGGTGTTAATTATCTACGAATCCATTCTGATGGTGCTGATTTTTTGGTCGGCTTCCACCGTCTTTTATGAATCCGACCTTGCTTTTCTCGATCACACCGTCTGGATTATTCTATTGACGGACGTCCTTACCCGCTTTTTTCTGGTGAAGGACAAAATAAATTTTATTAAGCGAAATCCGTTTGACTTTATTGCTGCCATTCCACTGGATCCCACCTTTCAGTTTGCGCGACTGGTGAGGCTCTTCCGGATTATCCACTTCCTCCGCCTGTTGAAAGACACGTCCTTTTACTCCATTCTGCATACGAATGGACTGATCAAAACGCTCGCTGCTGTAGGGATCCTTATCTTTCTTTCCGCTATACCTATTACCTACCTGGAAAATGACGTGGAGACGTTTATGGACGGTATCTGGTGGGCGGTGGTAACGGCCACAACCGTAGGATACGGGGATATTGCCCCGGTTACCACGGCGGGCCGGGCGATTGCTATGGTGCTGATGATCTTCGGCATCGGCCTCATTGGGATGGTGACAGGCTCCATTGCCACTCATTTTCTGGAGAAAAAAGATGGTCGTATCACCAACGATACGGTGAAGTTCCTGCGCACCCAGCTCAAGCACTATGAAACGCTCACACCCCATGAATATGACCGGCTTCTTTACATGCTGCAGTCGTTAAAAGAGGAACAGGGCGCCGAGAAAAAAAATCCGTCGGAAAAACCGCAAAGTGCGACGAGACCTCCACTCAGCTGATCCACCTCCAACGAAGGGAGCTGAAGTTTATTGAAGATGTATCAGAATTGATTGTGGACAGCGTATTTTAAAAGCAGGTCCTCCCCCACTGTAGACAAGTCTCCTTTTTGAAAAGATTTGTCTATAGTCTGCCTGCCTTCTTTCCGGGTTCTCCGTTTCTTAAAATTTTTTTGATGATCAATCCTCCTCCTGTAATGATTAAATGCTCTCTTTGACCGGCTTTTAATGATTAATAACAGTTTATAATGATTAATAGAGCTCTTAATGACAAAAAGAGAGGCTATAATGATTAAATCCGGCTAATAACTCTCCGGCCCCCTAATTCCTTTGGACAAAGTAAGACCAGTTCCTTATACTAAGTAAAACCAAAGGAGGTGAACCGGGATGGGGGATAAAGAAGGAGCGATCGAAGAACTCAAAAAGAAATATGTCCGCCGGGCTCTGGAGTCCGGGAACATCGGTACCACGGCCAAGAGTGCGGGAATCTGCCGTACCACGATGCGGGCCTGGATCAACAAATATGAAAATCAGATAGTGGAAGAGATGGATCGGGAAATCCTGCCGATGGAAGAGGGGCCGCTCTCCAGACAGGAGCTGGAAAAACGTTATGAACAGGCGTTAAAGCTGCTAGGAGAAAAAGAACTGGAAGTGGCGGTTTTAAGGGATCTGTTCGAAAAAAAAAGCCGCCGGTAAGCCTTCGGCTTCAAACAGCTTCCCGATGGATTCAAGGTGGATTTTCTATTCTTCGTATCACGAGCCTAGTACAGGTTGCTCGTTCGAGTTATTATGCCGCCCATCCCGGGAGGATAATGATACCACCCATTTCCCTTACAAAGGCCAGAGGTCGTCCCATCCCCGGCTACTCCCTGACCCAGTGTGGCCAAAAGGTGCCGGATGCGCAGATTGAAGATTACCTCATGGAGTATGCCCATGATGAATGGCTTA